>PMTY01000005.1 GCA_003167155.1 Candidatus Cybelea tumulisoli
ACGACGGCCAACGTGCCGCCGCAGGGCGGTCGCAAGCATCCGCACCAAGAGTTCATTCAGATCGACACGACCAACGTGCTGTTCATTTGCGGCGGAGCCTTCGACGGGCTCGAGCGCATCATCGAATCGCGCGTCGCCGCCAACAACATGGGTTTCCGCGCGAACCCCGAGACCAAGCGCGACGTGCACGTCGGCAAGCTCTTCCAACAGTTGATGCCCGAGGATTTGCTCCGNNCCGCGCAACGCGCTCGTTCGTCAGTTTCAAAAGATCCTCAGTATGGATGGCGTGGACTTGCAGTTCACCAAAGAAGCGCTGGTGGCAATCGCGCACAAAGCGCAAAGCCGTAAGACCGGCGCCCGCGGCTTACGCTCGATCCTCGAAGAGACGATGCTCGAGGTCATGTACGACCTCCCGTCGCTCCAAGGCGTCAAGAAGTGCGTCGTCAACAAAGACGTGATCGAGAAGAAGGAAGCGCCGACGCTAATCTACCACGACCAAAAGAAAGACATGCCCGCTTAAGATGCCCTAGGACCGACAAGCAGCGCATCTTACGACGACCTGCCGCTCGCTTTCTGATCAGCGCAGTCCAAGGATGGGCAAATCCGACACGAATCCCCTCGAGGAACGCAGGGGCTCCAAGGTAGTGAGCGCGACGCGAACGACTCCGTCGCAAGACCCCACGATCCAATGACTGCGGATCGAGGAGCCACGCGAAGCGCAAGTGGCGCAGCGATCACCAGGAACGACGACTACTTGACAAGCGGTATGTGCCAAGCATCTTACACTGAGCTGGGTTATGCTGGGCGTTGTGAAGCGCATCGAGCGTATCCGCCTTTACCCAACGACGCGCCAAGCCGCGGCGATGGCGGTAATGCTCGATGTGACGCGCGAACTCTATAACGCGCTGCTGGAGCAACGCCGTGAGGCCTATCGCTTGCGCAAGATTACGGTAACGGCGAAGATGCAGTACGCGGAGATCACCGCGCTTCGGGCCGAAGACGGGCGCCTGCGAGCGGTTTACCGCGAGACGGAGGATGCGGTGCTGCATCGCCTGGACCTGGCGATGACGGCGTTCTTCCGGGGCTACAAACTCGGCGAGACTGCGGGCTATCCCCGATTTAGGAGCTGGCAGCGCTGGCAGCAGTTGGAGTTCCCGCACGGCAACCGCGCCCTACGCTTCAATCACGGACAGCAGCGAGTGAACATCCCCGGCGTTGGTGCTGTCAAACTCCGCAAAGGCCGACAAGTTCCGGCGACGTACGGGCGCGCGTGGGCGGTGTGATCGGCGTCGATCGCGGGGTGCACGTGCTGGCGGCGCTCTCGGATAGTCGGTTGATCGCCAATGTGGCGGTGGGCGAGGAGCGCAAAGCGAAGACCGCACGGCTTCAGCGCGAACTCGAAGCACTCACGGAGCGCGATGGCGCGCGGCGCGTGATCAATGGCCGCGAGCATCGTCGTATCAAAGCACGGGGACGCCTAGCGCGCGCCAAGGAGCGGCAGGCCAATGCCCGGCGCGACTACGCTCATAAGGTCGCCCGCAGACTGGTTGACGGCGCCGATGTGATTGCGCTCGAGAAGTTGTCTCTGCGCGCGATGACCCGCAGCGCCAGAGGGACCGTGGATTGCCCTGGGCGCAAGGTGCGCGCCAAGGCTGGTTTGAACCGGGTGGTGTTGGATAGTGGATTTGGTCTGCTTCGGCAGATGATCGTGGCGAAAGCGGAAGAGGCTGCGCGCACGGTGGTCGAGGTAGATAGTCATTTCTCGTCGCAGGAGTGCTCGCGTTGCGAGCACGTTGCGCGCGAGAGCCGCCGAAGAAGGCGCCTTTGCTGTGTGCAGTGTGGTTATCGTAACCATGCCGACGTCAATGCAGCGCTGGTGATTCGGGGGCGAGCGCAGTTGGCGCTCAAGAGTGAGCTATACCCGGCCGAGGAAGCCGGTCGCCGCGGTCAGGCCGCGGCGTAGGCACACGCAACGAATGGAACTCCCAAAGCATTACGACCCGCAGGCGGTCGAGCCGCGTTTGTACGAGCAATGGGAGCGCAACGGCTACTTTCACGAGGAGCCCGATCCGGCGCGGCCGCCGTTTATTATCTGCATGCCGCCGCCCAACGTAACGGCACGCGCACATATCGGGCATGGCTCGACGTATCTGCCGATGGATGTGCTTACGCGCTACCACCGGATGCTTGGAGAGAATGCCGACTGGCTGCCGGGCTCGGATCATGCGGCAATTGCCACCGAGGCCGTGCTGGTCAAAGCGCTGGCGAAGGAAGGCCGGCGCCGGGACGATCTGGGCCGAGAAGCCTTCATTGCGCGCGCATGGGAATGGTCGCGCACCTATGGCGGCGAGATCGACGCGCAGTTTCGCCGGCTCGGCTTTGGAGCCGATTGGGAGCGGTCGCGCTTCACGATGGACGAGGGGCTCTCCGCGGCGGTGCGCCGGGTCTTCGTTACGCTCTATCGCGAAGGCCTGATCTATCGCGGGACGCGTTTGGTGAACTGGGATCCGACGGGCAAGACGACGATCTCCGACGGGGAGCTCGAGTACGTCGAGCGCGACGGTACGCTCTGGCGCATTCGCTATCCATTTTCAAAAGAAGATCGCAGCGACGGCATTGAGATCGCGACCACGAGGCCGGAGACCATGCTCGCCGATGTTGCCATCGCGGTTCATCCGCAAGATCCTCGTTACTCGGCGGTCATCGGCCGCACCGTCTGGTTGCCGCCCCTTTTCGACCGCGCGATCCCGATCGTTGCCGACGAAGCCGTCGACATGGCGTTCGGAACCGGAGCGGTCAAGGTAACGCCGGCGCACGACCAAGTCGATTACGAGATCGGCGTACGGCATGGCTTGGAAATGCCTTCGGTTATCGGCCTCGATGCTCGAATCATCGGCACCGCCGTCAACGTCGGTCCATACGCGGGGCTCGATCGATTCGAAGCACGCGAACGAATCGTGACCGACTTGCAAGGGTGCGGCGTGCTTCTCGAGGCGCAGCCGCATCGGCATTCGGTTGCGACCAGCGATCGCAGCGGCGACGTGGTCGAGCCGTTACTCTCCCTGCAATGGTTCGTCAAGATGGCGCCACTGGCAAAGCCGGCGTTGGACGCGTATCGCGACGGCCGCGTCCGGTTCGTGCCCGAGCGGCATGGACGCACGTACGAGCATTGGCTGGAGAACATTCGCGATTGGAACATCTCTCGTCAACTGTGGTGGGGCCATCAGCTGCCGGTTTGGTACACGCCCGACGGCCGCGAAGNNGTCGCCGAGAGCGAAGAAGAGGCGCTCGATATAGCACTGGCAACCTACGGCACGAGCGAGCTGACGCGCGATTTGGATACCCTCGACACCTGGTTCTCCAGCGGAATTTGGCCCTTCTCGATTCTGGGCTGGCCGGAGTCGACGCCAGAGCTGCGCTGTTGGTATCCATCGCAGACGATGATCACCGGCGGAGAGATCATCTTTCTCTGGGTCGCCCGGATGGTGATGCTGGGACTGCACTTCATGGAAGCCGTTCCATTCCACGACGTCGTCATTACGCCGTTGGTCTTCGATGCCGCCGGGCGAAAGATGTCGAAGTCGCTCGGCAACACGATCGATCCGATGGAGTTGGCGGAGAAGTATGGCGCGGACGCATTTCGGCTCTCGATCCTTCGGCAGATGCGTCTCGAAAGCCAAGAGATTCGCTATCAGGAGTCGCGTTGCGAAGAGGCGCGCAACTTCAACAATAAGATTTGGAATGCGACGCGGTACATGCTCGCGCTGCCCGAGGGTTTGCCGCCGGCTATGACGCTGCCGGAGGCAGGCACGCTCACGCCGGCCGACCGCTGGATCCTCACCCGGCTTCGGGAGACGTCCGTACAGATTGCCGGGTTGCTCGACGCGTACGACTTCGGCAATGCGGCCGAGAGCGTCTGGCGCTTCCTCTGGTACGAAGTCTGCGATTGGTACCTCGAAGCGACCAAGGCGCCGGGAAATCGCTCGAGCCGGGCAGCCGTTCTCTCTTTTGTTTGGAATAACGCCATGCGGCTGCTGCATCCGGTTGCGCCCTTTATCAGCGAAGAGATTTGGCTGGCTCTACCGCATGACGGACCGACGATCGTGACGGCGACGTGGCCCGACCCGCTTGAGATTCCGGCGTTCGAAACCGAGGCGCGAAACTTTGAACTGCTCAAACGGACGGTCGAGCGAATGCGCAATCTGCGGGCGGAGCTGGGGTTGCCTCCGAAAGAACGAGTGGCGCTCGAGGTTCCGGCGAACGTGCCGGAGGAAATGGCCGAGCTTCTTGCGCTCTTCTGCGCGGCCACAATCGAGCGATCGGCCGCGGCCGGTGAAAAGTTGGACGAAGCGCTTGGTTCCGTCAGCGTGCATGCCCCGCACGGCATGCTCGAAGAACGCTATCGCAAGGAGGTTGGGCATTTGCTCTCGGAAATCGACCGGGGCGAGAAGAAGTTGGGGAATGAAGCCTTCGTCTCGAGGGCAGCTCCGGAGATCGTCGCCAAAGAGCGTGAAAAGTTGGAAGCCTATCGCGGCGAGTTGGCGCGAGTCGAAGCGGCGTTGCGCGGCTTGAAGGAACCGGCATGACGGCAACGGCAGCGCACGGCGTTTTGGCACGAAGCGATGAGGTCGGCAGAATCATCGCGCGGCTGGCCCACGAGATCGTCGAACCGAACGAGGCTCAAGACGGGCTCGTCGTGTTGGGCGTGCGACGCGGAGGGGAGGCGCTGGCCGTGCGGCTCGCGGCTGAGATCGAGCGCATCAGCGGGCGCAAGCCCGCACTGGGCTTCCTGAACATCAATCTTTACCGCGACGACCGCGTGATGCACGAACTGCCGGAGTCGCAAATTCCCGTCGACGTCTCGGGCCGGATGGTCATCGTCGTCGACGACGTGTTGTACACTGGTCGAACGATTCGTTCGGCCCTGGATGCCGTAACCGATCTCGGGCGCCCGGCGGCGATCCGGCTCTGCGTTCTGGTGGATCGCGGCTTGCGAGAACTTCCGATTCAACCCGATTACGTTGGCCGGTTCACGCCGACGTCGCCGAATCAACGAGTGAAAGTGGTGCTCTCGCCCCAATCCAGCGCTTCCGATGAAGTGACGATATTAGGACACGCCGATGCGGATCCGCCGTAGCCTNNCCGCGGCGTTCGAGCAAACCGCGCCGGGGCGACGGCTGGGCGGCAAGACGTGCGTCAACATGTTCTTTGAAGAGAGCACTCGGACGTTCACGTCCTTCAACATGGCCGAACTGCGGCTGGGGGCCGACGTCGTCAACCTCGCGCCGCGCAACCTGAGCCTGTCCAGCAAGGGTGAAACGCTGGAGGACACCGCGATGACGCTGGGCGCGATGGGGATTTCGGTTTTGGTCGTGCGCCACCCGGAAGCGGGCTTTCCGCAGCGCCTCGCTCTGGGCTTCGACGGCCACGTCGTCAACGCCGGCGACGGCGTGCACGCCCACCCGACGCAAGCGCTGCTCGATATCTACACCCTCATCGAAGAGTTCGGCGATCTCAAAGGACGAGCGATCGCGATAGTCGGCGACATTCTTCATAGCCGCGTGGCGCATTCGGCGATCCGCGGTCTTTCGCGGCTCGGAGCCACCGTCGTACTCGTCGGACCCGAAGCCTTCTTGCCGAGCACCTACGCCGGCAATGGTGTCCGCGTCGAACGCGATTTCGACGCGGTCTTGCCGAACGTCGACGCGGTTGTTTTGCTGCGAATTCAACGAGAGCGCTTCGTCGAGATGCCGATCTCGGATGCCGAGTACGTCGCAGCCTATCGCCTCGATCATCGCAGGCTGCATTTATTGCGTAAAGAGAGCATCGTGATGCACCCGGGTCCGTACAATCGCGGAATGGAGCTCGATGATTCGGTGCTGGATTTCGCGGGCTGGCGCTACGCGCGTCAGGTGCACCATGGCGTTGCCATTCGTATGGCCGTCCTGGACTTGCTCGTCAACGCGAGGAGTCTGTAAGCGCTTTCATGACGGCTCTTCTCATCACGGGCGGCAGAGTCGTCGACCCCGTTGCGTCGCTCGATGCCGTTCGCGACGTGCGAATCCGAAACGGCATGGTTGCAGAGATCGGCGAGCATCTCGAATCCGATGAGGGCGAGAGCGTGCTCGACGTCGCGGGTGCGATCGTCGCGCCGGGTTTTATCGACATGCACGTGCACTTGCGCGAGCCGGGCTTTCCGCAGAAAGAGACGATCGCTACCGGAACGGAGGCCGCCGTGCGGGGAGGTTTTAGCGCCGTGGCCTGTATGCCCAATACCAATCCGGCGCTCGATGCCCCCGCCACGCTGCAATGGCTGCGGGAGAACGCGGAACGTTTGGGGCGCTGCCGAGTCTACCCGATCGGGGCAATCACGTTGGGGCGCAAAGGCCACGAGCCGTGCGACTTTGCGGCGCTGGCGCAGGCTGGCGCCGTAGGGTTTTCGGACGACGGTGACACCGTGGGGGACGCAGGCGTGCTGCGCGACGCCGCATT
>PMTY01000109.1 GCA_003167155.1 Candidatus Cybelea tumulisoli
ACCGGCTTGTCGCCTCGCGGCTGAAACGGAACCTCGGCAACGCCGCCGCACTGGCTGCACGTCGCCTTGAACATTTCCCGTTGGCTGCTGCTGCGGGCGCCGCCACCGTTAGGTGAGCGACCAGCTTTGCGGGCCGCACGGCAATCCGTGCAGCGACTGGGCTTATTCGTAAAGCCCTTCATTGCGAAAAATTCTTGTTCTCCTGAAGTGAACGGAAACTGTTGTCCGCAGTCAACGCAGGTAAGCATTTCGTCTGTATACATGTAGCGAGCGAATCTCCTAGATTAAGTAAGGTTGTTCTCCGGATCCGACTCGCTTCAGTGCCATTGGGACTTTCGCGGACTTCGAAGCCTGGGTAACCCAACCACTATACACCATTGTGGGGCTAGCGTCACGGAATTCGGTTCCCGGCCCGCCAGGACCGTCGGCGGGGCAATCCGAACATACGTTCCGACCAAATCCGGCCTCCGAGCTCGTCTCGGGCCGGTGGTGGAGCGAGCCTCGCCCCACCTGGCTAGGGTTTTGCGGCCCTCGCGGGACCTGCGAAACCGGCAACCACCTAGTCGAAAGGACGCTATGCCACCAAGTAAAACTAAGCGCGCCGTCAAAGACCGGCGCCCCAAGCGCAAACCCTGCGGCTTCTGCACCGATCGAGCGATCGCTGTAAGCTACCGCGATACGGGCCGCCTGAAGAAGTATGTCTCCGAGCGCGGAAAAATCGTGCCGCGACGAATCTCGGGAAACTGCGCCAAGCACCAGCGGATGCTGACCGTGGCGGTCAAGCGGGCGCGCCTCATCGCTTTCCTTCCGTTCGGGTCCGAATAGCAGCCGTGAAGCTCGTCCTCTTCACCGACGTCAAAGCGCTGGGACGCAAGGGCGACGTCGTCGACGTCGCCGACGGTTACGCCCGGAACTTCTTGCTTCCGCGCAAGCTCGCCGGCGAAGCCGACAAGGGCGCGCTGGCACAGATCGAAGCGCAGCACAAAGCCCAAGCGCGCCGTGAGGCAAACGAGCTGGCCGAGGCGAAGGCGCTCGCGGCTCGTATCGAAGCCGCAAAGTTTGCCGTGCGCGCAAAAGCCGGCGGCAACGGAAAGCTCTTTGGGGCCGTTACCAATGCCGACGTCGCCTCGGCGATCGCCGGCGCGCTCTCGATTGAGATCGACAGGCATAAAATCGAGCTGACCGAGCAGATCAAGGCGCTCGGGTCGTATCCGGTCGAGATCAAGCTTCACAAGAGCGTCGTCGCCAAAGCCGTGGTGGACGTCGTGGCCGCCTAAGAAGCCTCCCCAGCGGTGCAACAGGTCTACGTGGCCCGTTTTCGCCGGAAGTTCGGCGCCGAAGATGAGTTGAGCCGGTACGTCAGCGCGCTCTACGACATGCTTGCCTCGGTGATCGGCCAAGACAAAGTCGTGTTACGGGCCGGCAAAGTCAGCGCCCTCAAGATGATGCGTTCGCAGAATCTGCCGGACCGGCTTTGCGGTCTGCAGCGCCTGGTCTTCGAGGACCCGACGCTCGAACGGGTGACGACTCGCGCGCAGCAGCGCAAAGCGATCGCCGAGATCGAAGAGGCAATGGCCGACGTCATCGCGCAACGCCACGCCGAAAACTCGATCGAGCGGCGCGTTAACGAAAAGATGGCCGAGCGCCATCAGGAGTACGTCAAGGACCTCAAGCTCGAGGCGTTGCGCGAGACGGGCGGCCCGGAGACCCCGGCATCCCAAGCCAAGTTCGACGAGCTCGAAGCGCTCTCGCAGCGCGGGCTCTCGGTTTCGGCCCTCGCGCAACTCCGTCCGCAAACGCTGCGCGAGGTCGTCGGCCAAGAGTCGGCGATTCGGGCGCTGCTGGCGAAGATCAGCTCGCCGTATCCGCAACACGCGATTCTCTACGGGCCGCCCGGCGTGGGCAAGACGACGGTCGCGCGTCTCGCGCTGGAGGTTGCAAAGTCGCGGCCGTACACCCCGTTTGCAAAAGATGCACCCTTCGTGGAGGCGAGCGGAACGACGCTGCGCTGGGATCCACGCGAAACCGTCGATCCGCTCCTAGGCAGCGTGCACGATCCCATCTATCAAGGCAGCCGGCGTGAGTTTTCCGAGGGCGGCATCCCGGAGCCCAAGCTGGGTCTGGTAACGCGAGCTCATGGCGGCGTGCTGTTCATCGACGAGATCGGCGAGATGGATGGCCCGCTCCAGTCGCGGTTGCTCAAAGTGCTCGAGGATAAGCGCGTTCCCTTCGAATCGTCGTACTACGACGAGAGCGCGCCGAACGTTCCGCAATGGATCAGGCGCCTTTTTAAAGAGGGGGCTCCGGCCGACTTTATTTTGATCGGCGCCACGACTCGCGAACCCGACGACATCGACCCGGCAGTGCGCTCGCGCTGCGCCGAGATTTTCTTTGCGCCGTTGTCGCAGCAGCAAATTCTTACGATCGTGCAGGGTGCCGTTCGGCGGCTGGGCGCCAAGGCCGCGCGCGGCGTCGCGCAGCTGATCGCATCGTACACGATCGAGGGGCGCAAGGCGGTGCAGATTGTTGCCGACGCCTACGGTCAAGCACTCTATCGGCTTTACCCGAGCAAACAGCAAGCGGGAGCGATCAAGAGTCCGTCGATCCTGGAAGAGGACGTGCGCGCCGTCGTTCGCACGAGCCGGCTGGTACGCGCCACGCAGGTGAAGGGGCGCGCGACGCGCGAGATCGGCAAGAGCTTTGGTCTGGGTGTACTGCATCACTTGGGCAGCATCATCGAGATCGAAGCGGTCGCCTTTCCCGCATCGCAACCCGGGAAAGGGACGATCCGCTTTAACGATACGGCCGGTTCGATGGCCAAGGACTCCGTCTTCAACGCAACCAGCGTCATGCGCACCGTGACCGGCTTCGACGTCGCCGACTTCGACCTGCACATCAACGTCGTCGGCGGCGGAAACATCGACGGCCCTTCCGCCGGACTCGCTATCTTTCTCGCGCTCTATTCGGCGGTCACGAAGACGCCGATCCCCCAAGACCTTGCCATCACCGGTGAACTCTCGATTCAAGGGAAGGTGCGCGGGGTAGGCGGCGTCGTCGAGAAACTGTACGCGGCCCGTCAGGCGGGGATGCGGCAAGTCCTGGTGCCCAAGGAGAACGCACGCGAGATCGACGCCGCGCTAACCGGGCTGGAAGTCGTTCCGGTGACGAGCGTCGCGCAAGTGCTGCGAGGCCTGCCCGAGCGCCGGCGCTAAGAGCCCCTCGCGTCTGAGTGCCATAACGTATGGCACACTACTCACGTATATTTTTCCTTATGCACAAGCGACCCACAAGGCGTTCACCGGCGCGATGCGGGACAGCGGCTCGACGCTCATGACAGTCCAACCGCTTCGCTCAACGATCGATCGCATTCCGCCGAGCAACCTCGAGGCGGAGATGGCCGTGATCGGCTCCGTGCTAGTCGATCGCGAAATGCTTGCAGCCGTCGGCGAAATCGTTCGCCCCGCCGATTTCTACGCGCACGTGCACGAAACGATCTTCGCCGTGCTGGTCGATCTGTACGAGCGCGGCGAGCCGGTCGACAAGATCACCGTCGGCGAGGAACTCAAGCAGCGCAACGTCTTGGAACGCGTCGGCGGGCTCTCGTACATCAGCGCGCTCATGGATACCGTGCAGAGTGCCGGATCGGCGCGCTATTATGCGACGATCGTTCGTGAGAAATCTCTGCTTCGCTCCCTGATTCACGCCGGAACCGAGATCACCCAGCTCGGCTTCGAGGGTGAAGAAGACGTCCCCGGAGCCCTCGACCGCTCGGCACAGCTGGTTTATACGATCGGCGAGCGCCGCGGTATCAGCGACTTCATGCCGGTAAGCCGGCTGATGAAGGACGCGTTCGACCATATCGATCGGCTCTTTCACATGCGCGGCGATCGCACCGGGCTCACCTCGGGCTTCCGCGACGTCGACGCGATGACGACGGGTTTCCAGCCGGGCAACTTCGTGATCGTCGCCGCGCGGCCGGGCATGGGCAAGACTTCGTTTGCGCTCAACATGGCGGTCGCCGCGGCGCGCGAGTGCGGCGAGCCGATCGCGTTCTTCTCCTTGGAGATGTCGAACAACGAGTTGATTCAGCGCTTGATTTGCGCCGAGGCACGCATCTCGATGAACGACATGCGCCGCGGCAACATCAAGCAGCACCAGTGGGAAGACATCTCGCGGGCGATGGGCACGCTCAACGAGCTTCCGATCTATCTCGACGACATGGGCGCCCTGACGATCGGCGACGTGCGCAGCCGCTGCCGCCGGCTAAAGTCTACCGTCGGACTGGCCGCGATCTTCATCGACTATCTTCAGCTCGTTCGCCCCGGCGTGCTCGCGCGCAATGCCAACCGCAACGAGGAGCTATCGGAAATCTGCCGGACGCTCAAGATAACGGCAAAAGACCTCGCAGTACCGATCATTGCGCTGGCTCAGCTCAACCGCGGCGTTGAAATTCGCAGCGAAAAACGCCCCATGCTTGCAGACCTTAGAGACAGCGGAAGTCTTGAGCAAGAAGCGGACGTCGTCGCGTTCCTCTACCGCGACGGCTATTACAATCCCGAAACGCCGGAGCCCGACATGACCGAGTTCATCATCGCCAAACATCGCAACGGTCCGACCGGAACGGTCAAACTGCGCTTCCAGCGCGAGTTCACGCTGTTCTTGCCCTACGGTGACGAGACGCACTACCCCACTCCTTAGAGGGGGCGCGGCTGGCGTAGGCTAAGAGCGTTAACCATGGTTAGCGTTAGCCATGGGTAACAAAAGTACGCCGGGTCTGCTGACGGTCGGGTCCGACCGGTCTCCATCGCGGGCTCGGGAGGACTACGTCAAGGCGATCTACCAGCTCGGCGGCGGCGCTCCGGTGCGAGCTGCGGCAGTCGCGCGATACCTCAACGTGAGCCGGGTCTCGGTGAGCAAGGCAAAGCGCCTGCTTGAGACCGACGGCCTGTTGGAGGCCCAGGCGACGCCGGCCACGCCGCTGCAGCTCAGCCGCAAGGGACGGGCACTTGCCGTGGCGATGGTGCGCCGGCACCGCCTGCTCGAAACTTTTCTCCATCAGTCGTTAAGCGTGCCGCTGGAGCGGCTGCACTCGGAAGCCGAGCGCATCGAACACGTGATCTCGGACGACCTTGCCTTGCGAATCGCCGTCTTCCTCGGACGGCCGAGTAGCGATCCCCACGGGCATCCGATCCCGTACGACGATGCTCCGGCAGCCCGCACTCCGCTGCCCACATTGGCGAGCATTGCCGTGGGAACGCGCGCTCGCGTCGTGAGCCTCGACGACCGCGATGACGAGGCGATCCGCGCGCTTGCCGCAGCCGGCGTGCTTCCGGGTACGACGCTTCGCGTCGAACGCAACGATACGGCGCAGGTGAGCGTGCGCTACGGAAAGCGCGTCGTCTCGCTGAGTCGCCGTCACGCAGAGATGGTACGCATTGCAACGTAGCTACGGCGTCGGCGCGGCCAGTCCGCACGTGGTCGCTGCTGGGCACGAGGCCCTAGCCGGAAAGCGCCGCGGTCTGCGAGCGCTCCTGCCCTTTGCCGGGCCCGCGTTCGTTGCGTCGGTTGCGTACATGGACCCCGGCAACTTCGCGACCAACATTCAGGGCGGCGCGATGTTCGGCTACCGGCTGCTCTGGGTGGTCGTACTCGCAAACTTGATGGCGATGCTCTTTCAGGGACTCTCCGCAAAGCTCGGCATCGCGACCGGAAAGAACCTCGCCGAACTCTCGCGCGCCAACGCGCCCAAACCGGTCGTGATTTCGATGTGGATCGTCAGCGAGGTCGGAGCGATGGCGACCGATCTCGCGGAGTTTCTCGGAGCGATCATCGGACTCTATTTGCTCTTCCACATTCCGATGTTGATCGGTGCGGTCATCACCGGAATCGTGACCTATGCGATATTAGCGCTGCACCGCTACGGCTTTCGCACGATGGAAACGTTGATCGGCTCGCTGGTCGGCATTATCGCCGTCTGCTACATCGTCGAAACCGTGCTCTCCAAGCCGGACTGGCATCAAGTACTCTACCACTCGGTCGTGCCGTGGATCGGCGGCCCCTCGAGCGTTTTTCTGGCCGTAGGCATCGTCGGCGCGACCGTTATGCCGCACGCAATCTATCTGCACTCCGCGCTCACGCAGGACCGAATCGTCGCCAAAAACCGGCGCGACGTTGGCCGCATCGTGCGCTTCTCGTACGTCGACGTGATCGTTGCGCTGACGATTGCGGGCTTGGTGAACCTCGCCATGATGTATATGGCAGCGGCGGTCTTTCATACGACCGGCCACGCTGCGGTCGCCGATATCGCGACGGCCTATCGCACGCTCACGCCCCTGCTCGGCAATCTCGCGGCGGTCGTCTTTCTGATCTCGCTGATGGCCTCGGGCATCTCGAGCTCGGTCGTCGGCACGATGGCCGGTCAGGTGATCATGCAAAGCTTCATCGGTTTCACGGTTCCCCTTTGGGCCCGGCGGGTCATCACGATGCTGCCGGCGGTCGCCGTCGTGGCACTTGGGCTCAACGTCACGCAAACGCTCATCGTCAGCCAAGTGATCTTGAGCTTCGTATTGCCGGTGCCGGTGATCGCCCTGGTGCTCTTGGGAGCGCATCGGAAAATCATGGGCGACCTGGTGAACCGCCCGTTTGTGACCGCGTTGGCCGTGTGCGCGGCCGTCGCGATTCTCCTACTCAACGGCGTCTTGATCTGGACGACGTTGCATCCGTCTTAAATGATAATGTCCTGGTTTTCGACGCAGCCGATGCTCTGAGCGAGATACATCCGCGAGAGCTTGACGTACTCTCCCGAGGATATCTCGATCCAGGCGGCTGCCTCGCCTTCCAGAGGCTTTTTTACCGTAGCGGGCGCACCCGCCGCGACGACGCGTGCCGGAATCGCTGCGTTTTGTCCGACGACGCTGCCCGCTGCAATCAACGCGCCTTCGCCGATCGTGCATCCGTTGAGCAGCGTCGCGTTGCTTCCAATCAGGGCGAAACGTTCGATCGTACAGTCTTCCATCACCGCGCAGTGACCGACCGTCACGTCGTCGCCGACGAACGTGCCGCCCCGTTCGCTGACGTGTACGACCGCGTTATCCTGAATCGACGTGCGCGCGCCGATTCGAATCGGTCCATTGTCGCCCCGCAAAACGGTTCCGAACCAGATGCTCGCCTCTTCGCCGACTTCGACGTCGCCGATCAGAACGGCATTGGGCGCGACGAAGGCCGACGGGGCGATCTTTGGCCGCTTGCCTCGATACTCGATAATCATGAACGATGCTTCGGAAATACCCGTGTCGAACCTCGCGCCATGCACCGACATCGGACGCCGCTGCGCGGCGTGAAGGCGACGCCGCATCCGAAACCCGACGACCCGAGCTACACGGCCGTCAACTACGAGTATGCGGGCCGTACCGGCCATATCCACGAGGTCGTCGAAATCGCGGGGCGTTCGCTTGCCAAAGTGGGCTTCGACGACCGCAAGATCGTGTATTATCTACTCGACGACCTCGAGCTTGACGAGAGCGCCAAGCGGGGCACGTTCCACGACGTACCCTAGCCAGCTGCGTTACGAGTGGATTCTTCCAAGCGAAGGCGCCGTTTGGATTGGGCGTTACCCAGACGATGAGATCCCAGATGGACGGAAAGTGAAAGATCGTCACAACTTGATCCGCACTGCCGGCCTTTTTCATGGCGACCAACGTAGCTGCGCTCGGCTTGTCGGGATTGCCCCCGCTGCCGTGAAGTCCTTATCCGGCATCCATTGATCGTATTTTAGTTCACCGGTCGCCGGATCTTTCGCGACCCGGTGAATGTGGCCGTCGAACCGACCCATCGGCCAGGATTGACACCCCACAACTGGGGGCGTGTTGCGCTGCCGCTCAGTAAGACGGAATAGTCGGCGCCGAGCAGTCTGCCGTTCTTGTCGTACCGAAGCTGGCTCGGATGCCGTGTATCGGTCGACTGCCAATGCAGGTTGGCGTAGCTGATGGCGCCCGTTTCGTCCTCGGCGGTGTAGCGGATATAGCGGCCCTTACGGCGTCGGCCGCCGCAGGATAGTGGGCCATCAGATAGCTCGAAATCTCGCTTACGAACGCGTTCTCCGAGGCGCTCAATTGGCCGGCGTACGTCGCATCTTGGTCGGCCAAAGCGCAGACCGGCGCTGCGAGCGCAAGCAGAAGGGCAAGCAAAGGTATGCTTCTCATAATTGCACGATGCTCCGAAAGGCTGGCCTACGCCTCTCGTGGAAGGCCGCCTCGACGCCGACGTAGCTCAGTTGGTAGAGCAATTGTTTCGTAAACAATAGGTCCCCGGTTCAAGTCCGGGCGTCGGCTAAGTCTCCTTGAACTGCTCTTGGCCTTGGCGATCCTTGTCCGCAATGCGCGAGACCGTCCGGCACTTAAATGAACTTGTGTGATGGCCGCAGCGGACGCAAACGTACACGCTTGAGATTTCCTTTTGGGTTGGGATTAGATGAAGAGGCGACTGCGATAGCAGCGAGGAGGGTATGCCACCAGAGAGCCCGTTGCTATTTCGCTCGGGAACTGCTACGGGCTCACTGGCTTCTTGCGATGGCGATGGATTCGGGGTACAACGGGCCTATGGAATATGACGACCGCGACGTCTATACGGGAAAACTGGCCGAGCGCGGCCTCGAAATACACTCCTTTGACGGCAACACACTACGGCTTAACTACAACCCAGCAGCGGACAGCTGCATTGCGGATGGACAGGGCGCTGACGGAAACGAACTCGTGCAGTACGCGCAGAAGTCGCTGGACGACCTACCCGAGGCCGGGAACATGTTCCCCGGACTTAATGAAATCGTGGTGGACTTCGGTTCGCTCTAAACCGTGCGGGTAATGAGACATCATGAATGAAGACGCCCACGGCCTTTCGAGGGCCCTCTCACAAGGTGATCGCGTTATTATGAGCAGCGGCGCGACCGCAACCGCCCGATCTTCGTATCCTGTCGGCTATACCGGTGAGGTTGATCTGTTGCTAGATGGCGAAGAAGTCACCGACGAAGCAGAGTCTCTCGTCCTTCCCAATCCTGATTTGCACGTAACGGCCTCGGAATCCGAAAGTCCGATGGCGACCGAAGACAACGGTGGCGAAGTTCGAGGCCGAAGCCACCGAATGCAAGATTAGCGCGCAAGGTTTTCCCAAAAAAGAGATGTGGTGATCTCGTCCGGTGGCTAGAGGTTTAGTAAGCCGGAGCGTCTGCTCGTTGGACGCAACGACGAGCTACGTCTTTTTCGGAGCATGCTTCAGGGTGCCATCAGCAAGAGCGGGTCGGCGCTTTTGCTTGCGGGTCCTCCGGGCTACGGCAAGAGCGCGCTGCTCAGGCGGCTCGGCGAACGGGCTGCCCGGTGCGAGCGGAGGCTGCGCCGCCGCCAGACCCTAGGAGAGCGCGCGGGCGCTCGAGTCCTGAGGAAGCAGGGGGACCGTTGAGCCGAGGGAATCTTAAGGCTATATTAAAGGCCGAGCGGTTTTCAGCTAGCGGCCCAGGCCGCATCCCTCGCAGATCGCGCTGGCCGAACTGCCAGAAGACTAGGGGAGCCCATCCAGATGGAGCAACAAAAGGACTCGCGCCTGAACTTCCTCAAGGCCGGTTTGCTCGTGGGCGGCGCCGTGTATGCCGACCCTGCGGCCGCGCTCGCGCGCACCGGCGGCCGATTCTTCCAACCCGACACCAAGTACCTCGTCCCGCCGAAGACGCCGATCTCGAAATTCATCCCGGCCTCGTATCTTCCGGGTAATACCGGGGAACTCACGCTCGGGGACTTTGCGGCAATCGCCGACCTCGACAATGCTGCGCTACAGAAGCTCTCAAAGAAGTTCGCTCAGTTGACGTTTGGCGACATCGGAGACTGCATGTCGTACATCATCGAGCAGCAGGGCAGCACCGGACTGCTATTCGAAGTGATGAGCGGCGAAGACGGAATCAATTGCTGCTGTTGCAGCTGCAGCTGCGCTTGGTTCCATTTCGATCCCCTCACCGGCTAACGGCTAGCGGAGAATGTCCGACGAGAGGGTAATAGCGCTCCCAGTTCAGTTAATCGAAGTCCCCGAAGGCGTGATCGTGAAACGAGGAGTTGACGAACTCCTCGTTTCCATTCAAGGAGCCGCTGCGGCGGCAAGCGCGCTGGCGCGCGCGGGTGCGCCTGGCGGGATACTCGCATCAGAGTTACCCGAAATTATGCGGGGCGCCGCGCCCGGCGTCGACGCGGAGACCCTGATCGCCGATCTCCGCAAAAAACGAATGCTCGTCGATCCCGCGGACGCGAGCAGCGATCCGGAGACGCCCGACCAGGTTCTTGCGTGGAACGTCGGCAGAGCTCCCCAAGCCGTGCTAGCGGCGTTCGAGCGCGTGTCGATTAATGTGCTCGGCGTCAACGCCATTTCCCGCCAGCTCGCCGGAAGCTTGGTCTCGATCGGGGCTCGC
Organism: Candidatus Cybelea tumulisoli; assembly: GCA_003167155.1. Lineage (GTDB taxonomy): Bacteria > Vulcanimicrobiota > Vulcanimicrobiia > Vulcanimicrobiales > Vulcanimicrobiaceae > Cybelea > Cybelea tumulisoli. The sequence continues at coordinate 10,445 of PMTY01000109.1, forward strand.
CCGCGCGTTGTAGACGACCCTAGTTTCCGGAACGTTCGGCTCTTCGAAGACGGCGAAAAACTGCGTGCCGCGCAATGGGGACTCGCCGAGCCCGAGGAGTACGGTGCGTGGGAGAAGTCGCCGCCCGATGCTTCCACCGTTTGCCTCGTCGTCTGTTCCGACTTCGGCGGTCTGCAGCGGCTGGCGACTTGGAACGCGCTCGCTTACCGGCGCGGGTGGCATTTCTTACCGGTCGTACTCCAGAACGCCGTCGGACTTGTTGGTCCGCTCGTCATTCCAAAAGAAACGGCGTGCTTTCAATGTTTGCTCTCGCGAGAAGAGGCGAACTCCGACGCCGCGGCACTCGGGCGGGCAACGGAGATTTTCGCCTTTGAAGGGCAGCTCATCGCCGCCTATCATCCCTCGATGGCCACCGCGCTCGGAGACGTTGCTGCCGTCGAGTTGACGAAGCACTATGCGTATGGTTGGACCTCTGCGGCTATCGGCAATGCGATCGAAGTGAACCTGCTCGCCGCAACAATGCGCCCGCGACCGATTCTCAAAGCGCCGAACTGTCCCGTCTGCAGTCCGCTGCGTTTCGGCACGCGCGTCGAACTGACGCGTGAAGGCATCGAGCAACGGTAACGGCTACGTCAATTCAAAAAGCGCTCGACCGGCTCTTGGATCCGCGTTTCGGCGTGATCACGTTTCTTGCCGAACGGCCCTGCGAGCCGGGCGCTCCGCAGTTCTTCCATTATTACGCCAAAGCCACCAACGCCGCGGAACTAGGAGCGGAAGCGAACTTCCGCTTGGGCGGCGGTGCGTCGTCAGATCGCGATCGCGCGATGGGGAAAGCGATCGGCGAGGCAGTCGAGCGGTACTGTTCGGCCTTCTACTTCAAGCAAAGCCTGCCGCTCGCGAGCGTTAACGACGCTTCCTTTCCCTGCGTGGACCCCGGCGCGTTCGCGCTCTATCGCGACGATCAATACGCAACGTGGAGGGCGGGCGGCTTCGTGCCGTTTACCGGCGACGTCCCGGTGCGCTGGACCAGAGCTCGCGACATCGAAACGTCACGGGCCGTCTACGTTCCAGCCGCGATGGTCTACATGCCGTACGTCCCCGACCTGGATGTCGAGCCGTGGATCGTTCAGCCGATCTCGACCGGACTTGCCTGCAACGAAGGCCCCGAAAACGCTTTGGTCTCCGCTGCTTGTGAGGCCATCGAACGCGATGCGTTTACGATCTTCTGGCAGGCGCGACTGGGGCCGCCGCGCGTGCCGCGGGCATCGCTCGACGAGACGAATCGCGACCTACTCGATCGTTTCGCGAGGGCACGATACGACGTCACGCTCTTTAACATCACGACCGACATCGGCGTGCCCGCCGCCATGGCCGTGGCGTGTCACGACGATCCGCGCGATCCGGCCCTCTGCATCGCCGCAGCATCGCACCCGCTCGCCAACCTCGCGGCGCGCAAATGCCTCGAGGAGTTGGAGCATACGAGAAAATGGTGCCGGCGGCTCAAAGCGACGACGCCTCCGGTCGACCCCAAAAAAGCCGGCGACATCTTGGTACAGGAAGACCATCTCCGCTTTTGGTGCGAACACTCCAATCGCGCCTTTGCCGACTGGCTCTTCACCTCGGCGCTCGAAATCGAGTTGCCGAAGGTCGCCTTCAGCGACGAGCACGATCCCGCCGAGCACTTAACTCATGTGCGCGAATCGCTCAAGACGGCGGGATTGCAGTTTCTTTTCGTCGACCTAACGACGCGTGAGATTCGCGAACTCGGCCTCAATGTGATCAAAGCCGTGATTCCCGGGCTACACCCGCTCTTCATCGGACATGAAAAGCGGGCGCTCGGAGGGCGACGGCTGTACGAGGTCCCGGCCAGGCTCGGGTACGAGACGCCGAATCTTCCACTCCACGACCCTACGAACGTGCACCCTTTTCCGTGAGGCGGCAGTCGATGAGCCAAAATCGATGGGACGAAGAACGCATGCCGAAGGCCGATGCCGTTTGGCAGTTGTACCACGAGAACTCAAAGACGTCGCGATTCAAACGGCCGTTAAGCGATCAAGATCTTATGAAGTGGCAGTCGCAACTCGCGCCGCTCGTCTACGACGGCCACCCGGCGCTCGAACTGCCGCCGCCGCGCGCATCGTTTCCAAAGAGGCTGGAAGACGCGCTGCTCGATCGCGTAACCGCGCCGGCACTAGTGCGCGAGCAGCTGCCGCTCGAGACGGTCGCGACGCTGCTCTACTATTCGTACGGCATTACGCGACGGATCGCGGAGAACGTCTTCCCGTACGGCTACCGCGCGGTACCTTCGGGCGGAGCGCTCTATCCGTTGGAGATATATTTCCACGCGGCGTCCGTTGACGGTTTACCGCCGGGCCTCTATCACTACGAGCCGCATGCGAACGCCGTGCGCCGTTTCGTCGACGGCGACCAAACGGAGTTGATCGCGGCACGCCTTGCCCAACCGCAGTTGGCGCTCGACGCTTCGCTAACGGTCTTCATAACGGCAGTCTTCGAACGGACGACGACGAAATACGGCGAGCGCGGTTACCGCTTCGCGCTGCTCGAGGCCGGCCACGTCGCGCAGAACTTGGCGCTTTGCACGGCCGCGCTCGACCTGGCCGGCGCAACCATCGGCGGCTACTTCGACCACCTCATCGACGAACTGCTGCACATCGACGGCATCTACCAATCTGCGCTCTATCTTTATGCGGTGGGCGCGCGGGCGAGGACTAAATCTTTGGGTTCGCTAGAAAGCCGCTAGTCTTGCCGCCCGAGTCCTTGTAGTAACCCACCATTGTGTGGTGGTTGTTGATGCCGGTCACGACCGTCTCTCCACTGGCGCTCGGGTCGTCGATCTTCGTCCAAGTTTGAGTTTTCAGGACATCGGTCAAGAGGAAGCCGTTTGTTTTGCCTGAGGCATCTTTGAACGAGCCTGCGATATCGTCGGACCAGTCGAGGCTCGCAGCTTGCGTTCCCGCAGCACTCGGATAAACAAAGACCGTGAATATGCCGTCCTTGAGAAGCCAGCCTTCGGTGACTCCGTTCGCGAGCGTCAGCCAGCCGACGATGTCGCCTTTGCCGTTGATGCCGGTGGCGGCCGAGCTCTTGGCGTTGGGCGGTGAAATGACTATGAACTTCCCGGTGACGAGATTCAACTCAAAGCTGTGATCGATTTTCTTCAGCTGATAGTAGCCGACTGCCAACTCGTCGTCCGAAAGGCCCAGGAGCTTCGTGTACTGCGGCTGACGGAGCAGATGGTTATCCTGGTACTTCGTCCAGATGCCTTCCCACTGGGTGAACCCGAAGATCCCACCCTTGCTGTCCTTGAGCCAGCCTGCAATAACGTTCGTATTGTTGATGGACGTGACGACCGTAGCTGCGGCTCCCGGATAGAGTTGCTTGTAGAACTGCTTCGCNNGTAAACGCCGACGTTTTGGGCGAGACGCCCATCGAGTTCACGGTCGATATTCGTGCGAGACTCGGCGGCGCCGTCTCGCTAGCACAGCCGGACATCAGTGAAACGCACGCACCCAATACGGCGACAACAAAGACCAAGGCTACCGCGGGGCGTTCGCGAAAACCAAACTCCGGCATCGGGTGAGAAGAAACTAAAGTAGTGCCTGTGATCGTAGTAGATCAGGCCGTTCCGCGCGTTTCGTATCGAGCCTTCAAGGCGTGCGCTACCTGTAACGGTGAACAAGCAAACGTAGAGGTCGTCGTTTCGCCGTTAAGGCGTTAACGTTTCGCGATGCACGGCCGTGCGCGAAACCGCCGCGTCGCTAAAGGGCATCGGCCACAATCGGCCGTCGATCCACGCGGTTGCCTGATCCGTGTAGTGCCCCGAACCAGGCTCGCCCGACTCACCTTGCGGCAGCGTGATGCCGCCCGCATCCCAGTTGCCCACNNCGCCACGGCGCCGGTGACGGCAGCGTAATGCCGCTCAAATGGACCGTTGCGCGATCCATCACCCCAAGCACCGTCGGCATTCGGCCGGTATGCCGGCTCGTCAACGCGACGCGCATGCCTTCAACCACCGTCGCAGTCGAAGATGCGCCGTCCATTTCGCCGTTCCACGCAGCGAGCTGCGCGGCTAACGGAGCCTCGCGATTGCCAAGCGCTTTTGAAGCGTCGTGTGCGAGTTCGCGTTCCGGAAGCGATAGTACGTCGAGCTGCATTTGCGTGAAGTACTCCACGTCGTACGCGTGCCGCGCTCGAAGAAGCTGCGCGATGCGATAGGCGCGATAGGGCGTCGCGAACTGCGGGCTCAGCGGCGGCCGATACTTCGGGCCGTACATCCGGTTGTTGGCCGTCCACACCACCGCGTCGCGCGACGGTGCGACCTTCGGCAAAAGCGCAAACGGAATCCACGGATACCGCTTCGCAAGATCGCTTGCGGGATGAAACCATCGCCCACGGACGGGATCGTTAGGAATGCTGCCGGCGAGGACGTAGGCCGCGCGCCCGCTCGTGTCGGCAAGCACGAAGTTCTGCGTTGGACCTGGAAACTTCGCAAGCTCCGCAGTCGCGGCTTCGATCGACGGCGCGCGATCAAGCGCGAGGAACGTCAACGCCGGTGAGACGGGTTTTGCGTACGCTTCCCAGCGCACGAGAACGGAGCGATGATTGCTGGTCGTGGCGGCGAACGTTTCGCGGGTTCGATAATATCGCGCGCGCGAGATCGGCCCAAAGCGCACGGCAAACTGCTCGACCTGCCAACCCGACGGATCGAGATGGGCGGGTTGTAAGAACGCCGAGAGCGACGTCACGGTGCCGCTCGTCGCGCCCCACGCGAGATTCTCGTTGTGGCCGAGAACGACGCCCGGGCAGCCCGGCAGCGTTGCGCCGGCGACGTGAAAATGCGGGGCTCGAAGGTCGATGAGATACCACACGCCGGGCATGTGCAGCGCCAAGTGCGGATCGTTGGCGAGCAGCGCGCGTCCGTGCAGAGCGTGGTTTGATCCGGCAGCCCACGCATTACTGCCGACCGGTGCGCGTGAATCGGAGAGTTCGCTCATCAACGTCGCGACGTGGCGGTTGCAGGCAGCGCCCGGCCCGATGCCGCCGAGTCCGGCAGTAACCGGTGCGTCGTAACACGGATCCGTCAAGGGAAAGAGCGTGTGTAATAAATGGATGCCGCCAAGGCGATACGCCGCATCGCGCGGTTCGATGGCGTTCCAGTCGTCGGTGAGATCGAGCACGGTCGCCATGGCAACGGCCAGCGAGTCTTGCGGCGTCCACGGGCGTGGCTGGTAGGCCAGCAAACGAAACTCGACGGGCAGCGGCTCGCGTTCCATCGCCGCGTTTACGCCTTCGCTGAACGCGCCGAGGATTTCGCGCGACGGAAGGTCGAGCCGTTGCCACTGCGTCGACGCGATCTCTCGAACCGGCACTTCGCGTTCGAGCTTGTCGTGCTCCAAGGCCCCCCGCCCGAAAACCTCCGCTAACTCGCCCAACACGAAACGCCGCAGCAAGTCCATTTGGAAGAGCCGGTCGGACCCTTCGGCATAACCCTGCGCAAAGAAGAGATCGTGCTCGTTCCCCGCCAGGACGTGCGGAACGCCGCGGTCGTCACGCAAAATCGTAACCGGCCCACGCAGACGCAAGCCCGATATCGTTCCGGCGTCTCGTGCGTGTGCCCGCATGCCGATGGCGGCGTTGATGATGAAGCCAAAAACCAGCAGCACGCCAAGCGTGAATACGATGAGACTCAGCCGAACGAAAAGCCTGACCACAAACGCTCAGACGTCGACGAAGACGTCGTCACCTTCAACAAACACTTCGAACGTCATCAGCGGCATTACGGCCGGAAGCGTAAGCGCGTCGCCGGTGAGCACGTCAAAGGTCGCGCCGTGGCGCGGACAGACGATGCTCTCCCCTTCGAGCGTCCCCTGATCGAGCGGGCCGCCGTCGTGCGTGCAGACGTCCTCGATGCCGTAAATCGTGCCGCCGACGTTACAAAGCAGAATCTCGCACGAGTCTGCAACGACGCGCCGGGTGGAGCCCGGCGCGATCTCAGAAACCTTGGCGACGCGATGCTTAGCCATACGCCGCTACCTTCTCCCAGCCTCAACCCGAGTCATCCGGCCGCCGCCCTCGAGCGTACCAAGTATATGAAACGCCCTCTTTCTAAAGGAGACTAAATTGAAGCGGATCGCAGTAATGCTCCTCCTGGCTTCGGGCCTGGTGGGTGCCAATGTGCTGCCGAGCGTGGCCGACAGCATGCAATCGTCCTCGATGATGATGGCGACGCCGAAGTGCGCCGCGGGCGACCCGGTCGTCGGAATGAACACGATGACGAAGATGTACATGACCCACGATCAAATGAAGGCCAAAATGGCGGGAATGTCCCAGTCGCAGATGCAGGCCATGATGGCTAAGAATCACGTAAAGATGATGTGTCAGTCGCAGGCTAAGGCGATGGGCGGCAAAATGATGACGAAACCTATGTAGCTGGAATCCCAAACGTTCCGTCGACGACTTCCACAAAGTTTCTCTCTTCGCGAAGGATCAGACGCTTGGCTTGAGCGCGGTTGAAGTTCTCGCGCCCTTCCGGATCGTTCTTCAGGCGGGCGCGGTACTTTTCGTAGGACGCGAGGGTATCGAACGCGATCAAGCCCCAGGCAATGTCGTTGGTACCTTCGTGCGGCAGAAAATACCCAACGAGATGCCCGCCGCAGCGCGGAATGATGCGGCCCCACTCCTCCGCGTATTGTTTGAACTCGTCGCGCTGAAACGGGTCGATCTGATAACGGATGATGCACACGAGCGTCATTGCGGCGGAGGGATTCGTACCGTGTAGGGTGGTTCTCTAAAAGTGAAGGCGCACGATTGACTGACGTTTGCGTCGACGACGGTGCAGCGCCATTCGTAGCGGCCCGGTTTGAGCGGAAGGGGACCGATGCTTATCGCAAAGGGCGTGTCGAGCGGAGTGCCGGGGGTGAGGCCCGTCGGGCGGCCGACCTCCAGGTCGGCCTGAATCAACATCGGCTGTGGCGATTCGGGCCCCGGCACGAGCACCGGTTGGCCGTCGCTGTCGAGCAGCTCGATGCGCACCTTGTGCTTGCGGTTTGCGGCTTCCCAGGGAACCTCGAACTTGATTGCCAGCGCGGAGGGCGCGGGAGCGGGGCCGGCTATCGACCAGCCGCCGCCCAAAATATACAGCTTGCCGGCCATCGCCTGCGCGCTGTCCGCGAGCATCATGATGATCTTCCAAGAGTTGGGTGAGCTGTCCATCGAGGGACAGCTTCCACGCCGCCGGTTCTCCTACATTTTGCCGTTACTTGGCTAGGCTGAGCGTCACACCGATCGGATCGGTCTCTCCGCTGATGGTCGCGATCGGATTGCCGCCGGAAGGGTAGTGCCAGAAAAGCGTATCCTTTCCGTCTTGGTTGGGTCCGATGAGCCGATTGCCATATTCCCGCTTGCCGCCATCGTGGATGCGCGGAATCCAGAACTGGGCCACTTGGTTGGACCCGCTGAGTATCATCGTGGTAACGGTCGTTGCCTGGCTTCCTTTGATCGACATCTGATAAATCGTGCTGGTGAAGTTGTGTTTCACTGCGACTTGATCGCCGACCGCTAGATACTTTCCATCCCACATGATGCCGCCCGGTAAGTAGATCGTCTGGTCGATGTTGACGAAGTTCAGCGTACTACCGCCCTTCGCCAACTCGCCGAGCCCGAAGACGCTGCCCTCCGTCTCGCCGTCAACAAAAAGGTTTCCCTTGTCGTCGTA
>PMTY01000106.1 GCA_003167155.1 Candidatus Cybelea tumulisoli
CCGCCGCGCGCTCGTTGCGCCGCATCCTGCATCGCCTTGGCGCGCTCGTTCACGATCCGCAGCGCTTCCTCGAACTCTAGGCAATGGGCCGCAACCAGACTGCAGAGCTCCCCGAACGAATGGCCGGCCGTAACGACCGGCTCGCTCTCGCTTCCGATGGCTTCGTAGAGCGCTACGTTGGTCGTAAAGATTGCCGGCTGGCTATACTCGGTTTCGCGCAGCCTCTCTTCGGGGCCCTCGCGCTGCAGCTCGAGCAGATCGTAGTCGAGCACCGCCGCGGCACGTTCGAAGATGCTGCGCGCCGCCGGCGAGTTCGCCGCAACGTCGCATCCCATTGCAACGCACTGCGATCCTTGACCAGGGAAAACGGCGCCAAACCGCATCTACGCAGTCCATCTCCAGGCGACGGCGCCCCACGAAAGGCCGCCGCCGAAAGCTACGAACACGATCAGATCTCCAGGCTTGACGCGGCCCGTTCGAACGGTCTCCGAGAGCGCCATCGGTATCGATGCCGCCGATGTGTTGCCGTATTCGGAAATGTTGATCACGACTTTATCGTCGGGTAGGCCCAAGTACCGTGCGGTCGCGTCGATGATGCGTTTGTTGGCTTGATGGGGAATTAGGAAGGCAATGTCGGCTTTGGTAAGGTTTGCTTTGCTCAAAACCGAGCCCGTCGACTCGACCATCTTGTTGACGGCGAGCTTAAAGGTTTCGCGCCCTTGCATGTGGATGAGATGCAGCTTCGCATCGAGCGCCGCGTGATCGATCGGCTCGCGAGATCCGCTGCCATGAGCGTACAGCAGCTCGGGGCGGCTCCCGTCGGCACCGAGATCGGAGGCAAGAAACGAGTTCTCCTCGGAGCGTTCCAGAATCACGGCACCCGCTCCGTCGCCGAAAAGAATAGCCGTGGAACGATCGCCTTTATCGAGAATCTTCGAGAGCGACTCCGCTCCGATCAGCATGACTCTCCGGTAGACGCCGGAGCGAATGAGGCCCGACGCGACGGTCAGACCGTAAATGAAGCCGCTGCACGCAATCGCGATGTCGAAGGCCGGCTTTTCGCGGACGCCGAGACGAGTGGCGACCAGACAGGCCGTCGCCGGAAAATAGTAATCGGGGGTTACGGTCGCCACGATGAAGCAATCGACGTCGGCCGCTTGGAGGCCGGCATGCACCAGCGCGGCCTCGGCTGCCGCGGATGCTAAGTCGCTCGTCGCCTCGTTATCGGACGTCCAATGGCGGCGCTTCATTCCCGTGCGCGTCGTAATCCATTCGTCCGTCGTATCGAGCCACGCTTCGAGATCGTGATTCGTGACGACGTGGGCCGGCGCGTAATGGCCCACGCCAACGATCTTCACGCCACACAAGGACACCTATGCTTAACCGGCTGGCTCGTCTTGTACCTTGATGGCCTGCCTGCCGTTATACGTACCGCAGTTTGCGCAGGCAAAGTGAGGCCGCTTCGGTTGGTGGCACTGCGGACATTGGACCGTCGTTACCGCGCCGAGCTTCCAGTTCGCCGCCCGGCGGCTACGCGTCTTGCTGCGCGGCGTCTTCCATTTTAAGTTCGCCATAGTTCTCCGTTCAAAAGTCTATTGGGCGCGGTCGCACGAGCATTCGCCCATATTCCTATTCGCCCCGCATATGCCGCAAAGACCGAGGCAATCTTCCTTGCACCGCAGCCCCATCGGCAGCGTGCTGAGCACGGCCTGTTGCGCCAGGTCCGCCACATCGAGCCGCTGACCGGTCAAGACGTTGCTCTCGCCGAATGGGTCGTCGTCACGCCCGCGGGAGGGGTCTAGCCGTTCGTCGACGTCGACGTGAACCTCCAGATCGACGTCTTCGAGACACGCGTCGCAGGGGCCGTGAACGCGAGCGTCTACGGTTCCTTCGACCGCGAGCATCCGGTCCGCTTCGCGCAGCTCCAACGCCACCCGAACCGGGTCGGGGAATGCGATCCCCTCGAAAGGCTCGATGGGCACTTCGTCGGCAATCACCATTAACTGGCGACCGCCGGCGAGAAGCCCGCTGATGTCAACCCTGTGCGAACGATCCATAAATGAGGCCCGCCGCAGCACGAAGCCCCGCCAATCAGGCAGGGCCGCCACGACTTTGCCATTCTAGAACCCGCACCGCTCCTTGTCAAACGCCGCGGAGGCGGGGATAGAGGCGTGTCATGAACCTCGACCCGGTTGCTTCCCGACTCGCCTCCACGGGCGTCGCGTTCGCCTCTCAGATCGAAAGCGCGGCCCGGCGTTACGGCCTCGATCCAGGCCTGCTTGCTGCGGTCGCCGCACAAGAGACCGGCGGCCCCAATACCAACGCAGGCCACAACATCGTGGGCGACGGCGGCCACGGGCATGGCCTCTTCCAGATCGACGATCGCTGGCACCCGTTCGCCTCGACCGGGGCCGCCATGGATCCGGGCAAAAACGCCGACTATGCCGCCGGCATGCTTTCCGGCCTCCTCAAGCGCTATGGCGGCAACGTGCACGAGGCGCTCTCCGCCTATAACAGCGGCTCGCCGACCGCCACCGGCACCAAAACCCGCTGGTCCGACGGCGCCGACCTGGGATATGCCGACTCGGTGATGCGCCACTATTCGCGCCTGTCGGGCAGTCCGGCGCCCGACGAATCCGCGCAGTCCGCCGCGATTGCCGAATCGAACGCGACGGTCTCGTCCGTCGGCGCGCTCGGAGCCGCGGCGCAGAGCTATCCGATGCCGGCGTCTTCGTTACCGGCGCCTTCATTGCCGGCGCCTTCATTGCCGAGCATCTCGCNNACCGACGAGACAGACTCGTAGAAAAGGAGATCACACGATGAGTTCATTGTCTTCCATTCACGAAGGAACCATCTCAGCCAGACCCTTCCACAGCGAGCAGAGCGGCCGCATCGCTGGTGCGCACGAAGGCGGGAAGAGCGGCATGCTGCACGGCTGCGATAAGAGCGGGACGCTGCACGGTTGCGATAAGAGCGGGATGCTGCACGGATCGGGCGGAGGTCGCGGCGGCTCGCTTCGCGGCGAATCGAGCGAATCGCCGGAGAACGCCGCGATGGCCGAGGTCAACGCCCTTATTTCATCCCTCGGCTCGCTCTCCAATCAGGCCCAAAGCCTTCCCTTGAGCGCGCCGACCCTCCCGGGTTTGCCGCAGAGTCAGGGCTACCAATCGCAACCGCTCGATTACGCCTTCGACGGTTCGACCTAAGCGTTCGCTAAAGGAACAACGACATGGCATTCCTTCTTCCCGCTCTCGAAGGGCTCGGCTCGGGGCTTCTAGGCAGTGCGATCGGCGGTTCGTTAGGCAGCGGCGTCGCCGGCAACGCGCAAAACGCCGCAATGAACGCGCTCAACACTCAAGACGAAACCTTCCAACTCGGCATGTACGCATCCGAGATTCAGAATCAAGAACAGCTGCAAGTGCAATCGGAGGCCTTCGATCAGATGATGGACGAGCGTAGCGAGAACATGCGCGAAGTCGACACCCTTCGAAACGTCGACATGGCTCAGCGCAAAATGGACGATTCCATCACTAAGAAGTTCATCCAGTCGATCACCGAATGACCGGCCCGCTTCCGGTTGCTCGCAACGAACGTGCTACCTCGGCGCGCGGCGGCCTCGCCGCGCCCCGCGGCAGCCCGAAGCCGCCGCCTCCGTCCAACGGCGACGCCGACGGCCAGCAGCAGATCGCCGCGCAACACCAGGCCTTCGACTTCGAAGCCGCCGAGCGTGCCGAGATCCTGCGCGAACACGAGGTCCTCCAAACCATGCTGATGGCGCACCTCAAGAACGAGGACGAAATCACCAAGAAGTGGATAGCCCTCATCTAAAAGGGAGGTTCGCGCCTCGTGCGAAGCACCCTAACTCTCGCGCGTCGGGCCGTTAGCTCAGTCTGGTTAGAGCGCATGCTTGATAAGCATGAGGTCCCAGGTTCGAAGCCTGGACGGCCCACCATGTAGAAAAGCCCTGATCCCACAGGGCTTTTTTCGTTGGCGTCAGTTTAAGTGTGCAGGGTCGTCCCGCGGTCGAGCGTCCAAGGCGTCGTTGCACCACTTAGCGACGCACCGCCTTGCGCGATCAGTTTGTAGTAGTCCTATTTCGTTAGCAGCCGCTTCAATACGATTGCGGTAAAGAACAGCGCCGGTTTCTAAGCCTTTAAGGCTAGGGGCTTACCGCGGCGCCTTCCGGTTGGGTCGAGCTACCGCCTGTAGTTTGCACGGGGGCCAGTCCGACGAAGTAGGGGAAAACGACCGGCACTCCGCACGCGGCTTCCGGGCCGGTAATCCTATGCGGATTGCCGACGGGGACTGCCCCCGCTCCGATGAAGTCCTGGACCACGTCGCACGACGAGGCCCCGGTGAGTGTCGTCGTCCCGCCGGCCACGAGATGCCCCAGTGCGTTGACACGATTAACCGTGCCGGCAAGCTGATCCCCGACGGTCATGTAGTGGCCGTCCCACTGAACGCCGCCCGGAAATCCGATGAGGTTCGAAGGCGTGAAGCCGATCTGAGTGACGGTATACGCAGGGTAAGGAAGTTTACAGTACGAGACGTTCCCACTACTGTTTTTGCCATCGACGAAGAGATCGCTATTAGGCTTGAAGCCTAGAAAATACGTTTGACCGAAGCTCGGGTCCGTGATCGTCGTCGGGCTCGAATAGTTGCAGCAGGGTCCGGAGTAGAGCGCAATGCTGCCGCCGGCGTCGTTCGAGACGGCGAGCTTGCCATGACCCGAGTCATAGGCACACCCGGTTGGTTGTGCGCCGGTATCGCTTATGGTTGGCATCGCGGTGCCGTTGTGCGAATAAACAAGAATACTCCCGCCACCCGAGTTTGTGACAAACACGACGCCTCCCGGACCGACGCACTCACCTTGCGGGGAGTTCAATCCCGTCACGGTTGCGACCGGTGTGGCCGATGGTGACGGAAGCGGCCACGTGTAAACGTAAACGGCATTGTTTGCAAAATCGGAGATCCAGAGGCTATG
>PMTY01000069.1 GCA_003167155.1 Candidatus Cybelea tumulisoli
AAACGTCCGGCGGCGTCGGCAATGAGACCTTCAGTAACGCCGGTCAGGCCGCTTAGAATCCGCTGCAACCTCACGCTCTTCGGTGCGTACACGCTGACGGCACCCTCGTTCGACACGTTCGAATTGCCGACATAGAGATTGCCGGAACCATCGAGTGCTAGCGCCGTGGGGTTTTCGACGTCCGTGGTAATGGTCGGACCACCTAATATCTGTACCAATCCGTTCGGCCACGGGCAGGACGATCTTGACCCACACGTTTCCGCGACATAGGCGAACGGGCGTTCGGCTTCGGAGGCAAGCGCAGCATCGTTCGTTGAGGCCAAGCTCTGATGGGCACTTGCCGGTGCTGGGATGTTGCCGACGCAGCCCGATACCATCGGAGAAATAACGATCAGGGCGGCAGTCAGCAGTCTCAGTCGCATGCCCATGCCGGTTCGACGATGCGAAGGCTCGCACCCCATCCAGAAACCACCCTAGGAGCCGGTTGCCTGCAGGTAAAAACATGCAACGGTACCCGACGCCCCTTTTGGTGCTGGCTCGCCCCTGGGAGGATGACGTGCGGATCACTAGACCTTATTCCCTCTGCGTCACGGCTGTGGCTGCTGCGTGGGTTATCGCTACTGCTCCGGCAATAGCGGGCATTCATTCGCGACAAGCCTTCGCGCTGTTTCGAGCCCCCGGCGCGCACCGGCGCGCGGTTCCCCTTCACGGCGTGTCTCCGCCGGGCACGCAGTTTGCGTGCAAGCCGCCCAACCCGTACACGTGTACGGTTCAGAGTAATCCGACGATCTACGTCGACTTTTGGCAGGTTAAGGCCACCGACAAGTATTCCGTCGAGCCATACGTCGCGTCACTCGTCGAGAACATCACCGATACGGGAATCGGGCCCCGTTGGCTCGACATTCTCAGCCAGTACGGCGTCACGGAACCGAGCCCAAACCCCCTGTGTCCTAAGGCATTCGGCAATTTCGCCTGCTTCTGGGACAGCCCCGACCTCATCGGAGTCCCGACCAAGGCTGCTGTCGCGAAGGAAGCCATCGCCGCGGCGAACCAGTTCGGTTTCTGCACGCCTTCCGGCGTTTGCAACAACGCGAACGCAAACATCATCATCATTTCGGAGAACGGGCATTACGACACTCCCGACTTCCCGGAGGAGTACTGCGGATATCATTCGTTCGTGCCGGCGAATCCCGCGGCGCCTGCCGCAGGTGGAATCGTTTACTCTTACGTTCCGTACATTCCCGGCTACGAGAAAACGGCTGCAGATGGCACGAAACTCAGCGTCTGTTATACTGGCTCGGTCAACTCGCCTGGGACTCTTTTCGACCCGCCGCAGGGCAACGGCGCACTCGACGGCATGGGTATCGTGATTGGCCACGAGATCGCGGAGTCCCAGACCGACCCGATCCTTTTCGATATGGGCGGCGACGTGATCGAGCTGGGCTGGATCAACCCGGACGAAGAAAACGACGCCGATCAAAACGAGATCGCGGACGGATGCTCCGGCTTCGAACTCGAGGACATCTTCGGCGCGCCTTTTCCTAGCGGCGGCGCAAACTACTACTTTGCAGCTCAGACGCTGTACAGCAACGCCGACCATGGACCATTTGAAAAGCCTGGCGTGAATGGCGACTGCATTTTGGCAACAGGATCGTTCTGATAAACGCGTGACCGGAGGATTGAATTCATGCGAATTCCGATGCTACCCGCGTGTGCTCTGGGCTCGGCAGCGATTGCGCTCCTGACCGGCGCAACGGCGAACTTGACGAGCGTCTCGTCGATTGCCGTCTCCCCAACGATGGTCTCGCGCTCCAGTCGCGCCACCCCGTTGGTGGGTTTCCCAGGGTGGATGAACCGGCGCGTCTACAGCGCAGCACTGCCGAGGGTATACGATTATGCTAGCTTGCTAAACAGGTGGCACCCAATGCGCTCGCCTCAAGTCCGTCCTCCAAAGTCTAAGTCCAGGGTCGGTGAGTACTTTTATGGTTGCGACTTCGATGCCGACTCGTGCGGCGTGTATTACTTGGGCGGTGCGCTGGTCTCGACCATTACGAACCTGACATACCCGCAAGGCGTTGCAGTCGATGATAAGCATCAGGTGTATGTAGTGAACAGTGGCGCGTACCAGGTGTTGATCTACGCTCCGGGAGGTTCTCCGCTCGTGAGTACGTTGAGCTCTCCCGGTAACGAACCCGCCTTCGCGGCAGTCTCCAAAACGTTGCTCGCCGTGTCGGACCTCAATTCCTCCAGTGGGCGCGCTAACGTCGCCGTGTATAGAAATAGGTCAAACGGTGCAACGCCTAGCTACTATCTAACGGATCCGAACGCCATTGAAGGCGAGTCCGTGGCCTTCGACAGCAAGGGTAATTGTTACTGGAGCTACAACGCCCGCACTAGTAGTAAGTTCGGAAACATCGATGAGTTCCGAGGCTGCAAACAAGGAGCGAAGCCCATCAATCTCGGTATTACCACGCAGTTCGCCGGCGGCATCGCCTTCGACGCGGAAGATAATCTGTGGTACACCGATCAACGCGCGGGGACGCTCAACGTATGCGTCTCGGGTTCTGGCTGCTTCGTCGACCTAACTGGTTTCGGCGATCCGATCACTCTAAGCTGGGACGGCAGCGACGTCATGTACGTGATGGACGCAACGGCGGGGATTTACCAGGTCAACGTGCTGGGAGACCCGTTCGAGGTCGCTCCGATTCCCGAAAGTGCCTTGCCAATTGGCGTCGCGGTAGACGCAAGCGCCGCAACGGAGTAAGTGGTTGTTCGCGTCGGGCGATGTTCGTTACGCCGTCGTGGAAAATATCGTCGTGATCCTGGATTTGCGTGCCAACGAGTACGTCATGCTTGACGCTCAGTCAAGCAAAATATGGCAACAGCTGCTTGCCAACGGCGCTAGTTCCAAGGATCATGAGATCTTTGCACGCGAATGCACCGACCGCGGATACCTGAGGTTCGACCCGCCGGCGACCAGTGCGTACCCGCGACGTTTGCGTACTCGCCACGTGCCGCTCGTCCTTTATGCTTTGTACGCGCTGCGCGACGCTACTCGCGCCTTGGCACAGCGTGGATTTGCCCTCTCGTACCGGCGCTACGCCTCATTGGAGAAGCCAAGGTCCCCGCAAATTCCAGGGGCGCGACGGCTAGCAAAGGTTGAACGCGCGTTTCGTTTTGCGGAAAACTTCTTTGAACATCCGAGTGCGCCCAACGACTGTCTCTCCCGTTCTCTTGCATTGTACCAATTGCTGATTTATGCCGGGTTCTCGCCCGAGCATCGGATCGGCGTGCGACTTCATCCCTTCCGCGCACACGCATGGGTAGTTTGTTCGGGTCACCCGATCGGAGATTCACCCGGAAACGTACAACAGTATGCCGCAATAGCAGTTCTGTAAGGGTGGAACGATTTCGTATTAAAGTCGGGCGGAGCGATGGGCTCTTGCATTGTACTCCCGAAGCGTCGCAATTCGGGGAGTACGACGTCCTGTGTCGCGGGTATATTGCAAACCGGCGGGAGGTCGAAACCGAAGCACGTCGACTGTCCGGAGTCGTGCCGAAGGTGTTTACCGAACCGGCGCTGTTTGCGGTTGCATATCAGCTCTGGGGCTCAGATCTCGCTCGTCATGTCTACGGAGAGTTTGCGGTTGCGATTTACGATCGTTTGCGAGGGAGCCTTACGCTCGCGCACGATGAACTCGGAATATTGCCGCTCTTTTACTCGGAGTCGCAGTACGGAATCGCCGCCGCTTCGCACCTTGACGATCTAGTAGTCGAAACCGGGGTCGGTCAACTCGACGAAATGTATTTATCGGAATACCTTTTCGAACAGCGGCACTTCGGGGAACACACGCCGTACGAACACATTCGGCGCGTGCTGCCCGGGGAGGCTATTTTGTGGGAAAGCCATCGCCTGCAGAAGCGCTCCGTCTGGACGCTGGGAACGGTAGCGCCCCTGCGTTATCGTGATTCTCGCGAGTACGAGGCACAGCTTCGTGAAACGGTGACGGCTGCGGTCGGCGCGGCACTCATACCCGACGCGCACGTATGGTGCGAGTTATCCGGCGGTCTCGACTCGTCGACGGTCTATGCCGAGACGGTCCGCTCGGGCCACGAACGCGCCGAAGCCTTTTCGCTCATTTATCCCGAGTCGGACTCTAGCGACGAGCAGGAGTGGATTCGCCCCGTACTCGATCGGTATCCGAAGCGTTGGCATCGCATGGACGCCGATGCCGCGAAGCCATTCACGTCTTTGCCGGACAGCTTCGCGGCGCAACCTAGAATCGCTATTGTTACCGCTGGGTGGGACAAAGCCTACGATCGGTTACAGGCTACTCACGCGGTGGATATCGTTCTGACGGGTCAAGGTGGCGATGCCGTATTCATTGGCGACACGCCCCAGCCGTACTATTTGGCAGATCTGTTCCGCGGCGGGCGCTGGAGCAGTCTCTGGGAGGGGCTGAGACAATGGAGCGCTGCATCCGAACAGAGTCGTCCGCCTGGGCATTTTTTCCGTCGCCATGTGTTGGCGGGGTTACGACGACACGGTAAGGGTCAGCTCCTCGACGCTCCCCCGCAGGATATTCCTTGGCTCTCTCGGCGATTCATGAACGATGCGGTACTCCGTGCCCGTGCTCAACGAACGAACGCGCCGCCGAGCGCTTCGGTTGCCGACACGTGGTTTTTGGAAGGGTTGCTTCGGAGCGCTCATGTCGTCTGCTCCCAATACGGCGAACGTGATGCGCGATGCCGGTTTCATCATCCGCTGCTCTACCGCCCGCTGATAACGTTTATGCGCGGCGTGCCGTGGAAGTACAAATTGCACGCCGAGTGCGACCGCCTTTTGCAGCGCCGAGCGTACGAGGAGCTGTTACCGCCTCAGACCATACTTCGCCGAGATAAGGTCGGGCCAGATCAAGCGTTTTACGCCGGATTAGCATCGAGCCCAGGCATGGTAGAGTGCTTAACGCGTGATCCACGGGTCGTTTCGCGGGGCTACGTCGACGGCGATTTGTGGCGGATGGCCGTGCGCCAAGCGATGACAGGGAAAACTACGAGTATCCGGTGGTTCTTAGCGACGGCAAGTCTCGAGTTGTGGTTACGCCAGCTCGATCTTGCAAAATCGAGCGCAGTTGTCCCGCTTTCTTGAAAGCGGTCGGCCGTTCTAAAGACCTTCCGCGTTGCGGGCGTCCGAAGAACAGGCCGACCGATTTGGTGCGGGATCGCCGCCGTTAACGCCGAGGAAGCGATTCGTAGCTCTTGCGGCGGCTGCTGCTTGGATCGCGCATCCCCGCACCCGCGTCCGACACGTGTGAGCCGTTGCCGCCTGTGAGCGCATCGGCAGAACCCAACACGGTGAACCGCATAGCCGCGTCGTCGTTTTTCCGGATCGACTGTTGATCGTCATGCATGAGATAATCTCCTCTGAAAGCGAAGGTATCCGTCGGATGTCCCTTGCCTGTATCCCGCGCCCAGTCCTGCCGTGCCGGAATCGGCATGATAAGACCCTTTCGAAAGAGGCAAGTCGTTGAATTCAGATTTGTCAGAAACGGACGCGCAATGGGCGGACGTACTAGAGCGCTTCCGGGCTGCTTGGGCGGAGGCCGAGCGCGCATTCGCTGCTTCGGAATCGCCAGCGATGAACCGCGGCCGGCACCGCTTTGTCGGCGGCAACGGACTACACGAGTTAATTGGAGACGACGATCGCGAGCGTTGGCACCAGAGTCATTACCACCGCTTTCTAGCCTGCCTGCGCTCGAATGGGGCGCTGTACGGCGCCTGCAGCTGGCTGGGTGCATGCGACGCGGCGCTTGCAGAGATCTGGCGACTATCTAACTCGAATCAGTCGTAGTGGCACACAGACCTCTGGCCGTCGGAATGCCGACCCGCGGTGCCGTGTGCATCGAGACGCTTCATGCACTGTGGAGCAACTTAGACGGGTTGGCTCCGCACCTATTCAGCGTAGCTCGAAAATCGGTATCCGATGCACGTAATGAAATCGCGCGCAAGGCTCGGGGCTTCCCCGACGCTCTACTGTTGTGGGTGGACGACGATGCGTGGTGGCCGCCGCGCACGATCGAGCGAATGATCGAACTATTAGATCGCCTGCATGAGTTCGACGTCGTAGCGGGTTGGTTCACCGCGCGTACCCCATTTTTCCCACCGATGGCGTTTCGTGAAGACGACAGTCCCGTAACATTGGAGGAGGGCAAAACCGCGCCTGAGCTTGTCGAAGTCTCGCTGATCGGAGGACACTGTCTCATGCATCGTATCTCGTTGCTCGACGCCCTCGCCGACGATCCGTTCTCCATTCCCGTGGGCTCCGACGACCCAGAAGACTTTGTCTTCGCTCGCAGAGTCCGGGCGGCAGGCGGTCGGATTTTCGTGGCGCCCGAGCTACCAATCGCACATATCGAGGCATCCACAGGTCTAGCATATCTACCAAACATCGCCGCGGGGCGAATCATTGACAATAAGTTCGAGCAGACGTCAAAAGGAAGCTGCGGATTCTAGCGTCAAAGTACGCGGTCTGTGAGAGGGCACGCGCCTGATCCCTTGGCGCTCGCTCCCTCTGAGGAGCACCGTATGATAGACGTACGCAGCTTAGCCATTCTGTGCATCAGCGGGGGATTGTTGGCCGGTTGTGGTGCCGGCAACGCAGCACTGTCATCGCAAGCACCCTTGTCGCTCCCCCAACCCCCCGCTTCCAGTAGAGTTTTTAGTTACACCGGAGGAGAGCAAACCTTTAGAGTGCCTGCAGGCGTGACGCACCTGATGATCGCCGCGAGCGGCGCCAGCGGCACAAGCGGACTGACCATCTACGGCTCAACCGGCGAAGGGGGCAACGGTGCCCTTGTAACAGCCACCATTCCGGTGACGCCGGGGCAACGGTTGGCCGTGTACGTCGGTGGCGAGGGAGACAACGGCGGCTTCAACGGGGGCGGAGGCGGNNCAGGGCGGCCGCAGCCTGGCAGACCGGATCATTGTAGCCGCCGGGGGCGGGGGTGGCGGCGGCAGGAGCACGTCCGGCTACTCGCCCGGAAACGGGGGGATTGGCGGTGGAATAAAGGGCGGTAACGGAGGAAGCGGGGGCGGAGGAGGTTTCGGCGAAGGGGGCGGCGGCGGCCAACAACGGACGGGCGGCCTCGGCGGCGGAGGCGG
>PMTY01000103.1 GCA_003167155.1 Candidatus Cybelea tumulisoli
CGTTCTTTGCCAAACCGAGGGCGTCAGCGCGCGAAGCCGGATCTTCGATAGCGAAGAAGGTTATGCAAAGACGGTCGTATTAGCACCCAGTGGTTTGACGAATCGTTTGAAGGAGTTGCGCGACGTGGCGGACGTAATCGGCGTCGGGCCGCCGGAGAGTCTCGTGCTCGATCTGCCGCAAGCTCTCGAAGCCTTGCGCGCGCACGGCATCTATAGCGTTTTGTGTGAAGGCGGACCCACCCTGGCGGCCCACCTGATCGCCGCNNCGGTCCTCGCAGGGGTAGATTTGCCTCCGTCAGGCGTCCGCTTGCACTTCGACCGCATGGACCGCACCGGCGACGACGTCGTGATCAGCGGAACGTTCCCCAATGTTTAGCGGCCTAATCCGATATCGCGGCCATGTCATCCTGAGCTCAGTCGAAGGACAAAGGGCTCAGGGCGGTGGCGCGACGCTCGTCGTGCAGTGCGAGGGCGTGGAATCGGAGCGTCCACAGCCCGGCGACTCGATTGCGATCGACGGCGTCTGCCTCACCGCAACCGCAATCGACGGAGAGGCTGTTGCGTTCGACGTGGTTCCTGAAACACTCGCGTGCAGCACGTTGGGAGATCGCGTGGCCGGCGATATCGTCAACGTGGAATATGCGCTTCGCGTCGGCGATCGGCTCGGCGGCCATTTTGTCTACGGCCACGTGGATGCCGCCGCCCGCGTGCTGACGCGTACAGCGGAGGGTCAGGGCGAGCGCCTGCGCGTCCAGACTCCGCCCGCGCTGGCGACGATGATTGCACCCAAAGCTTTCGTCGCGCTTGACGGCGTTAGCCTGACCGTCGCCGCGACCGGCGACGGCTGGTTCGAGGTCGCGCTCATCCCCGAAACCATCGAACGCACGACGCTGCGCACCCGCCCGCCCGGCAGCCGCATAAACCTCGAAGTCGACCCCATCGCCCGCTACGTGGCCCATGGCTCGATTTAAAGACACCCTGCCCGCGGGAGCGCGCACGTTCGGGGCGCGCCTGCAGGTGCAATGGGCTGATATTGACGTCGTGGGGATCATGTACTTCGCGGCCTATCCGCGCTTTGCCGAATACGCCGAGATGCAAATGTTTGCCGATCTGGGCTTTCCATATGAAACGGTATTCACGCGCTACAACTTTTGGCTGCCTCGCGTTCGGGTGGAGGCGGAGTATCACGCGCCGGCGAGCATGAGCGACTGGCTTAGAATGCGCACGCATATCGAGCGCGTCGGGTCGTCGAGCGTTCGCTGGAAAACGGTCCTCTTTAACGAGCGGACCGGCGAGGCAGGGGCGGCGTTGACGTTCATTGTGGCCGCGATCGACGGCGCGACGAAGAAGAGCCGCCCGCTGCCCGAACCAATTCGCTCGGCCTTGCTGGCCTGCGTCGCGGCCCCGCCAGCGTGATCGCACCGGAACGTTCGCGTGTCGCGATGCTGGTTTCGCCCAAGACGATCGAACTGCGCGAAGAGACGGTGCCGCCGGCGCCGGTAGGCGGAATCGTCGTGCGCGTGCGCGCCGCTTTGACCGACGGGACGGATCTGAAGACCTATCGTCGCGGCCATCCAAAAATGCCGATGCCGACGCGCTTCGGCCACGAGTTTTCCGGCGACGTCGCGGCGGTCGCGGCGGGCGTCACCGCCTTTGCCGTCGGCGATCCCGTGATGTGCGTCCACACCGCGCCGTGCGGCCAATGCTATTGGTGCCGCAACGGACAAGAGGAACTCTGCGAGTATCTGCTCTCGACGATGATTTTGGGAGCGTACTCGGATTTAATTGCGGTTCCGCAGCGCGTCGTCGAGCGCAACTGCTTTCACAAGCCTTCCGACGTTGGCTACGCACAGGCCGCATTTCTCGAGCCGCTCTCCTGCGTGGTTCATTCGATCGAGGTTCTCGCGCCGGCCCCCGGATCGATCGTTGCCGTCATCGGCAACGGCGGCTTTGGGATTCTGCACGCCTTGTTGCTGCAGCGTCGAGGCGTCGAGGTGCTGCTCTTCGGCCGCCGGCCGCAACGCGTGGCGCTGGCGCGCGAACTTGGGCTGCAAAGCATCGATGCAACGGCATCGCCGATTGCCGACGTGATTGCCGAACGAACCGGAGACCGTGGCGCCGATGCGGCGATCGAGTGCACCGGAAGCGTCGAGATGTGGGAGCGTGCGCCCTCGTTCGTGCGCCGGGGAGGGCGCATTTCATTCTTTGCCGGGCTGCCCGCCCAGACGCGCGTCTCGTTCGACGCTGCGCGGCTGCATTACGACGAAGTCGCGCTGCTCGCACCATTTCACTTTACCCCACGCGACGTGCGTAGCGCCTACGAGCTGATCGCGGCCCACGCGCTGCCGCTGACCGGCTTGATTTCGGACGCGTATTCGCTCGATCGCATCGCCGAAGCTTTCGAACGGCTCGATAGCGGCGACGCGCTGAAGTTGTTGATCGAACCGTGACGCCTCAGAAGATGCGCGCGGCGGTGCTCTACGACGTTAATGACGTGCGAATTGAAGAGCGCCCGGTGCCCGAGCTGCGCGACGGGGAATTGCTGGTGCGAACGATGGCCAGCGGGATCTGCAGCGGCGACGTCATGGGATGGTACATCGCGCGAAAGGCGCCCCTGGTGCTCGGCCACGAACCGGCCGGCATCGTGGCTGCGGTCGCCGGCGACTGCGCGCTCTCCGTCGGGGATCGCGTCTTCGTCCACCATCACGCACCCTGTTTTAAGTGCCGTGCCTGCGGGCGCGGTGATTACGTGCAGTGTGCGACCTGGCGCGCCACCAAGATCGAGCCTGGCGGCATCGCCGAGTACTTTCGCGTTTCGCGCGAGAACCAGCGAGACACGCTGCCGCTGCCGGCGAACGTGCCGTTTCGCGATGCTTCGCTGGTGGAGCCGCTCGCCTGCGTCGTAAAATCGCTTCGGCGCAGCGGGGTACGAAAGAACGACCGGCTCTACGTGATCGGCTTGGGCGTCATGGGCTTACTGCACGTCCTAGCCGCCGGAGCGCTAGGCGCCGAAGTCTTTGCGAGCGATTTCCTCGAGCAGCGCCGCGCGATTGCGGAAGCTAACGGCGCCACGGCCTTTCATCCCGATGACGTTGGCCGGGCTCTTCCCGACGGCGCCGACGTGGTGATCTGCGGTCCGGGCACGGCGCCCGCGATGAAAGCCGCATTCGAGGCGACGGCGGGTGGCGGCACGGTGGTGATGTTCACCCCATTTCCGCCCGACGTTCCGGTTACTGCAGATCCAACGCGTTTTTACTTCGGCGATCTGCGGCTAGTCGCCAGCTACTCATGCGGCCCCGACGACACGCGCGAGGCCTTAGCCTTGATCGAGCGTGGAGTGGTCACGGCCGAAAAGGTCGGCGCCGTCCTCATCTCCCTCGACGACGTCCC
This sequence comes from Candidatus Cybelea tumulisoli, assembly GCA_003167155.1. Lineage (GTDB taxonomy): Bacteria > Vulcanimicrobiota > Vulcanimicrobiia > Vulcanimicrobiales > Vulcanimicrobiaceae > Cybelea > Cybelea tumulisoli. The sequence goes on from PMTY01000103.1 coordinate 3,391, forward strand.
GCGCGCCTATCGCGACCTGGCAGAATCGCGGATCGTCAAGCCAATCGTCTGTTTCGATTAACCCCTCGCCCTGCCGGTCTCGCTGGCCGTCGGTAAAGACGGCCTTCTGTACGTCGCGAACTGCACTGCCCCAACGACCTGAACAAGCAAGTGCTCCTTCGCTGCAAAGATTAATCTCGACACCTGGGCTGGGGCTATGTTATAATTTAGCCGTAATTAGCTGGTGTGCTTTATCTTAACTCCAGGCCTTTTTTTGCTTTCCGCCGACGGCATATCGTGCAAGATCGTCCGCTGAGAGCTCATATCCGAGGGAGGTAGAATGCGGACTTCCGTCACGCTCATGACGCGCGACGAAAAAGGCGCCTCGATGGTCGAGTATGCCCTGCTGGTAGCCGTGGTCGCCATGGTCGCCCTCGTCGCTATCCAAACCTTGGGCATCAACCTTGAGTCATTATTCAACACGTTCGCAGGGGCAGTCTAAGGGCGCGCCGCAGTCGACCCACCGATCGCCTGCCGGATCACTCCCCCGACTTAAGCGCCCGAAAAGACTAATCGCCAGGGATGCGCCGTGAGACCTCGACCCCCGGCTGGCACCGTGCTATACTATCAAACTAGCTGGCGACCTGCGGCTAGCTTACACGGAATTGCGCGTTTTGACAGACCGTTTAAGCGTGGGGCGGTTTCTTCAATTGTCACATCAGGAGAAGATGGAATGCTGGCTGCTCTCACCCTCATGTTCCGCGACGAAGAGGGCGCGACGATGACTGAGTACGGGATACTCATCGCGTTGATTGCTCTTGTCGCTTTTTCCGCCGTACAGCTCTTCGGCATCAATCTTGCGACGCTGTTTGGCGGCTTTGCAACGGTGGTACACACCTCCGCTCCGGGCTAGTCCAGCCCTGAACTAACCGCAAGGCCGCTCCCGGAAGGTCGAGCGGGCCTTTAAGGCGTCCCCGGACTGCATTTCAGGGTCCCGCGGCCTATCGGGTTCTTGACATTTGTAAACTTCGGCTTAGGCTGGAGGGGTGGAGCGCTTTGCGGACCTTTTGAACGCGGCGATGGATGAGGCGCGGCTGACGGCCACGGAAGTTGCAGAGAGCGCGGGCTTGACCGAGTCGGCGATCTCGCTACTCCGGGCCGGCCGGCGGGAGCCCTCGTATCGCACCCTGCAGCGCCTGGCCACCGTCTTCCCCTCGTTGGGCGAGCAGGTCGGACAGGCCGGTAGCCCGTTCGACTCGATCGAGGGCGCCATCGCGGACATAAGAGCCGGTAAGATGGTCGTCGTCCTCGACGATGAGGACCGCGAAAACGAAGGCGATCTTGTGATGGCGGCGCAGATGGTCACCCCCGAGGCGATCAACTTCATGCGCAAGAACGCCGGCGGCTTGATCTGCATGCCGATGCCCGGCGCCCGGCTCGACGAGCTTCACATACCGCAAATGGTGCGCGACAATACCGCCGTCCACGAAACGGCGTTCACCGTCTCCGTCGAGGCCCGGGGGATGACGACGACCGGAATCTCCGCGCACGACCGTGCCGCAACGATCAAACGTCTGCTCGATCCCGACGCGAAGCCGGCCGATTTCCTGCGGCCTGGGCACACGTTTCCGCTGCGCGCACGCGAGGGCGGCGTGCTCGTGCGCGCCGGGCAGACCGAAGCCGCCGTCGATTTGGCGCGGCTCGCCGGGCTCTTCCCCGCCGGCGTCATCTGCGAAATCATGGCCGACGATGGAACGATGGAACGGCTTGAGGGCCTGCGCGGCTACGCCGACCGGCACGAACTCAAACTCGTCACCGTAAAGGATCTCATCGCGTATCGCATGCGCACGGAGAAGTTAGTCCGAAGAATCGCCGAGTTCGATCTGCCCACGGTATTTGGAAACTATACGGGCATCGCGTACGGCACCGCCATTGACGACAACACGCACGTAGCGCTGGTCATGGGAGAGATTGGCGACGGCAAGGACATCCTCGTGCGCGTCCACTCCGAGTGCATGACCGGCGACGCCTTGCACTCGATTCGCTGCGACTGCGCGGCCCAACGCGACGCCGCGATGGAGCTGATCGCTCAACAGGGTCGCGGCGTCTTTCTCTACTTGCGACAGGAAGGCCGCGGCATCGGGCTTGCCGACAAGCTTCGAGCCTACGAACTGCAAGACCGCGGCGCCGACACCGTCGAAGCGAATCTCGCACTGGGTTTGCCGATCGACAAACGGGATTACGGAATCGGTTCGCAGATTCTCGCCGACCTCGGTGTCAAAGAGATGCGCCTGATCACGAATAACCCCAAGAAGATCTTTGGGCTCGAAGGGTACGGGCTCAAGATCGTGGGCCGAATGCCGCTGCAGACGACGCCCACGGCCCACAACAAACATTACATCGACACGAAGCGCTCCAAACTCGGTCACATGCTCGACGAAGTCGCCGCCTCGTGAAGTCCAACGGCGCGCGCGCTGCGGTAAGACCCGACTGCGCGGGCCGGCGTTTTGGGATCGTCGCGGCGCAATTCTACGCCGACATCGCCAGCCGCCTCGTTGACGGGGCAAGGCGAGCTTTGCGCGAGTGCGGCGTCGACGACGAGCACGTGCGCCTCTTCGAGGTGCCCGGGTGTTTCGAGCTGCCGCTCGCGTGCCGAAATCTGATCGAAACCGACCGTTTCGACGCACTGGTCGCGTTGGGCGCAGTCGTTCGCGGCGAGACGCCGCACTTCGGCTTTGTCGCGGGCGAGTGCGCGCGCGGTATCATGGACGTACAGCTGGTTACCGGCGTTCCGATCGGCTTTGGCGTGCTCACGACCGATACGCTCTTGCAAGCGGAAGATCGCGCCGACCCCAACGGCGGAGACAAGGGCTACGCGGCCGCCTTGGCTGCGGCCTCGTTGCTGACGCTAACGGTCGGCATGCCGCGTGCCGGCTTTCGCGGCGGTGAGTAGAAGGATGAACGAGTTCATCCCGGTCGCTTGGGACGGCGACGCCGTGCGCTATCTCGACCAACGCTTGCTGCCGCACGAAATCCGCTACGAGCGTGCTCGAACGGTCGCTGAAATCGAAGGCGCGATCAAGAGTCTGGCCATTCGCGGAGCGCCCTGCATCGGCGTCTTTGCTGCGTACGGCGTCGCGCTGCTTCGCAGGACCGTTGCCGGCGATGCGCGCTTTCTCGACGAGGCCCGCCGCGTGCGCGCTGCGCGGCCGACGGCCGTTAACCTCGCGTGGGCGGTCGACCGCGTTCTTGCCGCCGATGATATGCTCAAAGAAGCGAAGGCGATCCATGAGGAGCAGATCGCCATCGATGAGGCAATCGCGGAAAACGGCTTCGAGCTGATTCCAAAGAACGCGCGGATCGTGACGATCTGCAACACCGGACCGCTCGCGACCGCCGGTGGCGGAACCGCACTCGGCGTCATCGTTGCCGCGCAGCGGGGCGCCAAGAAGCCTCACGTCTTCGCCTGTGAGACGCGGCCGCTTTTGCAAGGTGCTCGCTTGACCTATCTCGAGCTGCAACAGGCCGGTGTAGATGCCGTTCTGATGGCCGACTCTGCGGCGGCCATCGCGATGAAGCGAAAAGGCATCGATCTGGTGATCGCCGGCGCCGACCGCATCGCGAGCAACGGCGATACCGCAAACAAGATCGGCACCTACGCGCTCGCGATCCTGGCGGCGCATCACGGGATTCCGTTCTACATTGCCGCGCCGCGGTCAACGTTCGACTTCGCGATCGCCAACGGGGATCAAATCCCAATCGAAGAACGCAGCACCGAAGAGGTGAGCTCGTTTGCGGGCCATCGCGTCGCGCCCGAAGGCGCAGCCGTGTATAATCCGGCGTTTGACATAACGCCGGGCCATCTGATCGCGGCATTCGTGACCGAATGCGGCATCATCCG
>PMTY01000036.1 GCA_003167155.1 Candidatus Cybelea tumulisoli
CGTGACGTGACGCTTCGGAAACGCTCGTCGCTCCGCCTCCGGCTCCGCTCCTGCTGCGCGGCCTCCTCGCTCCGCCATCCATGGCGGAGCCTGTCCTGAGCGAAGTCGAAGGGCTCGTCGGTCTGAGCTTCCTCAGCATCACGTCACGCGGAGCCAGGGCCTCAACGCTAGTATTTTCGTTTTGAGAATTGGCGAGGGTCGTGCGGCTTAATAGTTATTTGGCGCGGGCGGGGGTGGCTTCGCGGCGGCGGGCGGATGATTTGATCGCTGGGGGGTCGGTACGGATCAATGGGGCGATCGTGCGGAAGCTTGGGGTTCTTGTTGGCGGCGGCGATCGAGTCGAGGTCGATGGAGTGCCGGTCGAGTTGCCGGGCGAGCCGACCTATCTGATATTTAACAAACCGGCTGGGGTGGTGACGACGATGAGTGACCCTGAGGGGCGTCGCACTATCGCGGGCTTCCTGGTCGATCGTCCGCGGGTATTTCCCGTTGGCCGGCTGGATTATAATACGACCGGCATACTGTTGCTTACCGACGACGGCGAACTGGCACACCGCTTGCTTCACCCCCGCTTCGGCGTCGATAAGACCTATCGCGCCACAATCGCCGGGCGCCTTTCTGCCGGCGACGTCCGCCGCTTATTGGAGGGAGTCGCCATGGACGATGGACGCGCGGCTGGGGCGAGAGTCCGAGTGCTTGCGGGGCGGCGCGACCGATCGCTGGTGGACGTGACGATTCACGAAGGACGAAATCGCCAAGTGCGCCGGATGTTCGAAACGCTCGGCCATCCGGTGCTAGAGTTAACGCGTACTCGATTCGGGCCGCTGAAGCTGGGGGCGCTTGCGCCGGGCCAGGTTCGGGGGCTGACCGAAAAAGAGGTCGAGGCGCTGCAGCGGCATCGCAGGCCGCCCGACGATTCGCCTCGTACCACCCCGCCTGAGGTGATGCCATGAATCAATCCGTTCGAATCCTTTCAATCGCCGTCGCGACGCTTGTGGCGCTGGCGCAGATCCCGGCTCGCGCACAGTACGCGACCGAGTTCGTGCCGGCTAAACTCATCAAAGAGGGGACCACGTCGACGACGGCCGCTGGAAGCGGTAAGGTCGTCGTGCAGGTCCAGGTCAACGCCGACGGCTCGCACAAGGTCACAAAAATCATCAGCTCGACGAACTCGGGCGACAATGCTGCGGCGACCGAGATCGCGAACAGTTCGACCTACAGGACGGCGCGCCGCGGAACCAAGCCGATCACCGCCTTTTACGATTTCACCTTGAGATTCAACGGCCGGGTTTTTGTAAGAAGCTCGAGCGAAGGCTCGGGCACGTCGCTTGCCGGTGCGTCACTGACGCCGGCTGCAAGCCAAGTGGCCGCACTTCTTCGTGCCGGCAAGTACTCGCAAGCAAAATCCAAAGCGCAGATGGAGCTGCTCTCTTCGCCGGGTGACGAGTCTTTGCGCGAGATGCTGGGCTTAGCGGCGTACGACGACGGGGATTTCACGACCGCGGCGGCCGCCTTCGATAAGGTGGCGACGATCAGTGCACAGTTCCATGCGCCGGCCGCGCAAAGCTTCGCTGCGGCCGCGGTCAAGGGTGCGGCCGACAATCCTCAGCAATCCCTCGCTTACGCGCAAAAAGCCGTGGCGCTCACGCCCGACACAAACTCGCACTTTGCCTTAGGTGTGGCGCAACTCGCAAATAACGACGCGGCGTCGGCCCTTGCGTCGCTCAAGGCGGCCCACGACACGGCGATGGCGGATTCCAAGATACCGCTCGCCTCGAAGGTCAACATTGACGCCGAGCTTCTGCAGGCGTATTTGGCCAACAACGACGAGCAAGGCGCGCAAGCCATCGCGGCTCAGATCAAGCAGCTGGATCCGACCAGCACGGCCGGCGCCCGAGCGATGGGCGCGAGCCTGCTGAAGTCGGGCCAGGCGGCGGCGGTCGCCAAGGATACGGCAACCGCGTTGCACGACTACGAGCAGGCCGCCGCGCTGGGCGATACGACGATTGCCGTCACAGCCAACGTGTTAGCCGCGTTTGCAGTAGCACAGAGTGTTAAACCGGACTACAAGCGGATGCAAAGCTATGCCGATAAGGCAATCGCTCTGCAGCCGGATAATGCGCAAGCGAACTTTGCAGAAGGGATTGCTTTGGCGGGTCAGTGGGCGTCCAGCCATGACGACGGAACCAAGAAAAAGGCCGCCGACGCGCTCGCTAACGCGGACCGACTAGCCAAGGCGGGGGGGAATGAAGCGCTCTCGCTTCAGATCGAAACGTTTGTGAAACAGAACCTCAACTCTGGGTCTAGCGCTCCCTCGGGGAGCGGCCCCTAAGGTACAGGACTTTATCCGGGGGTAGGCCAATGGGTCGCCGTCACGGGGCGGACTGGTAGCCGCACAACAACGCTAATTGGAGGGTCGTAGAGGCGTGTTTTCGGGATTTTTAGGTCTCATGCAGCAGGGCGGCTGGGATATGTGGCTGCTCCTGCTCATTTCGATCATCGGCCTCGCAGTCGTCATCGAGCGTCTGGTCTTTTTTCAGATGCAGCATGGCGATGCGAAGGGCTTGCTGCGCCAGATCGGCACGAAGGTCTCGGCCGACGACCTCGACGGGGCGATCGCCATCTGTAAGAAGAGCCGCGGGATGCTTCCGCGCATTCTCGAGTTCGGGCTGCGCCGCGGCGAGAAGAATCGCGCCGACATTCAGGATGCGCTCTCGATCGCGCTGATGGAGCATCTCAACTCGCTCGAGCGCAATCTTGCGATCATCGGCACCATTGCCGTCATCGCGCCCTTCGTCGGTCTCTTCGGAACCGTGCTCGGCATCATTCGCGCCTTCCAAGACATCGCATTGAAAGGCAACTCGACCCCGGCGGTCGTCGCCGCGGGCGTCTCCGAGGCTTTGATCACCACGGCCACCGGTCTCATCATCGCGGTCATCGCGGTCGTGTTCTTCAACTTCTTCAAGTCGCGCATCAAGAACTACAACCAAGAGATGATCGTTGCCGCCAACCAGCTCGCAGAGATGCTGCACTTCCACAACACCGGCTCGCCGATCCCGACCGATCTCTACCAGCCGACCACCACCGGCGCGAAGTAAAGCGCGTAGGGCACCACCGTGTCACTGCTGTCCTCGCAGGGCGATCAAGAGGTGATGGCGGAGATCAACATCACGCCGTTCACCGACGTTTTGCTGGTCTTGCTCATCATCTTCATGATCCTCGCCGCACTGGTCGCGCCGCCGGGTTTTGAAAAAGAGCTTCCGAACAAGAATCCCAATAGCTCGACCCAACAAAAGAACAAAAACGACATCGAAGTCGACGTCAACAACAAGGGCGTCATCTACGTCGATGGCGAGAAGACCGACCAAACCGGCATCTACCGCGTGATGTACGATGCATCCAAGAAGAAACCGCACCACCACGTTTCGATCATCGCCGACGCAAAGGCGCCGTATGGGATCATCATAAGGATCCTCGATGCGGCAAGGCAAACCGGCCTCGAAGACGTCGGCTTCGTCACGTCATAGGCGCATAAAGGGAGGTTTGTAGAACGTGGCCGTTACAACCGGCGGAGGCGAAGATGAGGTGATGTCGACGATCAACATCACGCCGTTTACCGACGTGCTGTTGGTGCTTCTCATTATTTTCATCATTCTCGCGTCGGTTACCAAAGAACCGAAGCTGCCCGATGCCTACAACAAACTAAGGGTAACGCCGTCCCAGATCGTTGTGAATATCGACGAACACAACAACATCGAAATCGGCTCGAAAGACGTGACGATCGCAGGAGCGAAAGGGGCCTTCTCGGACCTTCAAGACGCGACCGACCACAAGTTTACGAGCGTCATCATCAAGGCGAATCCTGCGGCTAGCTATGGAGTTATTCTGCAGGTCATGGACGCCGCGAAACAGGAAGATCTCACCAACTTTGGGCTCGCCAACCACATTCAAGGCGCGCCTGCGGGAATGAATCCGTAGTCGATGGCGAAGCGCGACCGCTTTTTTTCGACCAGCGAACGAGTCCGCACCTTTATAGGCTGGGCCTTCGTAATTTCGCTTCTGATCCACTTAGCGGTGGGTTCGGTCTTCCCGAACATCAACAAGCATGCCGAGGAGCAGGAAACCGAAAAGGTCCAGATTACAAAGAAGACGATTATCCACACGCCGCCGCCGCCGACGCCCACCCCGCCGCCGACGCCGACCCCCCCGCCGCAGGCCACCCCGCCGCCCAAGCAGCAGAAGCAGGTACAACAGCCGAAGCTCAAAGTCAACCTGGTTACCAGCCACAATAGCGGCGCGACCAAGTCGACGGAACTTCAGGGCAATGAGACCGGGCCCGGGAATGAAAATGGCGTACCGCAAGGCCAAGGCACGGCCGCACCCGTCGCCGCGACGGCACCGCCGGGAACGCCCAAGCCCGCTTGCGCAAATCCGAACGTGGACGCATCGGTCACCAACGCCGTGCAACCGGATTATCCCGAGTCGGCGAAAGATATGAATATCGGGCCGGTCACCGTCCAGGTTGAAGTAACGGTTGGACCCTCCGGAAATCTGGTCGGCGCGAAGATCTATAAGAGCGCGAATAACATGGCAATCGATCAAGCCGCCCTGCGCGCCGCGCGACAATCGACGTACTCACCCAAGCTCGTCGATTGTAATGCGGTAGAAGGCGACTATCTCTTCCGCGCCGACTTCCAACCAGATTAAGCGCGCTGCCGGCCTCTGCGCGCCGTATGACGCATGAAACGCGCGCAGCGCGTGCTGCTCGTCGCCTTAGCGCTCTCGCTGCTCGTGCATGCGATCGTTGCGCTGGTTTTGCATCCGGCGACCGCGGATTTTCAAAGTCAGCCTGAAGCCATCTCGGTCGTGCGCCGCTCGACGGTGATCGTCGCGCACAACACGCCACCACCTCCACGCCACCTGCAGACGCCCTCTCCGCGAAACCTTACACCTCCCAGACCCCGTGCCACCGGCGCTTCTGTTGTTCGCTCCGAGGGCAGCGGCCCGAGCCGCGCTACGCCCGCGCCCCCGCCGCCAGCCCCCACGGCGCTTCCATCGGCGGCCGGCGCGGGGTGCGCGCAGCCAAACGCCGTCGCGGCGGTCGTTGCTACTCCCGCCCCGCCGGAGATACCACCGGCGGTCCGCGCCGAGCGCATTAGCGCCGTCGCACTGGTTACGGTCGCGCTCGATCCGCAAGGAGATGTGACCGGCGCGAGCGTCGCGCAGAGCACCGGCAACTCGTCGCTCGACCTGGTAGCAGAAGGCATGGCGCGCGAGGCTCGATATAGCGCGCCCTTGCACGATTGCAAACCGATCGCCGGAAATGCCACGTTTAGCGTGAAGTTCGTGGCGTGGTAATCGGCAGGCCGTAAGGCACCGTCGGGCAAACGCTGGGCCGTGACCTTCTTTCAGGCGCTCGT
>PMTY01000010.1 GCA_003167155.1 Candidatus Cybelea tumulisoli
GTAAGCGCCGTTTCAGTACCGTCTTGACACCGAAAAGGCCGAAGTTCAGGCCCGCGCCGGATCTGTAGACGCGAGGATGCGCCCAGGAGTCACGTTTTTAGAGCCCGCATGTTCGCCGGCAACTGGCACGGCGTGCAGCAAGCCGGGTGAAACATTCCAGCGGCGGCCGTCGTCGGCAATGACAGTGACCGTTTTCCTATTGTATCGCGTGATGATGCCATGGATGATGTGTGAGCGATCGGTTTGAAACCCGACGCGATCACCAATGCGGAACTCAAGCATGTCGCGGTGGGCGCGCATTTGACTCAAGAAACGGAGCCGCTCTACGATGCGTCGGTTGAGGTCGATCAACTCCGGCTCGCTCAGCCGATCGATGTCAATCATCATGCCGAAGCCTTCGTGGTTCGGCAGCGGAAATCAGCCCGCTCGCGTCGGCGGTAGCGCTACGCTGGGAGCTCTGCCAGAGCTACGGCGGTCTCGGTGACCTGCGCCACCTCGGACGTCGGCAGGTTCCAAGGCAGCAGTTCGTCGATGCGGGTGATCGGATGCTCCGTGATCCGCATGAGCACCTTACGCAGATACGCTTCGGGATTGAACCCGTTGAGCTTCGCGGTGCCCAGCAGGCTGTAGATCGCCGCAGCGCGCTCGCCGCCGGCGTCGCTGCCGGCGAAGAGATAGTTTTTGCGGCCCAAGGCAACGCACCGCAACGCGCGTTCCGCAGCATTGTTATCGATCTCGATGCGGCCGTCGTGGCAGTATCGGTTGAGCGCTTCCCAGCGGCTCAATGCATAGCGAATCGCCTTTGCCATTGCCGACTTCTGCGACAGTGTTCTGAGCATGTCACGCAGATACAGCGCCAGCGCATCCAGCAACGGGCGGCTCCGTTTTTGCCGCACCGCGCGACGCTCGACCGGCGATCGTCCGCGAATCTCTTTCTCGATCTCGTACAACGCCCCGATGCGGTCAAGAACCTCTTTAGCTACCCCCGATTGGTGTAACTCGTAGAGATTGACGAACTTGCGGCGCACATGCGCCCAGCACGCAGCTTCGATCACACGTCCACCGTCATACAACTTCGAAAATCCCGCATAGCCGTCGGCTTGCAGGATGCCGGTGAAGTCGTTGAGGTGCCGTTGCGGATGTTCGCCTTTGCGATCGGGCGTATAGGCAAACCAGACCGCCGGCGCCGTTTGGCCTCCCGCAGGGCGTTCGTCGCGGACATACGTCCACAGCCGTCCGGTCTTCGTCTTCCCACGTCCCGGTGCCAGCACCGGAATCGGCGTGTCGTCGCCGTGAACGACGTCAGCGGCGAAGACATGCCGCCGTAATGCATCCGCGAGTGGGGCCAGCAGCTCGCTGGTACGACCAACCCAATCGGCCAGCAGCGACCGATCCAGGTCAACACCTTCGCGTGCGTAGATCTCCGATTGCCGATAAAGCGGCAAATGATCGGCATATTTGCCGACCAGCAGGTGCGCCAGCAGGCCCGGTCCGGCCATGCCACGCTCGATCGGGCGCGGCGGAGCCGGGGCTTGCACGATCGCATCGCAGCTTGCGCAGGCGAGCTTGGGACGCACGCACCGGCTCACTTTGAAGCGTGCGGGCACGTACTCGATCGTTTCTGAAACATCCTCGCCCAGCGGCTTGAGCGTACCGTTACAGCTGGGGCAGCTCTCTTCATGCGGCGCAACAACCTGCGTCTCGCGTGGAAGATGGTCGGGCCATTCACGCCGAGTCTTGGGTGCTCGGGTAGAGGGTGCCGTTTTGCCCTGTGCAGCTAACGCCTCGGAAAGCTGCGCTTCCGTTGTTTCGAGCTCTTCGAGTCGTAGCTCCAACTGCTCGATCTGGTACGCGCGCTTTTCACTCTTCTGCCCGAACTGCAAGCGGCGCAGCTTGAGAATCTCCAGTTTGAGCGCTTCTATTTCAACGCGGTGAGAAAGGAGCTCCGCATCTTTGGCGACGAGTTGCGCCGATTGTTCTTGGACTACGGCTTGGTGCTCACGAAGAAGTACTTTGAGCTCCGCGATGCTCAACCCGTCGAGATCGGGGAGCACAGCGTTCGCGGAATCCATGTAACAATTCTAACGAATACATGCGATATGTCAAGCGATTCGTACGAAGATGCAACGCGAATGCGATTGCGCTATCATACCTCGATCAGTGGAGCTGCTGTGCGCACCGGATGCCTCCAGTCGATCCCTTCAAGCAACATCGACAGCTGAGCTGAACTCAGCGAAACGCTACCGCTGTGCGCCTGAGGCCAGATGAAACGACCTCGCTCCAAACGTTTGGCCATCAAGCACAACCCTGTGCCATCCCACCATAATACCTTGAGCAGATCGCCGCGCCGTCCGCGAAAAACAAAGATGTGACCGCAGAAGGGATTGTTCGCCAGCGCGTTCTGCACCAAGGCGCTCAGGCCGGTGAAGCCTTTGCGCATATCGGTTATACCGGCAGCCAGCCAAATACGCGTGCCGCTCGGTACGCTCGTTGCCACCACGCTCATCGCCGCAGCTCCACAATCAGCGCGCGGATCAGTTCGATGCTCAGGGCACTGGTTTCGATCCGCAGCACGGCGCCTGACGAAATCGTCAGCTCGACGACGCTCATTGCGCCCGCATCTGCGCGCAGAGACCGAACCGACCGCGACGGGCGTACGGCGGTCGCGATCGTTACCGGCAGAAACGCCGCACTTGATGCGTCAGCCTGGGACGCAGATCCATGCTGAGGCTCGAGCTTTCCAGCTCGGTAGAGCGCCTGCCATTGATACACGCTGTGCCGGTTAATGCCGTAATCGCGAGCGATGGCGCTAATGGGCACGCCTTCCCGCAACGTCAGCTCAACGATGCGCCGCTTTTCAGCGGTCGGGACTCGGCGATACGGTAGGCGCTGCTTTGGTACCTTCGATGCTGCCATGGAGACCTCGCGGACGTACGGGCGTTTCCCCTATCATCGCGAACGGCAGGCTATGCGATCAAGACGGCCTTGAGCGGACGCTTACCTAAAAACGGCTCCGCGTCCAAGAGAAGCTTCTTCTGAGCTTGCTCGTCCGGCCAGAACGTCGTCAGAATCTGAATCCGTGGCCAATCTTTTGGGCAGACGATAACCGGAAATAACCTTTGGTTCTTTGGGCGTGGATTGTCCTTACGGGACAACGAACATCCAGGTGTACCCGCCTGGTAGAAAGTCTCCGACGAGAACGATTACAGACGGAGTCGTGTGGCCAACCGGCATTGCAGTGGATGGTAACGGGACGATATATGTAGCTAATGACAGCGCACCGTGCAACGTAGAAGAATATCACTCTGGCCAGAGCCAGCCGTACGCAGTCATTACGAATGACATCAATGGGCCAACAGGCGTCTCCGTAGGTAAGAACGGTTGGCTGTATGTCTCCAATCAGGGCAGGCAGGGGTGTTCCGGACCTTGGGCGGTCGTCCTTGAGTTCCGACCTCATTCAACAAAACCATCGCGTAAGACGATCAGCAAAGAGCTGCATACCCCCGTAGGAAACGCGTACTATCCACCGTAGGTACCCTTAATCTGCGTTGAGATCGAGCGCTAATAAACCGAAACGTTGCCAAGCGCGATGGCGATCACAGAGCGAGGAGCAAGCGAAATGAAAAGATTGGTTTTTGGCCGCTATGCGCTCAGCAGCAGCATGGCCGCGGCAATGCTCGCTGGTTGCGGCGGATCGCAGCCGCCGATCGGTGCGCCGGGCGCGATGACGTTCCAGGCATCAGAGCTAGGACGGGCCCGAGAAAGCTCGGGATACAAGGTTACTGCTCCGCTGCTCTACGTGACCAACTACTCAGCCGCATACAACAATGTCACGGTATACTCTGCAAACGCCAAGGACCCAGCTCCACTGGCAACCATTTCGGACAGCGTCGATACTCCAAGTGGTGACTGCATCGATGGCCAGGGCACGCTCTACGTAACGAATCAGCCGCCCAGCAGTGGTGGATGGATTTCTGAGTACCCCCTTGGTAAGACGGCACCGTCGAAAGTCATCAAGAGCGGTGTCAATACACCAGCATTCTGCGCGATCGACGCGAAAGGAAACCTTTGGGTCACGAACCTCGGGCTCGATGACGTTGCGGAATACGCAAAAGGTGCTACTAAGCCGCGTACGCTGATTACGAATGGCCTAACCTTTCCAGTTGGAATTGCAATCGATCAATCGGACAACCTCTACGTCGCAAATGGATGGGATGCTTCCCAGCAAAACGTGCAGGTTTATGCTCCCGGAAGCAAATCGCCGTCGCGGACGATTACTGATGGCGTCACTTGGCCGGTCGGCATCTCGGTCGATTCGAAGGGAATCCTCTACGTAGCGAACGCTGCACAAGACAACGTTGAGGAGTATCGATCGGGCCAAGACGACCCTTTCCAGACGATTACGAAGGCGATGGTTCACCCGGTAGACGTAACAGTTAACAGAAAAGGCCTACTTTACGTCACTAATATGGGGAATAACACGGTTGTCGAGTTCCCGCCAGGGTCGCTCACGCCGTTGAAGCGGCAAGTTAGCGAAGGGCTGTACGATCCCGAGGGAGCAGCGTACTACCCCGCGGTGCTGCCTTAGTAAGCCCCTCAGCGCCAGTCCTCGCAAACAAGCGGCACCGGAACTGCCGAGGGCCTTGCCCCCGCGCCTCTGCCCCTCTGCACGGCTTCGCGAAAGCGGGCCGTGTTGGCCATGCGGGCCTTGCAGCATTGCGCGCATTGCAGCGCGGATCGGCATTGCGGCTGCGCCANNCTCGTCTTTGCGGCTCTGGCTCCCCCACGGTAAGAGTCCCCTCATAGCGGCTGACGCATCACCTCGGCCTTGGTTCTCAACGTTGACCGAGTATTCGAAGTCGGTTTACGTGCCCTTTTGCGCTCCCGCGTAGAAGATTACTTTGAAGATCGCTTGCGGTACCGTAGTGAGCGCGTTGGGATTGCCGTAGGCAAGGTAAATCTCGCTCGTACGCAGCCGCAAGTGGTACGCCACCGAGACGTTTGAACAGCGGCCGATGCAGTCGCCGCCGCCATTAGGGATCGGCGGATCG
>PMTY01000180.1 GCA_003167155.1 Candidatus Cybelea tumulisoli
GCGCCGACGGCACCCGGTTCTTAAGCGAGCAAGGCACGAAGATGGGGCGACGCAGCATCCTGCACGTCCTCATCGATGGCGAGCGCGGCGAACGCGGCATCGAAATCGGCGGTCATGTGGCCCCGCTTGCAAGAGCGACGCTGACACTCTAGAATTAGTTTCAAGGAACGATATGAGAGCCAAAACGCGAAGCGTTTTAGCCGCCGCCGGCCTGGCCGTTGCCGTGGGGTGCTCGTCGGGTTCACACGCAAAGCCGTCGCCGCCTGGTGTGTCGTCCACTGCTGCCGCCATTGCGAACGGCCAATCGATATTCCAAACCGGACGCGATTCCGACGGTTCGCAGATTATCGCAAAGCCGCCGGCCCTCTACCCTAAGTGTGCGGCATGCCACCGCGTCGACGGCTCGGGCGGCCTGCACTTGCCGGGCGGCGCGGTTAGCGCGGACTTGCGTTATAAAGCGCTCGTGACCGAACAGAAGCCGCCCTATACGCTTGCTCTCCTCGAACGTGCGATCTCAACCGGAATCGATAATACCGGGCAACCTCTCAATCCCGTTATGCCACGCTGGAGACTCTCCAAGCGCGATCTTCACGACGTCGCGTACTACGTCCTAACCAAACTCAAGTAGCGCCGATCAAGCCTGAGCCGAAACGATTTCACCGTCGGTCACCGTATACGTAACGATTGCGTCGAGCCCGCCGCCATTAGCGAATCCGGTGATACGCTCTTTGTCGACCACGGATTCGCCGTTTACGGTACGCTCGACGATCTCAACGTGCAACTGCGGGTTGCTCGTGAAGAGGCTCTCATAGGCTGACGCAATCGCGGCGCGCGTCCGAACGTAGGTGCCGGGGCGCTGGACGACCGCACCGGCTGCATACGTTTCGGCAAAAACCTGCGCGTCGTGATGGTTGTAGGCGTTGACCTGGCGCTGCACGATCTGCTCCGGCGTTTCGTTCAGGATTGAGGCCGCATCGAAGACTTGGCCGCCCTTGACGACAAGCTTGACCGCGCCCAGCGCGGCGATGTCGTCGAGCGGATTCCCCTTGAGTAGGGCCAGATCGGCGAGCTTGCCGCGTTCGATCGTGCCGAGGTCGCTCGACCGCCCCATCATTGCTGCGCCGCCGCGCGTGGCCGTCAGCAGCACCGCCTTGGCCGAAAGCCCCGACGCGACCATCTCCAGCGCCTCGTCGTAGAACGACGANNACGCGCTTGAGGTTGCGCATCGCCGCGTACGGCGGCTCCGTCGGCCGCATGGCCCGGATTCGCTCCAGCACGTCGGGCGGTAACGCGCTCTCGACGTCTTGCATGTTGAAGAGCGTTCCGACGGCGTCGGGATTGGCGACGCGCAGGTCGTTGGCCGTAAGGTTCGGCGCGCCGTGGAACGTGTAGCCGTAGTTGCCAACCACGATGAGCGTCGGGCAGTAGATGACGTTGCGCGACCGCACGAGCTCGAGGAACGCGTCGTCCACGTCGACGTCGAAGACGCTGTGCGCGAGGATATCCGTCCCGGACTCGACGGCGAGCCGCGCGGTTTCAAGCTGCGTCGCATGGATAATGACGCGCGCACCGCGCGAATGCGCGTACTCGATGGCCGCGCTCGCTATCGGCTGGAAGGCGACGGCGGGCTGCTCCGGCGTCACGATCCACCAGAACTTCACGAAATCGGTTTGCGCGTTGATTTCGCGGTCGATCAAGGCGCGGGCGGCCGCGATCGTGTCGATCTTCACGATCGGAGGATCGTTGTACGGATCGAGGATGCTGCGATCGACGCTCGAGATCAGCGGCCCGGCGACCATCACGCGCGGGCTGACCGGCGTCTGTTGCGCTTGCGTGCGGACGTCGTAGTTCCAAAATGGTCCGCCGGCGTCGACGACCGACGTGATCCCGGCGCGCAGATAGCGTGCGAAGGTGTCCTGCAAATTGTTCCGGATCCACTGGATCTCGTCGGTATACGGGCGCACGGAGCGCAGGTCGATTGCGTCGGGACGCGTGTAGAGGCCGCCCGACTGAAAGAAGTGGACGTGGCTGTCGATCAGGCCGGGTATCGTAAAGAGGCCGGTTGCATCGATCCGAAAGGCCGACGCCGGGATGGCGACGTCGCGTGATGCCCCGATTGCTTCGATCCGCTCGCCGCGTATCAGGATCGTGGCGTCGTGCAGCGGCGTTAAATCGCTGCCGACGAGCGCGGTCGAGCCGAAAATTGCCGTGAGGTCGCGGCCCGCATTGAGATCTTGCACTGACGGCACGCCGCTAATGGACGGCATGATCGGAAGCGCGCCGACTGCGGCGAGGCCTTTGAGGGCTTGCGCGCGCGTCATCGAGTCGGTGAAGGGCGAATGGAAGAAACACATCGTTAATCGAGCCTCATGTAGGTTACTTGCGCCACGGCGACCAGCGTCCCGTCGTCGCGCCAAAAATTGGAAGTTACCGGAATCAGCGTGCGTCCCTGTTTGATCGCTTGCGCGAAGAGCTTGACGTCGCTGCGCGCGGGCGCGAGAAAGCGGATGTTCATGTCGGTGGTCGTAATGCGGCTCTGCGCGCCCCACACGGTCAGGCTGACGATCGCGGCGGCAGAATCCGCGGCGGTCATCAGCAAGCCGCCGTGAAACGAGTCGAAGATACCGTCAAACTCTTTATTGCGAGCGACAAGGCATTCGAAGCAGCCGGCGCCCAGACGCGGCTTGGAAAAGCCGAGGCTCTTGAAGATCGGTATCAACTGCATGCGCTCGCGGATCGCCTTTTCAAGTTCCGGCGCCAGCGGCGGCAGCTCGTCCGAATAAGGCGCCAGGAGCAGTCCGGGAGCGAGAGGATTCACGCCGGGAGCCTACGGGAAGATCGCTGCCAGTGCCTTCCCGAGCAGCACGATATCCGCATGCGCCTTCCGGGAGAGCAATTCGTCGATGAGATCCAAACGAGCCGCGCGGGCTTTCTCCAGCGCCGCGACGCCTTTCGCCGTCGTTTCGACGATCGACGAGCGTGCGTCGTCGGGGGAGCGCTTGAGGCGAACGTATCCGCCGCGCCGCAAGGCCGCCACGATTCGGGTCATCGTCGGCGGAGCCACCTGCTCGGCACCGGCAAGTTCGCGAAGGTTGCAGGGACCGCCGTAGACCAGCACCGAGAGCGCCGAGAGCTGCGCCGGACCGATCGCGCTGTGCCGGTCGGCCTGCCTCGCATAACGCAGCACGTGGATCGCCGCGGAGTGCAGACGCTCCGCCACGCGCCGCCGCTCGCTAGTGCGGGCCATAGAACGAGCAGAAGTGTCCGTCGGGATCTCGGAAGTTCACGGCCCAGTTTCCCGCATTGATCGGGCGTGGCTCGTTGATAAAGGCAATGCGGTCCTTTAGCGCGGCGTAAGCTTGCGCGACGCTCGCAACGCCGAAGACGCACTCTTGCGTCGGCCGATCGCCGGCGTACGCAGCGAGCTCCCCGCTGAGCGCCAGCGTCGTCTCGCCGGTTTCGAAAAACGCAAACTGCTGGAAGCGGCCGCTCATTCGAAGTCCGATCGCATCGGAGTAAAAGGCAATCGCACGATCGAGGTCGCTCGAACCGAGCATCACAAACGCCAGCTTTACGTCAACCACAGGTCGCCTCCAAACATATAGTTAGCTTAGCTAACTATATGTTGTCGACCGGGCTCTTGTCAAGGCGACCCCGGTGTTACCCTGACTCTGTGACCCTCAGTGAAGTCGACGGCAATGGGTCGTCGTAGCGGCGGAGCTTGTAGATCGCGGTCGATATTGCCCAGCTCAGCAGAAAGACTCCGATGATGATGAAGCCGAGCGTTCCAAAGTTGCCGCTCAGCGAGTTGACCGCATCCCAGACTCCTCCGCTCAAGCGCAGCTGCATGGCGACGACGCTGGCGGCTTCGATGGCGCCGACGATGAGCGCGACGAGCACCGAAACCAGCGTGATGACCATGTTGTAGTAGAGCTTTCGCATCGGTTTGACAAAAGCCCAGCCGTATGCGCCGAGCATCAGGATGCCGTCGGTCGTGTCGACCAGCGACATCCCGGCGGTAAAGAGCAAGGGGAAGATGAGAATATCGTAGACCGGGAGTCCCTTGCCGGCTTCAACGGCGGCGATGCCGAGAAGCCCGACTTCGGTTGCGGTGTCGAATCCCAACCCGAAGAGCAGGCCGATCGGATACATCTTCCAACTGCTGTCGACCAGCTTGAGAAGCGGCCGGAAAAAGCGCCCGATGAGGCCGCGCCCATCGAGCATTTCCTCGACGCCTTGTTGGTTATACGCCTCGCCCCGGCGGGCGCTGCGAAAGGCGCGAACGATATCGATCAGCACGATCAAGTTGATCGCCGCCACCAGCAGAAGAAAGCTGGCGGAGATGCTCGTGCCGAGGAGCTCGCCGACTCGTTGCATCGCCGGTAGCCGGCCTTTGACGATCGAGGCGGCCAGCGCGATCCCCACCGTCAGCGCGATCACGACCGTGGAATGCCCCAGTGAGAAGAAGAAACCGACCCCGACCGGGCGCTTGCGATCCTGCATGAGCTTTCGCGTGACGTTGTCGATTGCCGAGATGTGATCGGCGTCGACGGCGTGTCGCAAGCCGAACGTATAAGCGAGCAACGCCGTTCCCAGCAGCAGCGGGCGCGATGAAAAGAGCCAAAACGCCAAGCCCCAAGCAACGACGTTGAGCCCGATCAAAAAAGCGTAGAGCAGGGAGGCCTTGTTTCGTACCGCGTTCATTGCGGCATCGAGGCGAGAATCCGCCGCGCATCGTCGGCGTAGAACGGGTGGAACGAGGCGTCGATGGCAAGCGCTGCCGAAAGCCGGCGCCGCGCCTCACCGGCGTGGCCCGTGTGAGCGGCAATGACGCCGCAGTGATACTGCAGTTCGGGATCGGCGGTATCGTAGCGCGCCGCACGCACCGAATAGACCCGCGCCTCCTTCCAGCGGCCCATCGTTGCCAGGACCCACGCCATCGTGTCGTCTGCGTAGATCTCGTTCCCGCGTTTGCCGATATCGGAGCGGGCCGCGGTTAAGGCGTCGCTCAAATGCTCGCGATGTTCGGCGTAGTACATGGCCAGCAGTCGGTCGTTGATGCCCTGTACGTTGAAGAGACGCTGCTCGGCCGCGATCAGCGCGTCGGTTCGGCGCGCGCCTTCTTGGTCACCCAAGGCTCGCTGCGCGTCCGCCTCATATCCCAGCGCCTGCGGAAGCGGGTACAGGTCGGCGCTGCGAGAGGCCGCCGCCAGGGTACGCTGCCAGTCGCGATGCGCCCGGTAGAGTTTTGCCGCAAAGAGTAAGGCCATGGCGTTGTCGGGATAGATACGCAGCGATTCGTCATACTCCCCGGTGGCCGTCTGCGAGTCCCCAGCCTCGAAGGCTAGCTGCCCGTCGCGAAGGTGGTACCACGAGCGCGTGTAGGCCGGGATGCTGATCATCCGGTCCACCCGTTGGGTCGCCTCGGCCATGAGGACCCGCGCCCCCGCGAGATTGCCGGTCAGCTCGTCGTACCGAGCGCGAATCGACATCCACGTCGGATCGACCTCCGGGTCGGACGGGTGATTCAAGATTTGCTCGGCCTTTTGGTAACGGCCGATTTCCATGAGAATCGATGCAATCTGCGCGCGCGCGCTGTCGTTGGATGGATCGCCTTCCAATGAGGCGCGTTCGGCTGCGAGCGCCTGGGGAAAGCGATGGAATACGATGTCGCTCGATGCAATGACGCCCAACGCTTGGGTGTTACCCAGAGGTTGCAGCGCCAGCGACCGTTCGGCCATGGCGTGCGCGCGCGTAACGTCGTTGAGGTCGCCGGTTTCGCGGAATCGCTGGAGGTACTCACTGGCAAGCATTCGCCGAGTGATTTGATCGGCGGCATCGAGGCGCGCCTGGGCTTCCTCGAAAGCGATGATTCGGTCGCGCTGCCGGTAATCGGTCGAAATCGGAGCGGGTTGGATTCCGGTCGCCTGCGCGCGATGCGAGGCAAACCACGGCCACGCCGCCCCAAGGGCGGCCGCCGCCACGAAGGCGACGGCCGCCGTAGACGCTCTCACGTTTAGAGGGGCGCCTGGATGTAAGGGAACGTCTTCGTATTGGACTTATCGTAGGGCACGTTGTCGAGGGCAAGACAGGGCGCTTCTTTCTTGTCGTCGGGGATCAGCCCGAGCGCCGAGAGGGTGTTGCCGAAAATGGCGCCCAGCGAAATGTCGACGATGTCGTCGTCGAGCGCGCGTCCGCCCCATTTGCTGCCGGTCGCGCCACCCGTCTCGTAACCAAGATAGGAAGCCGTCGTAACGTCTTGGGAAAGATCGGCTTTCAGCACGTTGGGATAGAGGATGGCTTGCAGCGTATCGGCGTTATCCTTGCTGCGGAAATTCAACGTGAACGATTTGATCTGCGCTTTCAGAACGGGATCGGAATACGGTTCGGCGCGGTTGGTCTTGTTGTGACTTTCGAAGAGTTCGAAGACTTCTTTGACGGCGGGCCGGGAGAGCAGCTCGATCTGCTTGTACACCGTCGAGCCCGCGGGCGCGAGGCCCACTCTTTCCGGCTGCGGATTAAAGACTCCGGCATTTGACGTGCAACCACCGACGATCGCTCCGGCGAGGATCGTGGCAAGAAGCGCAAGTGTGTAGCGTTTTGTCATTGCTGTTTACTCCCCGTACCCTGATTTGGCAGGCGTGGCAGTGGTAGCCCAGAGGCCGATGACGCCGGGCGATCCGCTCGCCGGGGCGAGCAGCTTCTTAGGCATTTCGATGACGACCGAGAGGACGTCGTAGGGCGCCAAGAAGTCCTTCGGCTTTGCGATCGCGCACTTGTTGGAACCGGCCGTACCGTAACTCACTCCATTGAGCACGATTTCTTGGTTCTTCGAAGCGAAGCGGAAAGACGTTGCGGTGGCCGGTGGGACGTGCGGGTGGTTCATGTAGTTACGATCGGGAATAATCTTGAAGAACTGCGCGAGGTCGAAGAAAAACGGGTCGCGTCGTGGACCGGCGAAGACTTTGATGCCGCCTTTGAGCGACGTGACCTTCCCAAACGAGAACGTGCCGGTCTCGCCGATGAGGGTGTTGGAGGTTCCAACTTCGTTCGGCTTGCCCGGCCCGTACAGCGTTATCGTTTGACCGGTTCCGGACGAGTCTGCCGTGAACTGTATCACCGTGTTCTCGGTAAACGATCCGGAGGCAACGCCGGTATTGGCAATCTTGAACTGATAGAGCAGGTTGGGATCGAGCGCGAGACCGCCATACATGCCGGTAGGAATGAGCGGGCGCACGTCCATGACGAGCGCGACGCGTGAGGCATCTTTCGGGTCGGGGAAGGCGAAGACGTCGGTGATATCCGCGAGTGGGTTGGCAACGACGGTCGGCGAGTCTTGATGGTCGGATCCCCGGGCGACTCTAACGGAGTAGAGCGAAACCGAGAAGGCGAGCAAGAAAACCGCCGCCATCGTTACGATGGGTCGAAGCAGTTTCATACGGGCTCCTTTATGGCCAGTTGGTGATGGTGTGTCGAACGCGTCGAGAGCAGCGACGGGATAAAAGCGAAGGCAGCGACGCTGCAGAGCGTGAGGGTAACGATGGCGAGACGGGGTACGGCAACGCCTTGATCGGCGAGCCCTTGGGCGAGCATGATCGCACCGATAGTCGAGATGACGCCCGAGGTAAGGAATGGAGCGATGCGCGTAAGGCGCGCAAACGACGATCGCCGCTGCAGCCAGGCGGCCCCGTGGACGACCGCGATGCCCAGGCCCGTTAGAATCGTCGCCAGGCCGAGACTAAAAACGACGATGAGAAAGAGACCGTAACCGACTCGGTGCAGGTGCAACGCCGTGAGCAGTACGACGATTGCTGCCGGGCAGGGTGCGATGCCGCCGCTCATTGCTGCGATCACCGCGCTCGGGAAATGGAGCGGTGCCGCGCCCGGGATCGCGTGCGCATGAGCGTGTTCGTGCTGGTGCTGATGGTCGTGCGCCTGCCTCGCACGATTCACCGCCGCCGACAACGTGCGCGCCCCGATGACGGCAACGGCCGCACCGGAGAGCAGCGTGATCCACGTGAAGAGGCTCTCCGTGGCGAATCCGGCCGCAAAGAAGAGCAGCGCCCCGAGCAAAAGCACGGCGATCGTATGCGCGAAGGTCAGCGCGCCCGCCAAAATTACGGCTTGTTTGAACGTTGCCCGAGCTCCAACCAGCGTGAAGGCGAGCAACGCTTTGCCGTGGCCCGGTTCGAGGCCGTGGAGTGCCCCGAGTCCAAAGGCGGCCAGGATCGTCAGCAAGATCAAGAGCGGCGTCTGCGTGCCGCGCGAGAAGAGATCGGACAGGGCCGACGATCGCACGATCGAGTTCGCTCCCCAGGAGCCCGCATCGTCCCCGCTAACGCGCACGTGCGCAACGCGCCCGTTAACCAGATCGAACGTCGCGACGTCGTTGTGCCGAGGCGAGCCGACCAGCGCGCCGGGATACGAGCGCAGTTCGTCGGTCGGCTCGGAGAGGCCGGGCAACACGATGTCCTTCCAACCGATTCGCCGATCGGCGTAGACGAGATCGCGAACGGTTACCGTCGACTTCAAGGGCGCCGCGGCGGTGAAGTCGCCGGTCCAATACAGGATGGGAAGTCCGCCGGCGCCCGGACGAGTGCGCGACGCTGTCCGTTCGAGGCGCATCAAAAGCGCGCCGCCGTTGGCTTCGATGGAGAGCCCCTGCGCTACGCGAAGCGCCTCTTCGTTCTCCCAATCGCGCCGCCGCTGCGGAGTCCACGTGCTCGCATGCATGATTTGGAACGTCGGAATCTCCGCGATGTCGAGAACGTAATGGATGCGCAGCGCTCCACGCTGCGGGCGTATCTCGGCGAGGTGATTGATCGTGAAGTTTCCCAGCGGGTGGGCGCAAACCGCGGCGGCGGTCGCGAGCGAAAAGATGGCGCTCCAAGCGCCCAAAGCCACGAACCGCGTCACCTTAAAAGCCATCGTCGCTCCCCCTCGATGGCTTAGTGAACGCCCCGGACTCAGGTTTGGATTGCGGTGGCCCAGAGAAAAACGCGCCGGAGAATCGAACGCCCGAAAATTTTTGCAAACGCGTCAACGCCGGGCGGCTCGTTGACGCGCCGTCGGCTACCATGGTAGTTTAAATTGTCAATGAGCATATCCAGCGAGTCTGTAGCAAGACTTTCTTTAAAGAATGCGCGTACGATTGCCGTCGCGCTGATTGCCCTTTCGGGCTGTTCGGGCTCGAGGGGCGCTTCGGCTATTCCGCCGGACCTCTCGATGGAGGCCGGAGCGCAGCCGCAGACCGTGAACTCGTCGGAGTTCAAGCGAATCGCCGCGTGGGGGTCCAAAGGAAGGATAGCCGTCGCCCAGTGTCCGCAAGGGTATAAGGTTGTCGCAGGCGGGTCGAGCAGCAGCGACGGCAGCTTCGTTGGCACCGGGTATGCCAACTCGAAGTATGATAGTTGGTTCGTGAAGCCGGATTCAAACGCAAGCGCCGAGGCCTTTGCCTCGTGCCTTCCCAGGTTGACCGCGCGAAAGTACTTTCAATGGCGTTCCGCGGGATCGATCAGCGGTGTCGCCGGCGCTCAATGCCGGGCGGGATACACGCTCGTCACCGGGTTTGGATTTGGCACGATCTCCGGCTCCTGGTTTAACTCGAGCACCAACACCTACTGGGTGAGCGGCGGAGGAATATCCTACGCTTCGTGCGCGAGAGTCTCCGCCGGTGTCCTCATTAAGCACGCTTGGAATAAGAGTCAGAAGCCGAAGAGCGTCTACGCCGGCTGCGGCTCGGGCTACAGCGTGATCGGCGGTTCCATGGGCGACAATCAGTGGCCCGGACCTCCGACTCAGGAGCACCCAGGCGTTGCCACCGGCGGCGGCCACGGGTACGACGGTTGGTGGACGTTCAGCAAGGCCATGAACGAACTGACCTGGGCGGCCTGCGTTCCGACGTAGCCACGCTCGCGCGTATTACAGGGAGGCCGCGCGCGAAGTCGCGAATATCGCCGAAAAACACCGTGAGTCAATTGGGGGTTAGGTCCATCTTGAAGCGATTCTTTGTCGCGTCCCTTTCCTTGTTCTTCGCACTAGCCGGCTGCGGTCAAGACACGACGAAGATCTTCCCCGCTAATCCCGCGTCCCGCGCTGGTGCTTTGCCCCTAACTTCGAAGGTCGACCACGTCGTCATCATTATTCAAGAGAACCGTACCGTCGACAATCTCTTCAACGGACTTCCCGGCGCCGACACCGCAACCCAAGGTAAGAACTCCGCCGGCGGCTACACCCAGTTGCAGCCGGTCGCGCTCGCCGCTCGCTACGGCATCTCACATAGGCACTCCGCCTTCGAGATCGAGTATGACGGCGGCCGTCTCGACGGTTTCGACAAGGTGGTCACTCATTGCCGCAACCGGCGTGACTGTCCGAAAAAAGACGAGCGGGCCTACGGCTACGTGCCCCATGAAGACATAAAGCCGTACTTTGCGATGGCCGAAGAGTATGGATTTGCTGACCGAATGTTCGAGAGCAATCAGGGCCCCAGCTTCCCCGCGCATATGTATCTGTTGAGCGGAACCTCGGAGATCTCGCCGAAATCGCCGCTGCTTGCCGCCGAGAACCCGCTGGCACCCAACGGTAGCTTTACGGGCGGTTGCGACTCGCCGCCCGGCTCCCTGGTGGTTCTCATCAATCCAAAGGGGCAGGAAAATAAGCAAGCCTATCCTTGCTTCAATCACATTGCGCTCCCCGATTTGATCGAGAAGAAGTCGCTGAGCTGGCGATACTACGGGACTCACCCGCACGCCGGTCTCTGGAACGCCCCCGACGCATTCGAGGAGATTCGCGACAGCGCTGAATTCGAGACCGACGACGTAACCCCGCCGACCAGGGTCCTCACCGACATCTCCCAGGGGAGTTTGGCCACCGTATCGTGGGTGACGCCCACCTCGGCCTCGTCGGACCACACCGGATCCAACAAAGGCTCGGGCCCTTCGTGGGTCGCGACCGTCGTGAATGCCGTCGGCGAGAGCCAGTACTGGAACAACACGGTGATCCTGGTGGTGTGGGACGACTGGGGAGGCTGGTTCGATCACGTGTCGCCCCCGATGTATAACTCATACGAGTTGGGCTTCCGGGTCCCGCTGATCGTCATCTCACCCTACGCGAAAAAAGGCTTCGTCTCCCATCGCGTGCACGAGTTCGGCAGCATCTTGAAGTTCGTCGAAACGAACTTTGATTTAGGTTCGCTCGGAGCCACCGACGAGCGTTCCGACAATCTCTCCGAATTCTTCAACTACGATCAAGCGCCGCGCAAGTTCGTGCGGATCAAAGCGCCGTTGCAGGCCGGCGATTTCTTGAAGCAGCCTCCGTCATCGCTAGATCCCGACCCCGACGACAACCTTTAGTCTCAAGGAGCCCTCATTTAGCCCAGCTCTTCGTCGCCTCGGGTCCTTCGACTGCGCTCAGGATGACAAAGCAGAGGAAATAAACTTCACCCCTCGCCGATGCCTGTCCTGAGCGAGCGCAGCGAGTCGAAGGACGATCTGGACTAAATGAGGGCTCCCATCAAACTGCGAACTTACTTATGCGATTTTACTTAACGCTTACGTTAAACGGCTTCGATGGGATGCCGTCGGCAACGACCTCGAGAGTGGCGGGGCCGGTAGCGATCTTCGCCGGCACGTCGAATTGGGTGGTCACGACGAGCGAGCCGGTTTGAACGCCCATCGAACTGTGGTTGTGCGTTCGGGCGTAGAACACGTCGCCGCTCTTCGTATTGGTGATCCGGACCAACGGGTAGTTCTCCGCGTTTTGATATTCGTCGCCGAAAGACATGGCCTGCGACATACCGTTGAACTGCGTTCCGGAAATCTTATAGGTGGCGCCGCCCTTGATGCTCTTCGGACAAGTCTTGATCGTGGGAGCCCACGCCGAGTTCGATTTACCCGTGGGGGTGTACAAGACCACGCTCGAACCGAACATCGCAACTTGGCCCGTTGGAAGCAGAATCGGAGTGCCGCCTTCCGTCCCGACTCCCGTCATCGTGGTACCGTTGAAATCATACATTTCGCCGCTAACGCCAAAGACTAAGACGTCACCGGAGGGCAACAGCACCGAGAACGAGTCGCCGGCATTGTCGCCGTTGGGAAACTGCGGGCCGGCCGCCCAGCCGCCGCTGCCGACCGTATAGATTGCGGTGTTGCCGGTTCCCGAGCCGCTGGGGCCTTCGCCGGAGCCGGTCGCGAAGACCGTTCCGTCCGGTCGCAGCATGGCCGGGCCGATCTCGCCAGGCGGAAGGTAACAGTCTTTCTTCTTCGGTCCGTACGTTAGGCACTCATGATACGGGGATTCCGATCGTAGGTCGGCGACGGTCGAACCCGCGCTCTT
>PMTY01000035.1 GCA_003167155.1 Candidatus Cybelea tumulisoli
GCTAAGGCCACGGGCGATCTCGTAGGACGAGATACCGTTGCGGCAGTTGGTAAGCATCCAAAGCGCCGGGAGCCACTTGTCGAAACCAAGCGGGGAATCTTCAAAGATCGTCCCGACCTTGGCTGAGAATTGGCGCTTGCATTCCTTACAGCGCCAAACGCGCCGGGAGGCGATAAAGCGAACATCGGCTGAGCCGCAGCCCATTCGAGGGCAAGCTACGCCATTAGGCCACCGTAGGCCCACGATATACGCGTGGGCCCGGTCAAGGTCCGCAAAATAGGTGATCGCCTCCTTAAGCGTCTGCGGCTGGGGCATCCTGAGGTCCTTTGGCAAATGCGCCTTCGTTCAGATCGTCGCGCATGAATTCCAAAAAGGTGATAAGGCGGTTGATTGCCCGAACCGTTGGCTTTGAGCCCAAGAGGGCCACCTGAGCTACTACGTCATCGGGTAGCGGCCAAGTATAGGCCATAGAGTTAACTCCTCGCGATAGGTTTTCAAGCGAAGCTGGACCTTGGACGCTCGCCGACGCCTGAGAAACCTTAAATTTACGCGAAGATTCGTCAAGCTGTTCGCCGAGGGTGACAGGCCCGCCCTCAGCAGTATAACTCTCGGTCTGCAGGTTAGCAAATTCCATAGTCTCACGGTAGGACCGAAGGGCTCTATTGGCACCGTCCTCGGTAAATTGCTTTTCTGTCATAAGGTAATAGCGTAAAGCTGAGTCCGAAGCATCGGCGTGCTGCTCCCTGATCTCGGTGAAAAGCGCCGGGGCAAGGGAAGCCTCACAAACCGCCAGCGCGTATTGGGTGGGTGAGGGCTTCTGCAAGATTGCCAACGCGCGATCAGACACGCGGAGCTTGCCGTTCCCGGTATCCTCAAGCAGCGAATATTGCCGCATGGACGCGATTTTAGAGCGAGCCGGGCCACTTAGCCCAGACGACATATCGTCGTCGCTCAGGGCGCGCCCAACGATCACCAACGGCACAGCGGACCTCTTTTCCGTTGCATAGACGCGTCGGACAAACTCAATGGCCGCCTGTAGCGGGTACGCTGGGTAGTTTGGCGAACGCTGCCTGGTAGATTTTGTGTCGTTTTCCATATATGTAGACTCCTCGTCCCTCATAGTTTACCAGAAGCTAGCCTCTGAATCAAGTTAGCGCAAGAGTTTAGATAGACGCCGCGACTCCGAGGCTATGGAATCTCAGCCGGGGCTTGCCTCTGGCGCCTCAATCGGCTATTATTTGCACTTAGGAACGCAGAACGCCCCGTCGAGGGCCGACGGAGCGTTCAGTAAGGGTGTTCCCAGGAGGTATGGCCGATGCGATCTCCCCGATGGGCTCGCCGCGCCGAACCAATAATACGACCCTAGAAACGGGCTCGCTGGAAGCAGCGGGCCCTCTTTATGCTTACCAGGGTTTCGGGATTCGGTCAACCTGGTCGCTCGCTTGCCTAGTGGAGTAATGCCACGACGCCGAAGGAACGAGCGTGAAGCCAGAGGATGAAGAGTCGCCTTACGACAGGGGCTACCGCGACGGCTGGGAGCGCGTCTTTGAGGTGCTTCTTCCGCTTTGCGTTGTGGTCGGTATCGCCGGGCTTGCAGCCCGCTCCTACCTGATAGGCGGCATGGCTGCAGTCGGCCTGATCGCGGTTCTCATTGGCCGACGTTACCCGATGCGCTAGACGCTTGCCGCTCGCCCGGTTCAAGCACAAAGTGCGCCAAGTAAGTTATTGCCCTCGATTTGACCGGGCCGCATCCCCTGGGGTAAGATACCTTCTTGGCGCCTTCAGGGTGCCGCGGACCCATCACGTCGTAAATCGGGAGAGATTTTGGCTGCCAAGAAGCAAACGAAGTCGCGCAAGAAACGCGAAGTAAAGAACGTTGCGTCGGGCGTCGCGCACGTCCATGCCTCGTTTAACAATACCATCGTAACCATCAGCGATCCGCATGGCGGCGTCATCTCGTGGGCCTCCGCTGGAAACCTCGGCTTTAAGGGATCGAAGAAGTCCACGCCGTTTGCGGCTCAGATGGCCGCCGAAGCGGCGGCCCGCAAAGCGATGGAGCACGGGATGAAGTCCACGGAGGTGCTGGTCAAAGGTCCAGGCGCCGGGAGAGAGGCCGCGATTCGCTCGCTTCAGGCTGCCGGCCTCGAGATCACGATGATCAAAGACGTAACGCCGATACCGTACAACGGTTGCCGGCCGCCGAAGCGGCGCCGGGTATAGGCCGATGTCGCGATATACCGGGCCGGTCTGCCGGCTCTGCCGCCGCGAAACCGCGGCCAGCAAAACGGGCGAAAAGATCAAGCTGTTCCTCAAGGGCGACCGCTGCCTCTCCCGCATGTGCGCGGTCGAGCGGCGCGGTACGGCTCCCGGTCAGAAAACGACCGGCAACAAATCGCGGACGAAGGTCTCCGAATACGGGCGTCAGCTGCGCGAGAAGCAGAAGATGCGCCGCTATTACGGCGTGCACGAGACGCAGTTCAGAAACTATTTCCGCGAGGCCGCTCGCGTTCCGGGCCAGACCGGGCGAACGTTCCTGCAACTGCTCGAGCGGCGGCTCGATAACGTAATCTACCGGTTGAACTTGGCGCAGAGCCGGGCCCAGGCGCGCCAGCTCGTTACGCATCGTCACTTCAGGGTCAACGGTCGCATCGTGAATATTCCATCGTACGTCGTGCGTGCCGGCGACACGATCACGATCGCTCCGGGGAGTCTTAAGTCGCCGGTCTTCGGGTCGAACCTCGAAGTTGCGCAGAGCCGGCGGCCCCCGGACTGGCTGGAATGGAACGACGAAACGAAGACTGCCAAGGTACTGCAAGCACCTCCGCGCGAGCAGATCGACACGCCGGTCGACGAGCAGCTCATCGTCGAATACTACTCGCGCTAACAACACCACACCGCCGCTAGGCGTCCGATCGCTCGTCACGCGGTGACGAACGGATAACGTAAGCGGCAATAAAGGATACAATACTCAAATGACCATGTTGGAAACGCCGGTCGGCGCGACCATCGAAGTTCGCGAGCGTCGCGACAACTACGCCAAGTTCGTTATCGAACCGCTCGAGCGCGGCTTTGGAATCACGCTCGGCAACGCGCTGCGGCGCGTCTTGCTCAGCTCTATTCCAGGCGCCGCGGTGACGTACATGAAGATCGACGGCGTACTGCACGAGTTTTCGACCATCCCGGGGATGGTGGAAGATACGATCGCACTGATGCTCAACCTCAAGGGCTTGCCCGTCAAGCTCAACAGCGACGAGCCGAAGGTTCTGACGCTCGCCGTCAGCGGCGCGCGCGAAGTAACTGCAGGCGACATAGTGCCCGATGCCGACGTCGAGGTTCTCGATCCCAGTTACCGTCTGGCCACGCTCTCCTCGAAGGACGCGAAGCTGACGATGGAGATCGGCGTCGAGAAGGGGCGCGGCTATGTGATGGCCGACCGCCAGCGCAACGTCGAGCACATGATCGGATTGATTCCGCTGGACTCGATCTTTTCACCGATTCGCAAGATCAACTTTACCGTCGACGATACGCGCGTGGGGCAGAGCGTGGATTTCGACCGCTTGACCGTCGAAGTCGAGACCAACGGCTCGATCACGCCGGACGATGCGCTTTCGACCGCTGCGACGATCATGCAAGAGCAGCTCGATCTCTTCGTTTCGTTTACGAATCGCGCGGAGCCGCTACCGGAGGCGCCGCCCAACGAGTGGGATATCCCCGTCGAGACGCTCAACCTCTCGGTCCGCTCGTTTAACTGCCTCAAACGCGCCGGTATCTCGAAAGTCTCCGAGCTGCTGGACTTGACCGAAGACGAAATCATGAAGATGCGCAACTTCGGCAAGAAGTCGCTCGACGAGATCAAACAGGTTCTGGCTGAGAGGGGGTTGGCGCTGCGCCAGTCGTAGCGTTGTAACGAACATGCCGCATTCCATTGCGTACAAACGGCTCTCGCGTACCGACGGTCATCGGAAGGCGCTTTTGCGAAATCTCGCAACCTCGCTCTTCAAATACGAAAAGATCGAAACCACTTCGACGAAGGCCAAGGAGATCAGTAAGGTCGCCGAGCGATTGATCACGACGGCCATGGCCGGCGATCTCGCCGCTCGGCGCCAGATCGCCGAGTTCCTTACCGAGCCCGCGGTAGTAAAGAAGCTCGTCGAGCAGATCGCTCCCGCCCTAAAAGGCCGCAGTGGCGGGTATACGCGCATTACCAAGACGCGCGTCCGCCCCGGCGACGCCGCCGAACTCTCGATCGTCGAACTAGTAACCCAGTCCACCTAAATCTCCCACCGTGTCACCCTGAGCGGAGCCGAAGGGCGAAACCTCCAGCGTCACCCTGAGCGCAGTCGAAGGGTGACGGATCGCAAACTTTGGACTATTCTACGGAATCTCAGGCACTCGATCGCGAGATCCTCGGCGTCATCAACGCCTGGCATCACGACGGCATCGAACTAAAGCAGGGCGAGTTCGACGACCTCGCCCTGCGCCTTTTCGACTACCAACTTCGCTACAACGTTCCCTACGCGCGCTACTGCGAACGCCTGGGGGTGACGCGCGATGCGTTTCCCGCGTCGTGGGAGGCGATTCCGGCGGTTCCCGCTCCGGCCTTCAAAGAAGCCGCGCTGACGACGTTCGATCCCGCTGTAGCCGCGCTCATCTTCGAGACAAGCGGTACGACCGATGGCAAACCCGGCCGCCATTATCTGGAAACGCCCGCGCTGTACGATGCAGCGCTGCTGGCCGGCTTCGATCGCTTCATGCTCGGTGACGGCGTTGCGCTGCGCTACTTCAATTGCGTGCCGAATCCACTCGAGTCGCCGCATTCATCGCTGGGATACATGATGAAGCGCGTGGCGGAAGAGCGCGGCGACGGAAAGGCCGGCTGGTATCTCCGCGACGGCGAGCTGCTGTTTGAGACGCTTAAGAGCGACTTACTGCAGGCGGCGGCAGAGCGTCAGGCCGTCTGCCTGGTGGCGACTGCCTTCGCGCTCGTGTACGTACTAGACGCCATGGAGGGCGACGGGCTGCGCGTCTCATTACCGCCGGGTTCGCGGATCATTGAGACTGGCGGCTTCAAAGGACGTTCGCGGATGGTCTCGCGCGAGCAGCTGTACGAACGCGCCTGCGACCGCTTCTACGTTGTCCCGGAAGCGATCAGAGCCGAGTATGGGATGACGGAACTCTCATCCCAATACTACGATCGCGTGTCCGCCGGTGCCGTGCTTGCGCAGCGGCGCAAGATCGCGCCACCGTGGCTGCGCGCGCGCGTCGTTGGACCGGACCGAAAGACTATGCCGTTTGGCGAGATTGGCTCCATCCTGCACGTCGATCTAGCGAACCGCTCGTCGTGCATCGCGATCCAGACGGAGGATCTCGGTAAACAGTACGGCGACGGGCTCGTGCTAATCGGGCGCGAGATCGACGCCGAGCCGCGCGGCTGTTCGCTTGACTCGGAGGACTTGCGAGAACGGCGCTCGGCCTCGGTTAGCCTTTAGCGGGCACTTCTAAGACTGCTTGACCAAGGGACTCGGGCGTTGATATCATTAATGCTATCATGGGAGACATGCTCATCCGCAACGTGCCCGAAGTTACGGTTGCTCGGCTCAAAGCCCGCGCGAAGCGCCACGGACGATCCCTCCAAGCTGAAGCGCTAGCGGCGCTTCAAGCCGAAGGCCCGTACTCCGGTACCGCGCTCCTCAAGGAGCTCCATCGCTTGCGGGAACAAGGCCAATGGGATTTCGATGTCGAGGCCGCCCTCGCCGCACTGCGCGAGGACCGGGCGCGTTGATCGTTGATGCGAGCGCTCTGGTGGCTTCGTTCGGCAACCCGGAGTCGCAGCGTCACTTGGTCGGGGAAGAACTCGCCGCGCCCGATCTCCTGATTCCTGAAACGCTGAATGCTTTTTGGAAGCTGCGGCGGGCGGGTCGAAGCGTTCCCACGCTTTCGGTCCTTCTGAGCACGCTCGATTACGTTCGAATCGTACCGTCACGCGCTCATGCGGCGCGTGCCGCCGAGCTGGCAGGTCGGCTGGATCACCCGGTTTACGACTGCCTGTATCTTGCGCTGGCGGAAGCAGAGGCAGATGTTCTGATCACCAGCGACGCGGCGTTCGAGCGAAAGGCGCGCACTCACGGCTTTCGCAAGAGCGTACGGCTAGTCTCTCGCTAAGGCTGCTCGTCCGCGCGGCGCGACGAAATCAGTCCGCTGTTCAGCCCACTCATCGAGAGGCCGCCGCGGAAGCGCGCGTACTCGACCTTCATGCAACGATCGACGACGACATCCAGGCCCGCCTGGTCGGCAAGCGCTATTGCTTCGGCGTCGACGACGCCGTACTGAAACCAGATTGCCTTTGCTCCCGAAGCGATCGCGTCGTTGACGACGCCGACGACTTCACTCGGCTTGCGAAAGACGTCCACGACGTCCGGCGCGCCGCGCTTTGGCGCATAGGCTTCGAGCGACGGATAAGCCGCGATGCCGTCGATTTCGGTGAGCGTCGGATTGATCGGCGTGACCTCGTACGCCGTCTGCGTTCGCAGATACGAAAAGACCGTGTAGCTTGGACGCAGCGGATTACTCGATGCGCCGACCATCGCAACCGTGCGCACGCGCGCGAGCAAATCGCGAATCTGTGCCGGCGTTGTGAGGATCAAGCGGCGGCTGCGCGCAGGCCGGTGTCGAGGTCCCAAAGTAGGTCGTCCACGTCTTCCAGGCCGACCGAGAGACGGATGCTCTCGGGCTCGACCCCTGCTCGGCGCAGTTCTTCGTCGGAAAGTTGCGAATGCGTGGTCGAGGCCGGATGAATCACGAGGCTCTTGGCGTCGCCGATGTTGGCGAGGTGACTCCACAGCTCGAGCGCGTCGATAAAGCGCTGCCCGGCCTCGCGGCCGCCGCGCAGTCCGAAGGTAAAGACCGAGCCCATCTCCGGCTCGCGTACCCACGCAACCTCGGGGCGATCGCGAAGAAAGGCGACGACCGCGCGCGCGTTACGCACGTGACGGTCCATCCGCAGTTCCAGGGTTTCCAGGCCAAGGAGCATCAGCCAGGCATCCATCGGCGACATCGCGGCGCCGACGTCGCGTGAGACTTCGGCGCGGGCTCGCATCAAGAACGCGTACTCGCCGAACGTTTCGGTGAAGACCTTTCCGTGATAACCGAGGCTCGGTGTGTCGAGCAGTGGAAAGCGACCGTTTCCCCACGGAAACTTTCCGGATTCCACCAAGACGCCGCCGATCGCCGTTCCATGTCCGTTGATGAACTTCGTCGCCGAGTGCAGAACGATGTCGGCGCCCAGCTCGATCGGCCGGCAGAAATAGGGCGTGGCAAACGTGTTGTCCACCACCAGCGGCACGCCCGCGTCATGCGCAACCGCCGCGAAGGCCTGCAGGTCCGCAACGATGCCCGACGGATTGCCGATCGTTTCGACAAAAACAAACTTCGTCTCACCACGGATCGCGGCGCGCGCCTCCTCCGGATTCTCCGCCGATACGAACGTCGTCTCGATGCCCATGCGCTTGACCGTTACGCTGAGCTGAGTCACCGTGCCGCCGTAGACGTTCTGCGCGCAGACTAAATGATCGCCGGACTGCGCCAGCGAGAGCACCGTGCAGAGCTGCGCCGCCAGGCCGCTGGAGAACGCAATCCCGCCGAGTCCGCCTTCGAGGCTGGCCATGCGCTCCTCGAACGCGGCGACCGTCGGATTGCTGATGCGGCTGTAGATGTGGCCGTAACTGCGCAATGCAAAAAGTTCGGCCGCCTGCTCGGTCGAGCCGAAGACGTACGCCGCCGTTTGGTAGATCGGAGCGGCGCGCGAACCCGTCGCCGGATCGGGCGGCGTTCCGGCGTGGATCGCGCGCGTTGCAAAGCCGAATCTGTGCTCGTGCTGCATAAAAATCGAAGGTCCCGGGGCCTACTTCGCGCTATAATGC
>PMTY01000016.1:0-455 GCA_003167155.1 Candidatus Cybelea tumulisoli
CGGTGCTAGGAGTCTGTTGGGTCCTACGAAGGTTCCTATTAGATGTTGGGGGCGATGCCTACGTTAATGGAGGTTTCGAAGGTTCGGTTCCATGGGAGGCCGATCGAGATGGCGGCTACATGGTAGTTTGGATCGAGTTGCGAGAGAATTCCGACGGCGTCGTTCCAGAGTAGCGCGCGGTCGAGTTGGGCGATTGAGGCGGCGGTGGCGGGGGTTAGGAGCGTGTGGTCGGTTATTCCCTGGGCGGCGAGGGTGGCGTTGAGTTGCGGGCGGACTTCGTCGTGATAGGCGTAATCGTCGACGAAGCGCACGAAGGTAAACGTACGGTGCGCTAGGGCATCGTAGGTGTGCAGTCGCCTTCCGGCGCCGGCGGCGATTGCTTCGGCGAGTGCGGTTCCGACCGTGTTGGCGTTGGTGTTCCAGGATGCGTAGGCGTCGAGGCGCGAGGCTAAGCC
>PMTY01000016.1:461-2699 GCA_003167155.1 Candidatus Cybelea tumulisoli
TCGCGGAGGCCGCCGCAGACTTCGATCAGTGCGTCGATCGCCGCGGAAATCGGGGCGTATTCGATCGGATCTTGGTAGAGGGCGCCCGCCGGGGTCGAGTAGTGCACGCCGATGCGCGGCGTCCACTTCGCGGCGCGCGTGATGGCGTGGGCGACCAAGGCCATGCCGAGTTCGTCGGCGCCGGGCTCGATCGACGCGCGGTTTGACAGATTTTCGGTCGCCAGCTCCGATTGCAGAAGCGCGACTTCGCGTACGTGGAGGCCAACCGGACCCGCGTCGTCTTGACCGAGTACGAGGCGATCGATGACGCCCTTTGCCGTCATTTGTAAGAGAAGGCGATCGACGGCGAGGTCGCGCGCGCGCGTTGCGAGATACGCGCCGAGTGGCTCGCCAACCAACTGGCGGAGGTGTTCTGCGCTCGCTGCTTCGCTGGGCAACGGCGGATCGTGCAGGTTGGCATATTGCTGCATATACGGCCAGATGGGATATGCGGCGAAAAATGGCGTGCCGGCCGGGATGCCGGTCGGGGCGAGGCGCATGATCGTGCCGAAGGCGCCGATCCACGCGCTGGGATATTCGCGGCGCAACTGCGCGAGTGCGCGCAAGCGAAAGGCGGCGTCGGCGTAGGATGGGCCGGGAACGCGCGAGGCGGTGAGACCGCCGTAGGCCAGCATATCTGTCGAGACGACGAAGGCGCGGGTCTGCGGTCTGGCGGCTTCGCGGTTGAGCCAGGCAATGAGATCGTCGGAACGCCCCGGATCGAGAAACCTGCCGATTAATTCACGCGGCGGCGCCTCGACGCGGATGCCGGCGATTCGTCCGAGCATCACGGGCAGCTCGGACGTCACGGGGCGGTCGTCCATCGGCACGAAGGCAATGGCTGCCAGCAGCAGTGCGGCGAGTTGTGTCAGAGAAGTTGTCTCAGTACGCCGTCGTTTTGTTGCAGGAGCGCGCGGGCTTGTTTTGCGTCGACCCTGTGACGCTCCATCACCACGGCGATCTTGATGCTTCCTCCGGCTTGGGTGAGCAGCTCTTCGGCCCGCGCCTGGTTCACCTGCGCGAGACGCACGACCAGGCGTAGCGCGCGGCCGCTGAGTTTGCGGTTGTTTGCGACGACGTCGACCATCAAGTTATCGTGGACCTTGCCCAAGCGCACCATGACCGCGGTGGAGATTGCATTGAGCGCGACTTTTTGCGCCGTCCCCGCCTTCAATCGCGTCGATCCGGCGATCACTTCGGCGCCGGTCGGGAGAACGATCGCCAGGTCTGCCGCGCGCGCAAGGGCGGATTCGGCGTCGACGGTGAGGCCCATCGTGTAGGCGCCGATCGTTTTTGCGCGCGCAATCGCGGCGACGACAAAGGCCGCGGTTCCGCTCGCCGAGATGCCGAGCACCGCGTCGTCGGGGCGAACGCACTCGAGCATCGCGTCGTTGCCGGCCTCCGCGTCATCTTCGGCGCCCTCCACCGCTTGGATGAGCGCGGGCGTTCCGCCGGCGATGTGCGACTGCACCATCTCCGGCGGCGTTCCAAAGGTCGGCGGCATCTCGGATGCATCGAGCGTCGCGATTCGTCCGCTGCTGCCGGCACCGACATAATGCAGTCGGCCGCCGCGCCGAAGCCGGCGCGCGATCTCGTCAACGGCGGTTGCAATCGGCTGCGTTTGCGCGAGCACGGCATCGATCGCGGTGCGCTGGTCGGCGATCAGCAACTCAACGAGAGCCGGCGTGGGCAGGAGATCTAGCCCCGCGCTCTGCGGGTTTTCGTCTTCGGTCGGCGGGAGGCGATCCGTCACGAGGCTACCATCAGGCATTCGCGGTCGACTCGCGCGAGCAGCTCTCGCAGGTTTTGCGGCGCGATCGCGCCGAGCACGACGGGACGATCGGCGCCGGTCGCCGCCGGAACGTTGCCGGCGCGCTCGCGCAGTGTTTCGTAACCGAGCACCACGAAGGCCATCGCCTCCTTGGCCTCCGCCGGCAACCCCATCACATCGGAGAGTTCGACGGGTGCGGGATGCAGCCGTGCCGCCAGACGTTCCATCAACGTGCGATTGCGGGCGCCCCCGCCGCTGACGAAAACGCGGGCATTTCGCAATCCGGTTCGCTCGATCGCCTGCGCGACCGATGCAGCCGTCACCTCTGAGAGTGTGGCGGTACCATCTTCGAGCGAGAGCGCCCTGAGCCGCGCGTGTTGTGCGAGAAATTGTTCGCCGAAGCGCTCTCGACCGGTCGTCTTTGGAAT
>PMTY01000079.1 GCA_003167155.1 Candidatus Cybelea tumulisoli
ATGCGACATAATAAATCTTTTATCGCATTCAAGCGGAAGAAAGTCAAGACCTCAGGTAATAGGCCGGTGCCGTTCTCCTTGACCCAAAAACTGACCTAGATTACCGTTATGGGACCCTGCCGTCCCGCATCGACATCTTTCTTCGAGACGACCCCTCCAAAGGCGTCGTTGATTCGATCAGCAAGGGCGTCTCGGTTCCTGATGGGATCTGGATTGATTCTGGCGGGAATCTTTATGTGGCAAATGAGGACGAGGGCTTGAACGATCGCATCACCGTCTACGCGAAAGGCGGCCATAAGCCCATTCGTGTATATCGGGGCGCGATTCTTTGCGCGTCTGACGTCGCCGTCGCCTCGGACGGTACGGTTTACGTGGCCGATCCTTGCGGCAGTGGCTACAATGGCCGAGTGCACGTGTTCGGGCCGGGAGGCACCAAACAGACCCGGCTTATTATTCCCGACGGAGCCCCGGGCTCCGTCACCGTCGATGCTCAGAACAATTTGTACGTCGGCATGACGAGCAACATAACCGGCTGGGGGCAGGTAAAACGCTATCGTCCCGGCGCCACCAAAGGCATCGACTTGCTCCGTCCACTGGCCATCCCTACGATCGCCGGTATTGCCATCGACGACCATGGTGCGCTGCTGGTGGCCGACGAGACTCGCGGAACCATCGACGTTTTTACCGACAGGCGTAAGCGGCCGTCGCGCGTGATAAGCACGGGACAGTCGGATCCGTGCTGCTTCGCCTTCGATCGGGGTGGCAACAGGATATACGTCTCCTATCCGTTCGAAATAAGCTCTTCCGTACGCGGTTTAGGATCGGGCCCGAAAAGGCCGAATACGATGGTCGCGCTCGATTACGCAACCGGCCGGCGGCTCTGGACGCTTGAAGTGCGTAACTGGCTGCCTGTCGGTGTAGCCGTTTCGCCGACCCCGCCTTTTTGATCGACGCTAAACCACCGCTGCGGCGATAAGGCTTACGGCGCGTTCGCGAGTCGATTCGTCTTCGTGCGCAAAGCCGTAAGCGGCAATTAACATTGCGTTTTTAGAGAAGTTTAGAAGGGCGGGCGTCCCGGGACCTGCGAATAAAATCCTCACTCGGGTAGCAATCACTTATGCTTCTCGGCTGATTGGAATTGGATATGCGAGTAAATATGGGCCAGCGGGGCGCGATCCTGCCTTTAATGGCCATCAGTTTGGCTGTTTTGATGGGCTTTGCCGGCCTCGCGATAGACATCGGCTATCTCGAATACCAGCAAGAGAACCAGCAGGCCGCCACGGACGCTGCCGCCATGGGCGCAGCCCAAAGAACCTTCGCTGACAACTGCGCCAATGCAAGCGATGCGGTTAGTGCCGCCTATGCGGACGCAGCTCTCAACGGTTATGCAAGCGCCTACGTCCAGGCTACCAGCCCGCCGTCGTCCGGGCCGTATGCAAACAACAAGTGCGCGGTTGCCGTGACGATCACCAAGACGAAAATGACGACCTTCTCCAGGCTATTCGGCCTAACCGGGGTTGAGTCGACGCAAGCCGTGGGCCTGGCGAACCAGGCCAGCGGGGGCTCCGGCTGCATCTGGCTTTTGGATTTTTCTCAGGCCGATCAGACGAACTTCAGCAACTCGCACATTCAGATGCCGAAGTGCTCGATCTACATCAATGCCTTCGCGAACTTCAGCAACTCGACGGTTAACGCCGCGTACATCGGATACGCCAACGGCGCCAATAACATCAGCGGCGCGAACTTTGAGAGCGCGACGCCGCAGCCGATGACCGTCGTTCCCGACCCCTGCGCGACTTTTTCCGGTTGCGCATGGCTGACGAACAACGCCCCGGCTCCTGCAACCAGAACCTGAACCAGACTGGCGGGAGCGTTGGTTTCGCCGGTCAAACGAGCTGCTACTCCAGCTTCGACTTGAGCGGCACCGCCTCGGTGTGCGGCATTATCGACGTTACCGGGAGTCAGCTCCACTTGCAAGGCACCTTTACCTCGTGCAGCAGCGGGGTCACGTTCGTCATGTCGTCATCGGTCAACGATACCAATTTCAGCGCCGCGACTCTCACGCTCGCTGCCCCTACCACCGGAAACACTGCCGGCGTTCTATTCTGGCGTCCCGGTTCGCAATCCAACTCGGTGGACTACAGCACCTGCGTTTGTGCGTTGACGGGCCTCCTCTACTATCCGACCTCACAGGTCAACTACAGCTCAAACTCCGGAGCCTTTACGATGCTGGTCTTCGGCCAGATGAATATCAGCACCAGCGTCGGCTTGAACATCGGCACCCCCGCACCGGGCTACGGCTCGGCAGGCGGGGCGGCGCTGGGAGAATAGGCATGCGCAAGTTGCTCCGCGGTAATTCCGGCAGCGCGATGGTCGAGTTTGCGATCGCCATGCCTTTTCTGATCTTGTTGCTCATCGGGGTTATCGAGCTCGGGCGGTATATGTGCTTCGCGATCGTCACGCAGCACGCATCGGAGGCCGGCGCGCAGTATGGAGCGCAATCTCTCGCCAACGCCGTCAACAACACGCAAATCGAAGCGGCGGTCGCCGCGGATGCGCCCAACGTGAGCGTCACCGCTTCGCCGCAAGCGATCTGCCTATCGAGCGGTCAATCCCTGAGTTGTCCGGTCGGCACTCCTTCACCGGGCGTAACGGAGTACATCCAGGTCAGGGTTAGCGGAACGTTCAAATCGCTGCTAAACTATCCGGGCATTCCGAACAACGTGCCGATCACCGCGACGACGACGATGCGCGTGCTCGCTCAGTAGCCCTCAGTCCGGGCAGGTTAGAATCCAGGCCGTTAGCTCGAGCTTCTTGAGGATGGCAGTTTCCTTGTATTTGGCGTCGCTGGGACACGTCTTCGTCAAGAAGCGTTGTTGGTTCGCGAAATACTCGACGTCGACGACGAGCCTGTTCTGATCCGTGTAGCGCGTGAACTGCTTGCACCACCCTTGCGCGAAGCACTGCTCGACGACCGCGAAGTCGTACACCTTCACAAGATCTTTTACTTGGCCGTTATCGCCTTTTTGATCGGCCGTTAGGCCGTTGGCGTGAGCCTGCGTGGCAACCCAGGTGTCGTACGTCAGCTGCTCGGCATACGTCAGCGGAAAGCCGGTTTTGTTTTGATAGCCATCGAGATTGTCGGGGTCGACGCCGTCGAAGCCCTTCTTCTTGCAGAGCGCGAGGCGCGCGGCCATGATCGGTTCGAGGATCGACGTTTGGCGAATGTCGAGCCAGCGCTCGCCCTTCCAGTGCCCGTCTTTATTTCCCAGTACGCTTTTGGGAAACTCCTTTGCGTCGGATCGATAGCGTTCCCACGTTCCGACAGAGATGTAGCACATCACTTTGCGATTCATCGCGTGAAGCTTACTGACGACCGACGGCTTCGTGTCGAACATGTCCAGATCGTAGATCTGGGCGTCGACACTGAGATCCAGCTTCCCATCGTACTGGATTTGATAGCTCTCGCCGGCGGAGGGAATCCAACGCGACGAAGTAAGCGGAACACTACCCTGGGTCGATGTCGTGCCGGGCGAGAACGGGGCGGAGCTGCCGCAGCCGGCCAGGACGAGCGAGCACGCAACCGCGCAATAAATCAAACGTATCATTTGTCGCCAGTATACCACCGCGGGCGCAGCGAAGAGCGCCCAACGTGAGCTGGCGCCTTCTTCTACTTCTTCTCATCGGTCCTGGGCTGGGCGCGTGCAGTGTGACCAGCCCCTACGTCACCACCGTCGGAGTTCTCAAACCCGGGACGACGCTGACCGTGCGAGTCGCCGGCGGGCCGATCAATGCGTTCGCGCCCGAAGCCCGGCAGCGCCGCGACCTCTTTACCGTCGCGGCGACCGCGCCTTCAAAGGGCGCTGTCCCGCCCCCGCCGCTGCTGCGCCCCGCGGCCGGCGGCCTCCTCGTGAGCGCGCCCAAACCGCTGGCGGCGCTTCTGGTCCGCGTGCCGGATCGGGTGAACCTGGTCGTGGATTCTCGGCGCGGTGACGTGAGCGTCACCGACATTAGCGGCAATGCGCGTATCGTAGCGGGAGATGGTAACGTCACGCTGATGTTGCCGGGTTACGCTCAAGCCGACGTAGGCCAGGGGAATCTCAAGGTCACCATGGGCGCCAGCGACTGGCCTGGGACGCTGCGTTTCTCGACGCAGTACGGTGACGTACAGCTGCGCGTCCGCGCCACGGTCGGATTCACCGTTCACTTGCATACGGACGACGGCGCGCTCTTTACCGATTTTGGCCTACGCGGCGTTTCGAGCGGCCAATCCGAGACCATCGATGGCAGCGTCAACGGCGGAGGCCCGCGCCGCATCGACGTCGAGACGGGCTCCGGCGGAGTTCAGCTCTTACGTTTGCAGCCGCAGCCGTGAGCCCGCGAGGACGGCCTCTCGCGCTTTGACGAGCCGGACCATGGCGTCGTTGTAGGGAGTCGGCGTCGCCGTCCGGCGCCCGAAGGCTACCACGGCTCCGTTGATGTGATCGATCTCGCTGGGATGACCCGATTCAAGATCGTAGGCCATCGAGCTCTTCGAATCGGCTCCAAGGGCAACGACTTCGGTGACGTACTGCCAGGGATTGACGAACGGAAGATTGATCTTTAGCGCCGCCGCGACGCCGGCCGTCTCGTCGGCGAGCGCTTCGGCGAGATGCGCCGCGTTGGGATCTTTGGGAATATCTCCGGCGTCGCAATCGAGAATCGCGGAGAGTGCGTTGATCGATGCATTGACGACGAGCTTTCCCCAAAGGTGCGGCCGGATGTCGTAGACTACGGTCGCGCGGAGACCGCTGCTGTTGAGCAGTTCGGTAACGGTGCGCGCGATCGTGGACGACGCGCTCGTCGATCCGATAATCGTATTGCCCGCTTGCGAGCTGTGAACGTGCCCCGGTTCGATCGTCTGCGACGACTCGGTGGTGATGCCCAAGATCACTGGAACGGCTCCCCCTAATGCGGTCTTGATGGCATCTTCGTTGCCGACTCCGTTCTGCAGCGAGATCACGGGCGCAGTAGGATTGAGCTCGCCTGCGAAGGCGCGCAGCGCGCGCAGCGTGTCCACCGCTTTCACGAAGAGGAAGAGCATGTGCGAGCCATACAAATCGCGAGGCCGATCCGCGATCGTTACGAAACGCGCGGGCTCGTCGTCAACCCTCAGGCCGTTGCGTTCGACCGCTTTGGCAACCTCGGCATTGTCGTCGAGGATCGTCACGCTGCAACGGCCGGCAAGGTGAAACCCGAAGAGGGTTCCCATCGCGCCCGCCCCGATGATGCCGATGTTCACTAGAACTGATACTGCAGGCCGAACGTATTTCGCCGCGACGCATGCGTGATGTCGCGTTGCCCGAAGAACAGCTGCGCCCCGGGGGCGATCTTGAGATTTCCGTAGACGTCGATCATGGGGTAGGTGAGATCGTAGATGCGCGTTTCAAGGCCGAAGCCACGCAACGGCTGATACTGCCCGAGCACGCCAACTTGCGAGTAAAGGACGCCTCCGGCGAAGTGAAGGTCGCCCTTATTCGCCTCGAGCAGCGCGTTCCACGTCGTATTGTTTCCAATCGCGTTGGCGCCCACGACCACGCTCGTGCTGCCGTGCGGGAGCACCACGAGATTGAGGTCTCCCAGCGGACCTTGGCTGCTGGTCAGCACTGGGTTCAAGCCGGGGTTGTGTTGCGGCGAGAGTCCACTGAGCCGTACCTGAATCGCGATGAGATTGCTGGCCAGCTTGTTAAGTTGGCCTTGAAGCCGCGCGCGCGCCGCCGGCGAAATCCCGCTGCTCGGGGGCGCGGCGCCGGTCGGTAGAGCCTCGGGATATGGAGAGACGCTCGGCAAAACGGCCGGCATCGGTGTCGCCCCGGTGTCAACTCCGTAGACGTTGCTCGTCCCTCCGAGCTGACCCAGGAGCGAGTTGGCCTTCTGCATGACCGCGTCGAGATTTGCAACCGTGCTGCGCACTTGCGCTTGGGTTTGCGGATTGCCCGTCACCGTTCGCAAATCTTTGGTCAGTGAAGCCAAGGTCGCCGTTGTGTCCGCGATGCTCTGCGTCGTCGCCAGGATATTGGATTTTAGCCGAGGGTCGGTAGCAAGATCCTGCAGCGCTCCCATCGAGCGGTTGAGCGACACCGCCGTTGACTCAAAGTGATCGAGCAAGACTCCAACCTTCTTGGAATCGCTGGTGGCGGCGGTGTTGAGCGTCGCGGAGAGCTCTTCGACATTGGTGCTGGCCGTTGTAAGACTGCTCTGCAAGTTTGCGCCGAAGGCCAGCAGCTCGTTTGAAAGCTGCCGTACCGTGCCTCTGGTCGTGATCGTCAGCTCGTTGGCGTTGTCGAGCGTAGCCTGAAGCGTGTCGAGTAAGTGCGGGGTACGCTTCTCCAACAGCGACATCA
The DNA here is from genome assembly GCA_003167155.1 of Candidatus Cybelea tumulisoli. Classification (GTDB taxonomy): domain Bacteria; phylum Vulcanimicrobiota; class Vulcanimicrobiia; order Vulcanimicrobiales; family Vulcanimicrobiaceae; genus Cybelea; species Cybelea tumulisoli. The sequence continues at coordinate 6,384 of PMTY01000079.1, forward strand.
CCGTGTTGAGGCGCTTGATCTCTCCCTGCCCTTCTTCCAGCAGATCGCCGATGGTCGCGGCATTCGCGCCGCGGGGCTGCTGGTCGACGGGAAGGACCTCGCGTGGGAGCAACGCGATCGGCGGTTTCTCCTTCGGCGGAATGATCACCACGGCGGAGGAGCCGGTCAACGGAGCTTCGATGAGGAATCGCGAGCTGGCCGGCACGTTGATCTCGTGGTTCATCGCCAGGATCACGTCGACCGTGTTATCCGGGAGCAGTTGTACCGACTCGACGGCGCCCGCGTCGACGCCGCTAAAGTAGACCTGAGCCCCCGGCATCAAGCCCGAGGCGGACTCAAAGCGAACGCCCAAGCGATAACCAGTATGCCGGGTGCCGAAATCGGTCACCAGATAAAAGACTCCGAAGAGCAGGAGCAGCGCGAAAATCGTGAACGCCCCGACCTGGGCCTGCTTCGTCATACTTCTCCTTATTTAATCTCCCGGCGCAAAGAGCCTAGGAAGCCGTAGCGGCGCACTATATTTGAATCGGGCCGGTCTCGGAGCCTTGGAGGAACTGCTGAACGATCGGGTTGGAGGAGTTGCGGATGCGGTCCGCGGTGTCGTAGGCGATGATCGCTCCCTCGAAGAGCATTGCGATGTAGTCGGCCATCATGAAGATCGAGGGCAGGTCGTGCGAGATCACGACCGCGGTTCCGTTGAGCTTCGAGCGCAGTTTGAGAATCGTCTCGGTAATCAGCTTGCTGACGATGGGGTCGAGGCCGGTAGTCGGCTCGTCGTAGAGCACCAGTGCCGGCCGGGTAACGATGGCTCGCGCAAAACCCGCGCGCTTGAGCATGCCGCCCGACAGTTCCGCCGGCAGATCGTCGTACGCGTGAGCGAGCCCCACGCTATCGAGCGCGTCGAAGACCGTCTGCCGAATTTCCGCGTGCGAGAGCTTCGTGTGCTCTCGCAGCGGGAGGGCGACGTTATCGCCGACGCTGAGACTATCGAGCAGTGCGGCGAACTGAAACGAGAGGCCGATCTTTTGCCGCATGACGTTGATCTGTTCTTCGGACAGGTGGCACAGATCGCGGCCGAGCACGTAGATGTGGCCTTCGCCGGGCACCAGCAGACCGTCGAGTAGCCGCAGGATCGTCGATTTGCCGGCGCCCGAGAGCCCGATAACGCAGGTAATGGCCCCCTCGACGATGTCGAGGCTGCAGTTCTTCAAGACGATGCGGTCGCCAAACGATAGCGACACGCCGTCGACTCGCGCGATGAGACTGCGGCCGTTTGAGTTCATCGGCCGCCGAAAAGGACCAGCGAGAGCACGAAGTTCGACATGAATATCAGAATGATCGCCAGGACGACCGAGAACGTGGTGGATTGCCCGACTCCCGCCGCGCCGCCGCGAGTGGAGAGACCTTGGTAAGAGCCGACCATTACGATGATCGTCGCAAAAACGAAGGTCTTGAGCAAGCCTTTGACCACGTCGCTAAAATCGATTGCCTGACGGACGGACTGGATGAACTCGTGGTACGGAATGTGGGCATACTCGCGAGCGACCCACGCGCCTCCCAGAATCGAGACGACGTCGGCGAAGATCGTCAGCAGCGGCAGCATCAAGAGCAGCGCCAGCAGCCGCGGCACGACCAGGAAGCGCGACGGCTCCAGCCCCATCGAGCGTAAAGCTTCAACTTGTTCGGTTACGACCATGGAGCCGATCTCGGCGGCGATCGCCGCACCGACGCGCCCCGCCACGACCACGGCCGTGAGCATCGGTCCGAGCTCGCGCACGGCGCCATACGCGACCGCCCCGCCGACGAAGCTCGAAAAGCCGTACGCGACGGCTTGCTGCGCGGACTCGAGCGAAATGACCATGCCGGTAAAGAGCGACGTTAGCATGACGATGACCAGCGACTGCACGCCGAGCAAGGCGCATTGCGACACCGTCTCCGCGACGCGAATGCGCAACCGCACCATAAAGCCGAGCGACTCCGCGGTAAGCAGGGTCACGCCCCCCGCGTATTCGAAAAAGTCGTTCGTCACGCGCCCGACCTGAGCGAGGATTCTCACGCCGTCGAACCCTCTACGCCGGCCAGCGTGCTCAACACGGACTGCGTCGCCTCGATGCGCTTGACGGCGACGCCGCGTTCGGCGGTGAGGTTGAAGACGACCTGATTGGTATGCTCGAGGCGGCGATCCACGTCGCGTAGGTGGGCGCGCGCTTCTCGATCGAAGCTCTCAAAGTATCGCCGCACGGCGTTGCGGTAGGCTTGCTGGGCGCCGGCATCGACTTCGCCCTTTTCAACGGCGGTCTCGATCGCCTGCTGCGCTCGTTTCATCGCCGCGTCGGTAATGTGGAACGCGCCCACGCGCGATACCAGGTCGCGCAAACTCGGATCAGCCGGCATGAACGGACGAAACGGTCAGCGCCGTGCGCTGTACCTCAAACAGGCGGCGAATGCCGCCCTCTGCGAGCGCCAGCAGCGCGTCGAGCTCGCGCCGGTCGAACGGCGCGGCTTCGGCGGTGCCTTGCAGCTCGACGAAACGACCGGCGTCGGTCATAAAGACGTTCATATCGACTAACGCCGCACTATCCTCGTCGTATGCGAGATCGAGCAGCGGCTGGCCGCCTACAATCCCAACGCTGGTCGCCGCCACCATCGCTTGCAAGGGCCAGCGCGCGTGGTTGGCCGGATCGAAACGCGTCCGCAACGCCAGCTCGAGCGCCACGTAGGCTCCGGTTACCGCCGCGGTGCGCGTTCCGCCGTCGGCCTGAATCACGTCGCAGTCCAGCCAGATCGTCCGCTCGCCCAGCTTCGCGGTGTCGGTTACGGCGCGCAGAGCACGCCCGATAATGCGCTGTATTTCATGCGTTCGCCCGCCCAGCCGCCCTTTGGAGACCTCGCGCTGCGTGCGCTCTTGCGTGGCCCGCGGCAGCATCGCGTACTCGGCGGTCACCCAGCCGAGCCCGCGCCCTTTCATCCAGAGCGGAACGCGATCTTCGATCGAGGCGGCGCAGAGGACGCGCGTGTTCCCCAGGCTGATCAGCGCGCTGCCTTCGGCGTATTTCAGGAAGCCGGGTTCGATCGAGACTGGCCGGAGCTCGTCGGGTGCTCGTCGGTCGGAGCGAATCACTGGTGGCCTACCGACTACTCGACGGTGACGGTTTTGGCCAGGTTGCGCGGCTGATCGACGTCTTTGCCCTCGATGTCGGCGATGTGATAGGCCAGCAGCTGCAGCGGAATGACGTTGACGATCGGCGATAGGAGCTCGTGAACCCTCGGGACCCAAAAGATGTGGTCGGCGACGCTCTTCGCTTCATCGTCTCCCATATTCGCGACGACGATGATGGGGGCTTCGCGGGCCTTCGACTCCATAAGATTTGAAAGCATCTTCTCTCGAACGCGGTCCTGCGTCATGATGCCGACGACGGGAACGCTCGGATCGAGCAATGCGATCGGGCCGTGCTTCATCTCGCCCGCCGGATAGCCCTCAGCGTGAATGTACGAAATCTCCTTCAGCTTGAGGGCGCCTTCGAGCGCGGTCGGAAAGTTCACGTAGCGGCCGATAAAAAGCACGCTTTGCGATTTCCGCAGTTCGCGAGCCACGCGGCGGATTTCATCCGACGTGTTTAAAACGACGTCGACGGCCGCCGGAAGAAGCCTCGTCCCGTCGGCGATTGCGCGCAGGCTTGCCTCGCTGGCGGATCCGCGCAAACGCGCGAGATAGAGCGCAAAGAGCGTCAACGCGGCTACTTGGGAGACGTAGGTCTTGGTAGCGGCCACGCCGATTTCCGGGCCGCCGCGCGTATAGAGCATGCCGTCCGCGAGCCGAGTCAAATGGGATCCCAACACGTTGCAGATTCCCAGAACGCCGCAGCCCGATTGTTTTGCGATCCGCACGGCCTCGATGGTGTCCGCGGTCTCGCCCGACTGCGACATCGCAATGACCAGCGTCGTCGGATCGATGACCGGATCGCCGTACCGAAACTCGCTGGCGAGCTCCATTTCGACGGGCAGATGCACCAGCGACCGCAGGAGATACATGCCGACCAAACCCGCATGATACGCGGTGCCGCAGCCGGTAATCGCAATCTTGCTGAGCCCTGCGAGCCGTTCGGGCGTGATCGCTGCCAGTTCGGCGCCGAGATGCACGTCGCCGAGGTCGTCAATCCGCCCGCTCAAGGTCTCTTTGATGACCTGCGGCTGCTCGAAGATTTCCTTGAGCATGAAATGCTTGTAGCCGCTCTTTTCGGCCGAGCCTGGATCCCAAGTGACCGCAATGGGTTCGCGCTCGATGCGCGATCCCGCATAGTCGGTCAAACGAAACCCGTTACGCCCCACGACGGCGATCTCGCCCTCTTGCAAAATGACCTCGCGTCGCGTGTACGGCAGAATCGCCGGGGTGTCGGAGGCGACGTACATCTCGCCCTCGCCGATGCCGATCACCAGCGGGCTGGCACCGTTGCGCGCAAAGACCAGGTGCTCGGGATCGTCGCTCGAGATCACGCCAAGGGCGTAGGCTCCGCGAACTTCTGGGAGCATGCGGCGCACGGCCTCTTCCAGATTGCCGTCGTAGTGGAGTTCGATGAGGTGCGCCAGTACTTCGGTATCCGTCTGGCTCCTGAAGACGTGACCGAGTTCGATCAGACGCGCGCGAAGCGAGGCGTAGTTTTCGATGATCCCGTTGTGGACGATGGCGATCCGCTCCGTACAATCCAAGTGCGGATGAGCGTTGGCATCCGACGGGGGGCCATGCGTAGCCCAGCGAGTGTGCCCGATGCCGACGGCGCCCGCGAGGGCCTCGCCATTGCTCAGGCGCTCGGCAAGGCGCGAGAGCTTTCCCTCCGCCTTGGTGCCGGCCAGCCGGCCCGACGCGTCGATGACCGCGATGCCGGCGCTGTCATAACCGCGATACTCGAGGCGCCGCAGCGAATCGAGAATGATTGGGACGCTGTCGCGCTGGCCGATGTATCCGACGATCCCGCACATTAGGGGGCCCCGACGGCTCCGCCGTTGGGGGGCGCGCAGGCGCGAAGCGCCGGAGCNNCCCGCCGTGCATCGCACGGTGGGGAACATTACTTTATGCCCTCGCGGGTACGCCGGTACCCGATCTTGCCATCGGCAATTTCGTCAAGTGCGATCGAGACGGGTTTGTTCGGGTTGATGGTTTCGCGGTCGACGAGCGGCTCGCTCGCGAAGTATTCACGGCGATCGGTCGCCGGAAGCTGCTGCACGCGAATCCAGTTGTTCAACTGCCGAGCGCGCTTGGTAACGATATTGACCAGGCTAAACTTCGAATCTGCGTGCTCTAAGAGTGCGTCGAGGTCGCCGAATACGGACTTGGTCATGATGCCTTTCGTTATGATGACTCGACGCGCCGTATCGAGTCGTCGGGGTAGCGGTGGATGCGAAAGCGCTCCGCCTGCAAGATTGCCTCGAGATCCCGAACCGCCTGTTCGAGGCGATCCTGCTCGTTGACGACGATGTAATCGAACTGGCGGATGAACTTCATCTCGCGAGTCGCAATTTCGAGCCGCCGAGCGATCTCCTCGTTCGTCTCGGTTCGGCGCGCGAGCAGCCGCTCGCGGAGATTCGAGAAACGATCCGGAACGACGAAGATCAGCACCGCGTCCGGGAACGCGGCCCGAATAGCCAACGCGCCGTTGACCTCGGGCTTCATGATGACATCGTAGCCCTCGGTCAGACTCCGCTCGATGTAATCACGCGGAGTCCCGTAAAGGTTGCCGTTATACTCGCGCGACTCCAAAAGACCCCCGCCGTCGCGCAGTCGTCCGAACTCCTGGCGCGATACGAAGAAGTAGTGCTCCCCAGCCTGTTCCTCGGGGCGAGGCTCGCGCGTCGTCGCCGAAACCGAATACCGCAGGCTCGGTCGGCGCCCTCGGAGGGCCGCGACGAGCGTGTCCTTCCCGGCCCCGGACGGCCCCGAGACCACAAACAGGAGACCCGGCCCCGTGATCAACGCTGGACCCCCTTCACGCCGGCCGCGCCCTTGACCTCGAAATTTGCTCAGCAGAGCACGTTTTGCATCGCCGCGGTAACGTTGGGATCGGCCTGTGCGCCGGCCGGGAGAGTATAGTCGGTCCGCACGGCCAGAGCGTCGTGCACGGCGAACCCTTCCTCCAATGTCATACCCCCGCGTAACGAAAAGGTCGCGACTCCGGCCGCACCCGGACAGGGGGCGAAGGGATTGCTGCTGCGCAGCTTCGCTCCGGGGTTGCTCAGCAGCGAGTCGATCGCGACCGCTGATGCCAGATCTTGCAACGCCCCCGCGAACCGTTTGCGGCTGTAGGTGTACTCTTGGCGAGCGGCTCCGCTGCCGTAGGACCACGCATCGCTTGAGCCTGGGATCGCCGTCCAGCCCTTGGGCGCCGGCCCGGCACCGCTGCAAGCCGTCAGCACGATTGCGATGAGACCGATTCGCGTATTCACGCTGGGAAACGTTTGATGCTTACCGATTGGGTCCTTATCGCGCGGCTGGCGCGCGAACTCGAAGAGCTGCTGCGCGGGGACCGCGTGCAAGATGCCGGTCTCCTGCCCGACGGGCGAACGGCATTGGTCTTCCGGCGCGGCGGCAAAAGCCGCGTGTTGGCGATCGATCTCTTCTCCGCGCCACCGCTGGTAACGCTCGAAGACGGCGAGTTGGGCATCCTTGAAGAGCCCGGGTTCGTCCGAACGCTCGCGCGCTCGCTGAAAGGGATGACGCTCACGAGCGTTGCCTCGCGCCGTTTTGACCGGCTCCTGCGCTTACGCTTTTCAGCGCGCTCGCGTTTTGGAGTCGGCGAAGAGCTCGACCTCTATCTCGAGCTGGTTCCGCGTTTCGGGAATATCGTGTTGCTGAAGGGCGAGAGCGTCGTCGCCGCCCACAAGGAGTTTACGCCGGCAGATAATCCGCGCCGCACGATTGTCGCCGGCTCACCGTACGCCTTACCGCCGTTGCCCGAGAACCCGCGCACGATCGACGAGCCGCCCGAAGGCTCCGTGCTCGACCTTCTCGCTCGCGCGCGGGTCGAGCAGACGCGCCATGCGCAGAACGCGCGCGACGTTCGGCGCCGCGAAGCGCTGTTACGTCGCTTGAGCGATCGCGACCGCAAGCTGCGCGACGAATTGGCGGGCCTTTCCGGCAAGCGCGCCGCCGCAGCGCGGCGTGAAGATCTGCGCGCTCGAGGTGAGAGTATTTTCGCAACGCTTTACACGCTGGCACAGGACGAGCGCGAAGCTGCGAAGGAAAGCGCCGTCAAACTCTTTGCCGAATATAAGAAGCTCGGCAGCAGCCTGCCGCATATCGCCGACCGGGAACGCGCCGTCCGCGGCGCGCTTGAAATTGTCGATACCTTGCGATGGGAAGCCGAACGTGCTGGAAGCGAGGATCTCCCCGACGTCGAGACGGCGGTTGACGAGATGCAACGCCGCCGGCGCGTTGTGGCGCAGCCCACGGCGCGCAAGCGAAAACGGAAGATGCTCGAGTTGCGAACGCCGGGCGGCTCGCGCATCGTCGTTGGCCGGTCGCCGGTCGAGAATGCTGAGCTGACATTTCACCTGGCGCGGCCCGACGATCTCTGGTTTCACGCCCAAGGCGTTCCGGGTGCGCACGTGATTCTTTCGCGCGACGACCGAGGGCGAGTCCCCGACGAAGACTTGCAGGCTGCGGCATCGCTGGCGGCCTTTTATTCAAAGGCACAGGCGGCCGCAACGGCCGCCGTTGACTATACGCTCCGTAAGCACGTACGCAAACAGCGCGCCGCGCCGCCAGGGCTCGTCTGGTATACCCACGCGAAGACCATCGTAACGCAACCGCAGTCTATCGATTTCCTGGAGCGTGCTTAGAAGGACACGGCGGCACGACGCGCAACCTGGACTGAAAATCGCACCACGAATCCGAGGAGGGGTACGTTGAAAAATCCATTGGACTCGCTCTGGGGCACCATCATCAGCGGTTTCATTCTAACCGCGCTTCTCTGGGTACTCGCCAGGGCGATCGTTTCTCACGCTATTGGGGCCGGCGCATGAGCAGCTCGAACGATTGGATATTTCGCTGGATTCACATCATGGCCGGCATCATGTGGATCGGCCTGCTCTACTTCTTCAACTTCGTCAACGCCGCAGCGGTAAAAGAGGCGACGGCGGCCGGCGAAGCCGGCCCGATCGCAAAATACATCATGCCGCGAGCGCTTCTCTACTTTCGCTGGGGCGCGGTCGTGACGTGGATCTTCGGCGCTGCGCTACTGGCGAACTTTCCCGGACCGGCCGGTACGAACGGATTCGTGGCTGCCTTTACGTTCCAAGGCGTGATGGCGCCGATTGGTTTTGGAGCCTGGCTTGGAACGGTCATGCTGCTCAACGTATGGGGCGTGATCTGGCCAAATCAAAAGAAGATATTGGGTATCGTTCCGGCCACCGATGAAGAGAAAGCCAAAGCCCGGCGCGCCGCCTTCCTCGCGTCGCGCGTGAACACGATGCTTTCGATTCCGATGCTCTTCTTTATGGCAACCGGCCCGACCTCAATGTCCCAAGGGATCTACCACTAAGCCTTCCAGGTCAGCACGATTTTGCCGATGTGGGCGCTCGACTCCAATCGCGCGTGCGCGTCGGCAGCGCGTTCGAACGGATAGACCGAGTCGATTACCGGAACGATGCGATCGCGTTTAGGCAGCAGGGGCCAAATGCGTTGCTCGAGTTCGCGCGCGATCGCTGCCTTCTCTTGCGCCGTCCGCGGTCGCAGGCTCGAGGCAAGAATCGCCCCCCGGCGCGCGAAGAGCCGGCGCAGATCGAACTCGACCCGTTGCCCACCGGGCATCGCCACGCAAGCGATTCGACCGTCGAGCGCCAGGCAGTCGAGATCGCGCGCGATATAGTCGCCGCCGACGATGTCGACAACGACGTCCACGCCGCGACCCATTGTGAGGCGCTCGATTTCCACAACGAAATCGCTCGTACGATAGTTAATCGCGGCCGTGGCTCCCAGCCGCACGCAGGCCTCGCACTTCTCCGCGCTGCCGGCGGTAGCAAACGCCCGCGCTCCCAGCGCCGTCGCAAACATAATTGCGGTCGTCCCGATTCCGCTGGTACCGCCGTGCACGAGAACGGATTCACCCGCGCGTAATCTCGCGCGCGTAAAGAGGTTGTCGTAGACGGTAAAGGCGTTTTCGGGAAGCGATGCCGCCTCAATCGTGCTCCAAGCCTCCGGCACCGGAAGCACCTGTCCTTGCGGGACCACGACGTACTCCGCATAGCCGCCGCCGTTCGTCAAGGCGCAGACGCGGTCGCCTACGCACCAGCGTTTCACGCGCTCCCCAACCGCCGCGACCCTTCCCGCAACTTCGAGACCGAGAATCGGCGAGGCGCCGGGCGGCGGCGGATAGTGTCCTTGCCGCTGCATGACATCGGCATGCGTGACGCCGGCCGCTTCGACGGCAATCAGCACATCGTCCGGCCCCGGCTCCGGTGCCGGCATCTGCGCAATCTTCAATACCTCCGGCCCACCCGGAACGTCGATGGCAACAAAGCGCATTGTACTAATCATAGCGTACCGTCAGGAACATTGCGTCACCAAATGAGTAAAACCGGTACCCGCGCACGATGGCTTCGCGATAGGCATCCAACACCCGCTCGCGGCCGGCAAACGCGCTGACCAGCGCGAGCAGCGTCGAGCGCGGAAGGTGGAAGTTGGTGATCATCGCGCCGGCGATCTCAAAGCGAAAACCGGGACGAATAAAGATGTCGGTGACGTGCTCGCCCGCNNGTTCCCACCGCGACTATGCGGCGCCGCGCGTCCCGAGCCTCTTCGATTGCCGCGGCCGCTTCTTCGTCGATCGCGTACGCTTCGGCATGCATCACGTGCTCGTCGAGGCGCTCGGCGGTAACCGGCCGAAACGTGCCGAGCCCCACGTCCAGCGTCAGACGTGCGATCTCGATGCCGCTCTCCTGGATCTCGAGCAACAGTTCGCGTGAAAAGTGGAGCGATGCAGTCGGTGCGGCGACGCTGCCGGGAACGCGCGCGAAGACCGTCTGGTACCGCTGCGCGGCCTCGGCCGTATCGTTGTGAATATATGGAGGCAGCGGCATCTTGCCGGCCCGGTCGAGAAACGCTTCCAACGGCACCGGCAGCAAGAGCGTAATCTCGCGCATACCCTCGGGCAGCACCTTCGTTACCGTCGCCTCACCGAACTCACCGAAGGTAACGTGGTCGCCCTCGCGCAGGCGCCGCGCCGGCCGCGCCAGCGCGATCCAGGTCAGCGCTTCGCTATCGTAACGCAAAGAGCCGGCCGGATGCAGCAGGAGCAGCTCCACGTTCGCCATCCCACGCGTCCGCTCGCCAAAGAGGCGGGCGGCGATAACGCGGGTTTCGTTGACGACGAGAAGATCATCGCTGCGAAGAAGTTTCGGAAGGTCGCGAAAAACACGATCGTGCGCGCCCTCTCCGTCGAGCACCAGCAAGCGGCTGTCGGCGCGCCGGAGCGCCGGTTGCTGCGCGATCAGTTCTTTGGGCAGCTCGTAATCGTACGCCGCTGCATACCGCTCATCGCTCGAGATCGGTGACGACCGTACCTGGAAAGTAATACGCTAAGATTGCGGGAGCGGCGGCTCCTGCGACCGCCATTCCATGCGCTCCCCATTGACAGAGGCCGACGCCGTGCCCCAATCCGCCGCCTTCGAGATCGATCTCGGGCGAGTCCGGCCAGTGCTGCACCGCGGTGATGAGTAAGCTGCGCAACGTGCGCGGACCGACGGCTCGACGAAATGCACTCCCCTGTACGGTAACGCTGTCGTTGCGTCCAACGAGTTCGACGACGCGGGCGCGCCCGCTGGGGTCGCGATCGGCGATGCGGAGATCGACGAGATCGCCAATCGACGCGAGTGACGCCGGGAGGCTTGCCGCGATGCTCTCCAGCGTAAGGGAAGAGCTCCAGCGAAAGTACGGCGAGTCGCTGCAGGACGTGCAGACCACGCCTCCGAGATACGGAATCGGCAGGCTGCCCCAGGCATCCGACGAGGCTTCGGTGTGCCCGCCGCAGCACGACGAATACGCGATCTGCGCGAATGCCGCGCTAAACCGGAGCACCCTGCCCGCCGTGGCGTTCACGGCCGCAGTCGCGTTGGGCGACTCGCCCTCGATGCCGCGGTAAACCTGGTCTAACTCCGACGGCACCAGATCGTAGGCGCGGCGTGGATTGCTCCGCTGCAGAACGTAGGTGCGCGCGCAGATCGACTGTGCTTCCAGCGCCGCCGCCGGCCAGCGCGGCGACATCTCCGCTGGGACCACGCTGCAGACGTACGCCTCCAAATCCACCAGGTTGACGATCTGGCCGTCATCCTGGCGCGTGAAGCTTCCGCGATAGAGCCGGCCCTGGAATGCAAAGGTTCCCTCCACGGCGGGCGAGGCATTGCCCGGGCCGAGCAAGACGCGCAACGCAGGTCGAGCTGAGTTCATGGCCGGATCGGCATCGGTTTGCGCGCGCGCCGCGCGCGCTACGAGCATCGGCGCGGCCGCAAGCATCAGGAAGGCCCTGCGTAGCACGAGTTAGAGCAGGCGCTCCTGTGCGGGCGGGCCTCCGGCTAGCCCGAGGTGACGGTAGGCATGAGCCGTCGCCCGGCGCCCGCTCGCGGTTCGCGTGATGAAGCCGGCTTTGAGCAAGTACGGCTCGACCACGTCCTCCAGCGTTTCCGCATCTTCCGTGAGCGAGGCGGCGATTGCGGCGATGCCGGCCGGTCCGCCGCGATACTGCTTCACCAGCGTCGAGAGAAACGCGCGATCGAGCCGGTCCAGACCCAGTTCGTCGACGCCCTCCCGCCTCAAAGCGTCGTCGGCAACCTGCGCCGTGATGCGCCCGTTGGCGCGCACTTCGGCGTAGTCGCGGACGCGCCGCAACAGCCGGTTCGCAACGCGTGGGGTTCCGCGGCTGCGCGCGGCAATCATCGTCGTGGCGTCGGTGTCGATCGGTACGCTCAAGACGCCGGCGGAACGGAGAATAATGCGCTCGAGCTCGCCCACCTCATAATAATCGAGATGGTGCACGATGCCGAAGCGTTCGCGCAGCGGCGCGGTCAGCATTCCGGCTCGCGTGGTCGCTCCGACGAGCGTAAAACGCTTGAGCGGAAGCTTTAACGTCTTGGCATACGCACCGCGATCGACGATGAAATCGATCTGAAAATCCTCCATCGCCGGATAGAGAAACTCCTCGACGACGCGCCCCAGGCGATGGACTTCATCGACGAAAAAGACGTCGCCGTGCTCGAGCGACGTCAGGATCCCTACGAGATCCTTCGGCTTCTCGAGCGTGGGACCGCTGGTTGGCCGGAAGTTTGCACCAAGCTCCCGGGCAATCAGTCCGGCCAGCGTCGTTTTGCCAAGGCCGGGCGGCCCGTAAAAGAGCACGTGTTCCAACGGTTCGTTGCGCTGCTTCGCGGCGTCGATCGCGATCCGAAGATTCTCCACGAGGCGTTCTTGCCCGACGTACTCTTCGAACGAACGCGGCCGCAAGCTCGCGCCAAAGACTTCATCTTCCAACGTGTCCGTCGGATCGACCACGCGCTCGAGCGCCGGCTCCGGCGCAACGTCCGCGGGACCCAACAGCCGCTTGCGCGCCTTTGGCTCGCTCATGGTGCCTGCTTCGCCGACTTAGAACGGTATATCTCCGCCAGGATTTGCTCGGCCTGATCGAGCTGCGGCTCGCGTTCGAGCGTCCGGCGAATCATCGCTTCGCCTTCGTTGCGTTTGTATCCAAGCTGAATGAGGACCGCGAGCGCTTCATCCGCGAAGTCCGGGATGGTGACCGCCGCTGGGGGCGGAGCATCTTGAATCAGTAGGAATTTCGCGACCTTCCCCTGCAGCTTTGCGACGATATCGCGCGCCTTTTGCTGCCCGACGCCGGGGAGCGTTTTGAGCAGGTTGTAATCGCCTCGATCGATCGCGGCGGCGATCGTCGACATCGGCAAGGAAAATGCTCGGGCCGCCGAGCGCGGGCCGATGGATGCGACGGTCAGCAAGGCTTCAAAAAACTCGCGTTCGATTGCGTTGGTGAATCCGTAATAGGTGAATCGGCCGCTGTTGCCCTCAAGGTTGACGACGGCATAAATCTCGAGGATGACGCGCTCGCCGGCCTTGGTTGGAACCTTTTGCGCGATGCACGGGGGCAGCACGATCTCGTATCCCAGGCCGCCCGCTTCCACGACCGCGGCGTCGCCGTTTCGCTCGATCAGCGCACCGGAAATTCTAGCGAACATGGCTGAGCTCGACGCGGCTCTCGAGCACGTTCAAGAAGGCGAGCGCCAGGGCCAGAGCGTCGGAGACGTCGTGGGGTTCGGGCGCCTGCCGCAGACGAAGCAGACGCGTCACCATCGCATTGATTTGCTCCTTGCGCGCGCTTCCCGAGCCCACCAGGGCTCGCTTTACTCGAGCGTGGCCGAGGGTGTGCACGGTGATGCCGGCTTGCGCGCCGGCCAAGCAGAGCACCCCTCGCGCGTGCCCCATCAAGAGTGCCGAACGCGGATTTCTGTAACTGGTGTACAGCTCTTCGATCACGATCGAAGCGGGCTCGATCTGCGAAATGACTTCCGTGATCCCGGCGTGCAGCTCGTTGAGACGTTGCTCGAGCGTACCGCGCACGCGCGGCACGACGACGCCCGCCTCGATCAGATGCACCGTGCCGTTTCGACGCTCGATCGCGCCGTAGCCGGTGATGCGCAAAGCCGGATCGATGCCGAGTATGCGCAGCGAACTCTTCGGCACTTACGGCGGCGGCGTTCCGTTGACGGTCACGCCGACCGATGAGCCCGGAGCGAGCGCCGTCCCGGCTGCCGGTTCGGTTCCTACGACCTTGCCGTCGGCACCCAGACTGGTCGTATACTCCCACTTGCCTACGGAGTAGCCGGCATCCGCAAGCGTTTTGATCGCGTCGGCTTTATACATTCCATTGGTGTCCGGGACTTCGCCCGGGACCGAGAGCGTCAGTACGACGGTCGTTCCTTGCGGACCCTGACCCGGTGGAGGATCTTGTGCGACGACCGTGCCGTTGTTGGTGCTCTGCTGCACGTAACGCACGCTGTATTGAAAGCCGGCCGCGGTCAGAGCCGCGATCGCGGCGTCGTACTGGAGACCGGCGACGCTCGGGAGGCTCGCGAGCGGTCCGGTGCCCGCCGGCGGCGCGGTGTTGAGCGGCACGCCATTGTTCACGACGACGTGAACCGTGGCGTTTCGATCGAGCTTCGTGCCTGCCGCGATACTCTGCGATGCGACGGTGTCGGGCGGCATTCCCGCCACACTCTGCGACGTGTCTAGCGTTATTCCCAGGGCGCTCGCGCGTGACTGCGCGCTTTCGACCTTCATTCCGACGAAGTTCGGAACGGCGACCGGCGCCGGACCATCCGAAACGACCAAAGTAATGCGGCTGCCTTCGGGAACTTTCGCTCCGGGCTTTGGCGCTTGATCGATCACGTTGTCCTTAATCGTGTTGTCGAAGTGGCGAACCAGCGTTACCGCAAAACCATCCTGCTGCAGCGTTCTCGCGGCGTCGTTCGCGTTGTAACCGCGCACGTCGTCGAGCCCCAGCAGCGGCTTTCCGTTGCTGATGACCAGCTCGACGACCTGGTTCTTCTCCACCTTCGTTCCCGCCGGCGGCGATTGACGGATCACGTGATCCGGCTTGACCGTCTCGCTTGCACTCTTGGTGAAACGAGTCCGCAGGCCCGCATTCACGACGGCTTGTTGCGCCTGCGCTTGCGTCATGCCGGTATAGTCTTCAACCAGGACGCCCGCTCCGAAGGACGGCAACGGGCGGGCGAACAGGAAGTAGCCGAGCCCCGTTGCCCCGATCAATGCGAGCAGCAGCACGGCGGCGATCCACGCCCCTCGGACCGAGCGGCGCGGCTCCGCTTCATCTTCCGAGAGATACGGACGATCGGGCATCGGCGAACGTCGCGGCGGCAGCGAGCCGCGGTCGCCCGGCGGGCGGCGCGGCGCATCGTTGGCGATGCGATAGCTCGCGACGCTGGGACGCTCGCGAGCTTCACGCAGCGCGGTGGCAAGCTCGCTCGCCGATTGAAACCGGTGCTGCGGGTTCTTCTGCAGCAACCGATTGACGATGGCGGCCAAGGCCGGGCTGATACCGCTGGAATCAACGTCGATGACGGGAACAGGGTCGCCGATATGCTTGAGCGCGACGGTTACCGCCGACTCTCCCGTATACGGTAACTTCCCGGTAAGCATTTGATAGAGCACGATGCCCATGCTGTAAAGGTCGGAGGTCTCGTGAAGCTCGTGTTCCTGCGCTTGTTCCGGCGAGATGTAGTAGACGCTGCCCATCACCAGTCCCGGCTTGGTCAGCGCCATCGTTTGCTGCGAGACTGCGCGCGCGATTCCGAAGTCCGAAAGCTTCACGACGTCGTCTTTGGTCACCAGGATATTCGCGGGCTTGATATCGCGATGCAGAATGCCTTGACGGTGCGCGTAGGCCAAACCGCTGGCGATCTGCGCGGCGTAATCGATCGCGACGGGTTCGGGAAGACATCCGTCCGCGGCGATGATCTCCGCCAACGACGGACCATCGACGAGCTCCATCACGATGAAGTAGGTCTCGCCCTCGCGGCCGACGTCGAACGTGTTGACGATGTTGGGATGCGAGAGCTTCGCCGCCGACTCGGCTTCCTGATAGAACCGGCGAACGAACTCGCCGTCGGCGGCATATTGTTCGCGAAGGACCTTGATCGCGACGCGCCGGCGAAGCAATATATCCGTGCCGCAGTACACGATCGCCATGCCGCCTTCGCCGAGCTTTCGATCGAGCCGGTAGCGGTTATTGAATATCCGCTCCTCGATCAATTGCCCGTGTTCTCCAGCGCCGCTTTGAGCACGTCGCGCGCGATCGGTGCGGCATAGGTTGCGCCGTATCCGACATTTTCAACGACGATCGCGACGGCGACGCGTGGATGCTGCGCGGGTGCGAAGGCAACGAACCATGCGTGCGATCGGCCTAGCGGATTGGTCGCCGTCCCGGTCTTCCCGGCGACGATCACGTGCGGCAGTTGGGCCGGCGTGCCGGTTCCACGCTCGACCACCGCGATCATCATGTTCGTCACCTTCGCGGCCGTATCGCTCGATACCGGGTTCGCCAGGATTGCCGTTGCGGAGACGCTCGCGGGAATGCCGTCACGCACGACTTGGCGGACGACGTACGGGCGCGGTTCCTGCCCCGCATTTGCAATCGTCGCGCCGATCAGTGCCATCTGTAGGGGTGATACCAGCAGCGCGCCCTGACCAAAACCCATCTGCGCCAACTCGCCGGGCACGATCCCGGCCTTCGCGGGCACCCGAGCCGGCTCGGCCGGGAGTTGAAAATCCAGTGGGCTTCCGATTCCCCACCGGTCCAGATAGGCATAGAACGTCTCCACACCCATTTTGAGCGCAATCTGCGCGAAATCCACGTTGCTCGAAAGCGCAAATGCCGTCGTCAGGTCGGCATCGCCGGTCGCCTCGCTTTCGTTGTCGTGCAGCGTAAAATCGCCGATCTGCAGATACCCCGGATCCTCGAAACGCGAATCCAGCGCGACCGTTCCGCTGTCGAGCGCTGCCGACGCGGTAAAGATCTTAAAGGTGGACCCGGGCGGATAGAGACCGTCGAGCGCGCGATCGAGCAGCGGGGCGCGCGAGTCATCGCGCAGCGACGGAAACTCTGCGTCGAGGTCGTTCGGATCGTAGCTCGGCACGCTCCCGAGGGCGAGGATGGCGCCGGTCTGCGGGTCCAGGACTACACCTGCCGCGCGATCGTAGCGCGATAGCAATGAGTAGAGCTCTTCTTGGATCGGCGGAACGATCGTCGTGACGACGTCGGCGCCCGCTTCGACATCGGTCGAGCCTCGCAACGCGCCGGCGATTTGCGCGAGCTGCGCCAGCGGATCGCCACTGGAGTCCGGCGGCGTGAGCGCACGATCGTAGGCTTCTTCGATACCGCTCGTGCCGTAGCGTTGCGAGACGTAACCGACCAGTGCGGCCGTCTGCGCGCCCAATGGATACTCGCGCTTGCCGTCGTGAGTCTGCGCGAGAACCGTTCCATCGCTCGCGACGATGCGCCCCCGGTTCGCGTCGAGCAGCGCATGCCGCGGATTACCCGGACGTTCGGCGATAGACGCGGCGATGACCAGTTGTACGTAGGCCTGACGAATCAGCAGAACGGCGAAGAGGATGACGAAGAACGTCGCCAGATCGCGGATTCCACGGTTGGTCATGTTTCGCGCAGGACTGAGAAGCCCGACTCGGTTTTGACGGCCATGTAGGCTCGCGAGCTTTCGGCTGCGATCAGCGTGTTGACGATCGACAGCGCGAGACCCGGCGCAACGCCGCCGATCGCGAGCATTTCTCGCACGCCGAGCTCTTCGAGCAATGGACCTGCGACGTACGCGCACGACGGGACGCTTTCGAAGTGACGTTCCTCATACAGGCCTTCGTGCCACGGACCGCGTTTGCCGAAGGCTTGGGTGTGGTAATCCCAAGCGCAGAGCTGGCGCTCCTTCCAGGGAAACTCGCCGCGGACACACAACGAGCGGCACGCCGCGCAAGTGACGAGATCGCCGTGTGGACGCGCGAGCCCATCGACGATTTCCTCGGGAAGATCCTCGATGTTGAGCACGCTGCGATGGTCGACGATCTCCGGAAAGGGAGTCTCCCAGGCAATTCGCACGAGCATTTCGAGATCGCGCACCGAGGCGACGAAAGCGTGTTCGTCCTCGGCGGGAAACGTGCGATCGATCCACTCGGGGATACCGGTGGCCGGAATACCGACGTCCTGCCGGCCGTTGCCGACGCAAACGCCGCGAGGCGTCCACGCCAACGGGATCAGACGGGCGGTGATCAGCGCGCCCTTTGCGGATTCCGCCGGCACGCGAAAGCTGCTGGTGCCGGCTAGCGTGTTGGCGTTGCCGCCGAGGATAAAGACGCGCGGTTCCGATACTCTTGCAGGCTCCGCGGCGGGCCGGCCTTGCTTGCGAGCGCCTCCGCCAGTCCCCGCGCGGTATCTAAACTCGTCAAACACGCAATGCTCGCTTCGACCGCAGCGCGGCGAATCTTGTAGGCGTCGGAGATTTCTCTGGGCCCTTTGGCATCGTTGATGACCAAGTCGACTGCGCGCGAACCGATGACATCCAAGACGTGCGGCGACCCGTCGGCAATCTTGTTGATCCGCTCGCTTGCGATGCCGGCCGCCTCGAGAAGCGCGTGCGTGCCGGGAGTCGCGACCAACGAATGTCCCAGCGCGGCATAGCTGCGAAGCACTGCAATGGATTCTTCCTTGCTTTCGTCGGCGATCGAGGCCAGAATTCGAGCACCGGTGCCCGGCAGCCGAATGCCGGCCGCGAGAAAACCCTTCCGGAGCGCTCCACCGAAAGAGTCGTCGATTCCGAGCACTTCGCCGGTCGACTTCATTTCGGGTCCCAGGATGGTCTCGACGCCCCGCATTTTTGAAAAGGAGAAGACCGGCACCTTTACCACGACGTACGGGACGTGTGGAACCAGCCCGATGCCATACTCCATATCGCGCAGCCGTTCGCCGAGCGCGATGCGCGTCGCGGCGGCGACGAGGTTGATTCCGGTGGCCTTTTGGATGATGGGAACGGTCCGGCTCGCGCGCGGGTTGGCTTCAATGATGTAGAGTTTCTCGTCGTGCAAGACGAACTGGATATTGATCAGACCTCGAATGCCGAGCTCTTGCGCGATGGCGAGCGTGATGCCCGCGATGCGCCGTTCCATTTCGGGACCAATGATTTGCACGGGATAGACGCTGATCGAGTCGCCGGAGTGGACGCCCGCCCGCTCGACATGTTCGAAAATGCCGGGAACGAGCACGTCCTCGCCGTCAAAGACCGCATCCACTTCGAGCTCGAGGCCGGGCAGATAGCGATCGACCAAGAGCGGGGCTTGCGGAAGGATGGGCGGGGCGGATTCCGCGTACGCCGCAAGCTGCGCTTCGTTGTAGACGATCTCCATCGCGCGGCCGCCCAAAACGAACGACGGGCGAACGAGCACCGGAAAGCCCAGCTCGCGAGCAATCGCTCGGGCTTCACGAAAGCTGCGCGCTGCCTTCCCTTGCGGTCGCGCGACGCCTAATCGCGATAACGCCGCGTCGAACTGCTCGCGATTCTCGGCCATATCGAGCGACTTTCGGTCGCTGCCGAGGATCCGCACGCCGCGCCGACTCAGCTCGCCCGCAAGATTGATCGCCGTCTGTCCGCCGAAGGCCAGCATAACCCCGCGCGCATTCGTCGCGCGATACGCGGCCTCGACTTCATCCGCGCCGGGCGGCTCGAAGATCAGCGTGTCCGATATGTCAAAGTCCGTCGAGACGGTCTCCGGATTGTTGTTGATGACGACCGGCGATCGCCCCGCGTCCTTGAGGGCCCACGCGGCGTGAACGCAACTGTAATCGAACTCGATGCCCTGACCGATGCGAATGGGGCCGCTTCCCACCACGACCACGGCCTCGGCAGGAGTTGGACGGATTTCGTCTTGCTCGCCGGGCGAGAGATAGTAGTAGGGCGATTTCGCCGGAAACTCCGCCGCCGCCGTGTCCACCATTCGAAACGCTACGGCGCCGCCACTTTCGCTGCTGAGCGCAGCCGTCTCTGCCGCGACGAGTTCGGCGAGTTCGTACAGCCAAAACCGGTCGATCGCGGAGAGCTGGTGGACTCGTTCGATCGCCGGTGCGGGGTCGCCGGCGCTGCGCCGCAACAGTTCGCATATTGCAAAGAGGCGCTCGTGCGTCGGACGTTCGACAATCGCCTCGAGCTCCGCTTCGCTCCATTCGACCAGCGGACCGGTCAACGTTTCGCGACCCAAATCGAGCCCGCGCACCGCTTTGAGCAGCGCGGCTTGAAAGGTTCGGCCGATGCCCATGGCTTCGCCGGTGGACTTCATCTGCGTTCCGATTGCGGTATCGGCGAAGGGAAACTTGTCGAAGGGCCAGCGTGGTATCTTGACGACGACGTAATCGAGTGCGGGCTCGAACGCGGCCTTCGTAACGCCGGTGACGGGATTTTCGATTTGGTCGAGCCGCTGACCCAAGGCGATGCGCGTAGAGATCTTTGCGATCGGATAGCCGGTGGCTTTCGAGGCCAGAGCGGAGCTGCGCGAGACGCGCGGATTGACCTCGATGATCGCGTACTGGCTGCTGTGGGGATCGAGCGCGAACTGTATGTTGCAGCCGCCTTGAACGTCGAGCGCGCGAATCACGTTGATGCTCGAGGTGCGCAGCATTTGATAGTCGAGATCGGATAGCGTCTGCGACGGCGCAACGACGATCGAGTCCCCGGTGTGAACGCCGACCGGATCGAAGTTCTCCATATTGCAGACGACGATGCAGTTATCGCTGGCGTCGCGCAAGACTTCGTACTCGATCTCCTTCCATCCCAGGAGCGACGTTTCCAGGAGCACTTGATGGATCAGGCTCGCGTTGAGTCCCGCGTCCAGCGTCGCGCGCAGCTCGGCTTCATTTGCCACGATGCCGCCGCCGGTGCCCGCGAGCGTATAAGCGGGGCGCACGACGAGCGGATATCCCGTCGTCTGCGCAAATGCGACGCCCTGCTCGATATCGGTGACGATCGCGCTCTCCGCGACCGGTTCGCCGATCTCTAGCATTTTAAGTTTGAAACGCTCGCGGTCTTCCGCTAGCCGGATCGTGTCGATCGGTGTGCCGAGCAACTCGATGCCGTAGCGCTCCAGAACGCCGGCCTCGTCGAGTTCGACGGCCAGATTGAGGCCGGTCTGCCCACCCAGTGTCGGCAGCAACGCATCGGGCCGCTCGCGGGCGATGATCTCTTCGATCGATTGCACGGTGAGCGGCTCCAAATAGACCGCGTCGGCAATTTCCGGATCCGTCATGATCGTCGCGGGATTCGAGTTGACGAGGACGACTC
The DNA here is from genome assembly GCA_003167155.1 of Candidatus Cybelea tumulisoli. Taxonomy (GTDB): domain Bacteria; phylum Vulcanimicrobiota; class Vulcanimicrobiia; order Vulcanimicrobiales; family Vulcanimicrobiaceae; genus Cybelea; species Cybelea tumulisoli. The sequence goes on from PMTY01000079.1 coordinate 27,288, forward strand.
GATGGCCTTCCTCGCGGAGCGCGCGGCACGCCTGGACGCCGGCGTAGTCGAACTCGGCAGCCTGACCGATGACGATCGGTCCCGACCCGATGACCATGACATTCCGGCGCGACATGCTCGGGCCGTTGGTTTATCGGATTGGCCGGTCAGTCCCTCTTAGGCTTCCGCGGCGCGCGCCAGGTGCAAACGGCCCGGAGATCGTCACGCTCTGCGCCATCGTGCTTCCGGTTCCGTCTGGCGTAATTTCACAACGGAATGTGAACGTCGTCACCGGACGATCTACTAGCGCCAGTTTAGGCTGACCGTAAAAACCGCGTCCGGCTTTCAAGCACGCGAAGCGCACGGCCGACGCTTAAACGCGTCAGCCATGATTTGGTGTATAGTGGTCTCCTGACAACCGGCCGAACGGCCGGTAGATCCCTCCTTCGAGGGTCTGAGAAAGGACGACCATGTTGCAATCCCCGTTTCGGCCAAAACGAATCGCGATCGGAGCCATAGCTATTATGGCGGTGACAATCTCGTGCTTAGGCATCGTGCGCGCCCAGCGTTTTGCCGCACCGGACGCCGGCGTCACCTATAAGTGCAGCACCGGCAAAGCTTGCATCGAAGGCACGGCGACCGGTACCCCGTACGGAGTCTACGGTACGTCGTCGGGTGGCAACGGTGTCGAAGGCAGATCCAGTGCCGCGGGCAGGTCGGGTGTCTCGGGCGTGCAGCTTGGAAGCAGCGGCATCGGCGTCTATGGCGAATCGCACGACACTACGGGAAAATACGCGGCTCTTATAGCACGAGCCGATGAGACCACCACGAACCTTTTCTACGGTTATAATCCCGCGACCCACGCGTCGTGCCTGATCGATCCGAACGCCAATCTCACGTGCAACGGATTCATTAGCGCCTCTTCCGGAATTCTTGGTAGTTCCTCCAGTGGCCCGGGCGTCTACGGCGTTGACACCAAGAACTACGGCGTCGAAGGGGTTTCGGGTTCGTCTAACGGCGTTTACGGAAGCTCTACCAGCGGTTATGGCGTTTACGGAGTCACGGGCTCAGCAAGTGGCGGCAGCGCCGGAGTTGCCGGTATCGCGCCTAGAAGCTCCGGCCCCGACTCCTCTTACGGCGTTTATGGGAGTTCCTCAAGCGGCCCGGGCGTATACGGAGTCGACACCAGCGAAGGTTCGGGTTCAAGCGCAGCTGCCGGCGTTTACGGGACCTCCCACGCCAAGTTCGGCGCCGGCGTCGTGGCAATAAGCCAGGGCAGCGGTGGCACAGCCCTTTCGGTCTACGCAGAAGGTGGCGGCGATGTTTTCTTTGGGCAAGGCGCCGAGTCGCACGGTACAAACTATTGTGAAATTGATGCAACCGCAGACCTGACCTGTACGGGAAAGGTCATGGGTGGCGTCTCCTTCGAGAATCGGCATCGCACGAGCACGGGGCGCCACGTTCTCGCGTTTGCATCGGAGTCGACGTCGTCAACGATCGAAGACTTTGGAACGGGGAGCGTGATCCGCGGCGTCGCGAACGTGCAGATCGAACCGACCTTTGCGTCGACGATCGATCGTGGCCGGGCGTATTACGTCTTCCTTACTCCATTAGGAGACACGCGCGGCCTTTACGTCAGCCAAAAAACACCTTCAGGTTTCCAAGTGCGCGAAACGCAAGGCGGCTATTCAAGCCTCGGCTTCGATTATCGCATCGTGGCCCACCCGGCCGATGCCGAGAACGCCCGACTGCCGATGGCTCCAGCTATGAAGACGCCGAGGACTCCGCATCTAAACGCCGCGCAGGAAGCGCCGCGTCAACCTTGACCCCAGAATGCTGGCTTATGGTTGGAGCCGAATAATCTCCCAATCGCTGCCGCCGCGTTTGTATTCGAGGCGCTCGTGCATCCGGTTTGGGCGGCCTTGCCAGAACTCGAAAGACGACGGTGCCAGCAGGTAGCCGCCCCAGGAGTGGGGGCGCGGAACCGCTTCACCTTCGAACCGCTGCTCGAAATGCGCGAAGCGTTCTTCAAGTACCGCATGCGATTCGATCGGCGCGCTTTGATCCGAAGCCCAGGCGGCCAACTGGTGCCCGCGGGGGCGCGAATCAAAGTATTCGTCCGATTCGTTCTCGGGAAGCATCGAGATGGCGCCTTCAATCCGCACTTGGCGTTCCAGCCAAGGCCAATAGAGCAGCGCGGCGGCAAAGGGATTCTCGGCGAGTTCGCGACCCTTGCGACTCTCGAAGGACGTGAAGAACCGCAGGCCGCGACGGTCGAGGCCGCGCAAGAGCACCATGCGCGCGGCAGGACGATCGTTCGCGCCGACGGTCGCCAAGCACATCGCAATGGCCTCGATGTGAGCTGCGCCGCCCGCTTCTTCGATCCACTCCGTCAGCCGTGCAATCGGATCGTCGCTCACGGATAGCGCCCCAATCCCAAGCCGGCCAGAAAGGCGCAGACCATCCCCAAGGCGCCTGCGACGGCGAACTGCAGCGATGCGTCAACTCGTTTGAGTTGAAGCGAGGTCGTTCGTCCGAGAGTGGACAGCGCATCTCGAAGCTGCGTCGCATTCTCGACTCGCGCGTAGGCGCCGCCGCTGGCCTGCGCGTAACCGCGCAACGCGTCTTCGTCGATGGTGGCCTCCTCGTTGGTCCCCGGAATCAGACCCCCGTTCTCGGTGCCGATGCCGACGGTATAAACCGGGATGTGCTGATTCCCCAACCGTTGCGCAACTTCCATCGGATCGGTTCCGCTATTATTGACGCCGTCGGTAATAAGCACGACGGCGCGATGGCCCTTGCGGGGCAGCATTCGCGCGGCAAGCGCGAGCGCATCGCCGATCGCGGTGGCGCCGTTCGGCGGCGGAACCTCATCGAGTCCCGCGAGCACCGCTTGATGGTCGGCACTTAGCGGCACGACGGCTCCCGCCGCGCCGGCGAACGAAATGATGCCGATCTTCGTACCGGACGGGCTTTCGGAGATAAAGGCTCGCGCCGCGGCTTTTGAGGCTTCTGCGCGCGTCGGGAAGACGTCGGTCGCCGCCATCGATCCGGAGGTGTCGATGCAGATGAAGACGCTGCCGTCGTGCGCCGGAAGCATCAGCTGCAAATGCGGACCGCCCACGCCCAAGACCAGCGCCGCGAACGCAATGAGCCAGAGGCCCTGCAACGCCCGCGGGATCCACGTTCTGGGCTTGGCCGCATCCCTAAAGAACGTGATGTTTGAGTACGCCAGATCGTGCGTCGTCGCGCGCCGCGCCAGCATCGCATAAAGAAGCGCAAAAACGATCAGCGCGACGACGCCAAGCCCAAGGCGCANNGCCGTCGTCTTCTCGCAACAGGCCGGTTCGCCAGTTCGCCGCTTCGAAGCGACGTAACAGCGAAGCTTCTCGTGCACGAACGGCCGCCAGATACGCGGTCCGCTCACGCGGACCGATGTACCCTCGCAGCGTCCCACCTTCGGCTCCGCGCAAACGCACGATGCCGGCTAGAGGAAGTTGCTCGTACCACGGATCGCGCGCGATCAATGCGGTGCAATCGAAGCGCGCGCCTAGGCCGGCCAACTCGCGATCCACGCTGGCGTCGAGATCGTACCAATCCGAGATCGCCAGCAGCGCCGTTCCTCGCGGCAGCGCGGCGTACGCCGTGCGCAGCGTCTTATTTAAATCGAACGCGCCGGCTTCCTCACGCAGCGCCACCGCACGACGCGAGCCTCGCTGCAGCGCGGCGGGCGTGATCGAGCCGCCCGAGATGCGAATGCAGCGGTCCTCCGCAGTCGCGGCACCGAACCAGTCGGCGAGCGCCTCGCGTGCCGCCGTTAGCAACGGCCGCTTTCGACCGACGCGCATCGAGGGCGAGCCATCGAGGATTGCTGCCAGCGTGAGCGTTACGTCTTCGAGCACGACGCGCGTCTGCAGCTCGCCGGAGCGAGCGGTCGAGGCCCAATCGATCCGGCGCACATCGTCGCCGGGAACGTACGTGCGAAGCTCGACGAACTCGTAACCATCGCCGCGATAGACCGTCGGCGATCCAGCCCCGAAGTGACGCGGTCGCCGGCGCGCTCGCAGCAACGCGTCGCGAATCGTCACGGCGCGGGGATGGCAGCGATCATCGCGTCGATGACGCGATCGGCGCTCACATTTTCCGTCGCGAGGCGATAGTTGAACCCGATGCGGTGGCGCATTGCCGGTGCGGCAACCGCCCTGACGTCATCGGGAAGGGCAAAGTCCCGTCCGTCCAAGAGCGCGCGCCCGCGCGCCAAGAAAGCCAGTGCCAGCGTCGCTCGCGGGCTCGCGCCGTAATCGATCAGGTCGGCTGCCTTCAAGGTATCGCCGCCGGCGGATTTCACACTGACGCCCTCGGCGGCGCGGGTGATCGCGACCAGATCCACGATATATCGCTTGAGTTTTTCGTCCACGTGCACGGCGTGCGCCGCGGCGCGCCAGGAGCGAACGTCGTCGAGCGTTGCCACACAGCGGACCGGTTGCGTATCGGCTACCGCGAAGCGGTCGAGAATCTGCAGCTCTTCTTCACGCGTCGGATAGCCAACGTTGATCTTCATGAGGAAGCGATCCATCTGCGCGATCGGCAGCGCGTAGGTACCCTCGGAGTCGAGCGGATTCATCGTCGCCATGACCACGAACGGATCGGGAAGCGCATGCGATTGGGGTCCAATGGTTACTTGACGTTCCTGCATCGCTTCGAGCAACGCGGACTGCACCTTCGCGGGGGCGCGATTGATCTCGTCGGCGAGCA
>PMTY01000146.1 GCA_003167155.1 Candidatus Cybelea tumulisoli
TGCGCGCGCGCCAGCGCGTAGTTGATGAGGCGCTCGATCAAGGCGTTGAAACCGATCCCGACCGCAGCGCAGGCGTCGGGCAGCAGGCTCGCCGGCGTTAAGCCGGGGAGCGAGTTGATCTCCAACAGATAGGGCCGGTTGTCCGAGCGAATGATGAAATCGCTGCGAGAGTAATCCCGCAAACCCAGCAGGCGGTGCGCCGAGAGGCCGAGCATCTGCAAGCGCGCTGCCAAATCTTCGTCAATCTTCGCCGGAGCGACGTGCGTGCTGCCGCCGGGCGCGTATTTTGCGTCGTAACTGTAAAAGCCGTCGCGGTTGGCAACGATCTCGACGATCGGCAACGCCTCTTCTCCCAGAACGGCGCACGTGAACTCGCGCCCCTCGACGTACTCTTCGGCGAGCACCTGCGCATACGACTTCGAGGCCTCGAGCATCGCGTTGGTCCACTCTTCGTGCGTCCGCACGATCGTGACCCCGTTCGACGACCCTTCGTAGCGCGGCTTGATCACCAGCGGCAGATCGAGCGATCCCGGCAAGAGCGGCAGCGTTCCGCCCGCAAGATCGAACAGATCCCAAACCGGGGTGGGCAGGCCTTCGGCCGCGAGCAACTTCTTGGTGAGGTGTTTATCCATCGAAAGCGCCGCCGCTTCCAAACCGCTACCGGTGTACGGAATCGACAGATACTCGAGCAGCGCCTGCACGTGCCCGTCCTCGCCGCCGGGGCCGTGCAGCGCAATGAAGACCGCGTCGGGTTTGTATTGGTGCAGCGCCTCGATGAAGCGCTCGTCGTAATCGAGCGATCGCGCCTCGTAGCCCAGTGTCTGCAACGCGCGCAGGACTTCAGAGCCGGACCGGATCGAGATCTCGCGTTCACCGCTGCTGCCGCCCATTACTACGGCAACCCTGGCCCTGGACCCACCGTCACGTTGCATCGATAAAGACTCCAACCAAATGCACTTCCAATTGCAGCTCGATGCCGCAGCGATCGAGTACCGCACCTCGGATTCGTGCGAGCAGCGTGGCGACGTCACGTGCCGTCGCACCGCCAACGTTGTTAATAAAGTTTGCGTGTAGCGACGAGACTTCCGCGCCGCCCTCCCGCCACCCCTTAGCGCCGACGGATTCGATGAGTACGGCGGCCTTTCCACCGTCGGGGTTGCGAAAGCACGATCCGGCGTTGGGAAGCGCAATTGGTTGGGTCGCCTTGCGCCGCACGAGGCGCGTCTGCATCTCTTGGCGCACGTCGCGCGAGTCAGCGCAAGGAAATACGAGCGTGACTTGCGACACGACGACGTCGCGCTCCAGCGTCGAATGGCGATAGAGATAGCGTACGCTCACGCTGTGGGGCTCCGGCCGGCTAGGCGACTGAACCCAGACGTGACGAACAAAATCACCGATTTCACGGTCGGTGCCGGCATTCATCCGCAGCGATCCGCCGACCGTTCCGGGAATGCCGGCCAGCGACCCCACCCCGGCGGCGCCGGCCGAGGCCGCCTTCGCGGTGACCAGCGCCATGCCGGCCGACCCACCGGCTTCGACGACGACGCTGCCGTTCTCCGGGTGCACCTCGACCGCCGCGAAATCGCCGGCCAACCGGATGACGATGCCGCGCACGCCACCGTCGCCAACGAGCACGTTGCTTCCAGCGCCGACCACCCACCACGGCAGCTTGCGTCGCAAGCAGAGGCGCATCACGTCCGCAAGTTCCGCCTGCGTTGCGACGGTTACAAAGGCGTCGGCCGGGCCGCCGATCTTCCACGAGGTATACGGCGCGAGCGGCTCGTCAAACCGCGCGGCGTCACCCAAGATCGCGCGCAACGCCTCTCGATCCGCCGGCTCGAGGAGGCTGTGCAGCGCTTGCTGCGTGGTGAGGCTCATCCACGCGCCGCCGCTGCGAGACGTCCGGCAACATCGGTGATGTTTCCGGCTCCGAGCATCAGAACCAGGGCGCCGACCGGGGCCTCCGCCAGGATGCGCGGCGCAAGCTCTTCGACGTCCGCCACGTAGCTCACGCGCGTGCCGTTGGCCGCGAGCGAATCGCCGATGGAGCGTTCGCTCACTCCGGGAATTGCCGGTTCCGACGCCGCGTAAATCGGCGTGAGGTAGACGCTGTCGGCGCCGCCCAGCGAGTCGGCAAACTCCGCCGCCAGAAACGCGGTTCGGGTATAGCGATGCGGCTGAAAGGCCACGATCAGCGCACCGCGATGGTAGTGGCGCGCCGCCGCAATCGTTGCGCGGACGGCGGTCGGATGATGCGCGTAATCGTCGACGATCGTCACACGATCGTTGGAGAGCAAGATATCGAAACGGCGGCGTACGCCTCGAAAAGCTTTCAGCGAGGCAGCGATTGAGGCGAACGGCAACTCGAACGCCCATCCCACCGCCAGCGCGGCAAGAGCGTTCTGAACGTTCATTGCTCCGGGCACGCGCAACTCGACGGTGCCGAGCGTAACGTCGCCGTCGAGCACGTCGAACGTCGAGCCGAGACCCTCAAAGCGGACGTTGGCAGCGCGAATACGTGCCGCCGCGGCGAAGCCGCAGGTTATGACTGCCGCGCGAAGCTCGTGGCAGGTTAGCGAGGCCGCGAGTGCGTTGTCGACGCCGACGATCGCGAAGCCGTCGTCGGGCAACTTCGCGAGAAACTCGCCGAAGGCGCGCACGAGGCCGGGAAGCTCGTCGTCGCTGGTCAGATGATCGTTTTCGACGTTGGTGACGATTGCGATATTTGGTTCCAGCAAAGCAAAAGAGCCATCAGACTCATCGGCCTCCGTCACGAACCAGGGTGAAGTTCCGTCGTAGGCGTTGGTTTCCAACGACACGTCGATGCCGCCCAGCGACAGGCCGGCATCGATTCCACCGCCGCGCAGGACGCCATGCGTCATCGCGGTCGTGGTCGTCTTTCCGTGCGTTCCGCAGACCGCGATGCCGCGGCGTCCGGAGAGTAACCGCGCGAGCATCTCGCCACGATGTAAGACCGGCGTTCCGGCGCGCACGGCGGCGACGTACTCCGGATTACCGCGATCGATCGCCGAGCTGACGACCACGACGTCGGCTCCGCGAACGTTGCCTGCCTGATGACCGATCGTGACGCGCACGCCCTCGCCTCGCAGCTGTTCGATCAGCGGCGTCACGGCGACGTCCGAGCCGGTAACCCGCAGGTTGCGCGCTCGCAAGATGCGAGCGATCGCGCTCATGCCGATGCCGCCGACGCCGACGAAATGGTACGTCACCCCAGCCCCTTCCTCAAACCAGGGTATCGATCCGCGCAAGAATCTGCGCCAACGGATCGTTTTGAGCGAGCCGGCGCGCGTTGGAGGCTAGTGTTGCCAAGCGCTGCGGTGCCGTCGCCTCTGCGAGCACGGCGGGTAAAGCTCCGGATGCAAGCTGCTGATCGTTTATCACCAGCGCAGCGCCGCCGGCTTCAAAGCGCGCCGCATTGGCTGCTTGGTGCGCCTCGGTTGCGAATGGATACGGCACCAAAATCGACGGCTTGGCAAGCGCCGCCAGCTCCCCCAGCGTCGATGCTCCGGCGCGGGCAACCACCAAGTCCGCGACGGCATATGCGTCGCCCATCTCGTCGAGATAGGGCCGCACCACAAACGGCGTCGTTGCGGCGTCGCTGCTCGCGCGTACGGCAGCGCAAACCTTCTCGTACTCGGTCACGCCCGTGAGCGCAAGCACTTGCCAGCTACGCGGAAGCGCGTTGCGCTGCAACGCCGCAACCAGCGCGTTGTTGATCGTGCGCGCACCCTGGCTGCCGCCGATCGCCAGAAGCACCGGCTTTGCAGGATCGAGTCCCAAACGCGAGGCGGCCGCTTCGCGAGACGGCAAGCTTCGTAAGGAAGAGCGAACGGGAACGCCCGTCGGCCGGCATTTCGCGCGCAAGCGCCGTGCAAAACCACCGCATTCACCCCAAATCTCGTCGACCATCGGCGCCAGTAACCGCGTCGTTACGCCAGGTGCGAGATTGGGTTCGAGCAAGACGATCGGTGCGCGCGAGAGCCCCACGAGCTGCCTGATGCGTGCGGCCAGCGCGACCGGGAAGCAGACGTAGCCGCCCGTTGCGACCACGAGATCCGGACGCGCCGCCGCTAAGAGGGCGAGGCTTTGGAGCGTTCCCTTGACGTTATGCGCAACGGCGCGAAGAAGATCGAACGATAGACGCCGCGGCAGCGCGTGAGCGCAGATCGTGTGCAGCGGATAACCGGCCTTCGGCACGATCGTCGTCTCGAGCCGGTCGGCGCTGCCGATGAAGGCGATCGTCGCGCGCGGGCGCAGCGCATCGGCAATCGCGATTGCCGGATACAGATGGCCTCCGGTACCGCCGCCGGCAAAAACGACGGTCACAGGGGTGCGTGGACTCTGCGATGGCGCCCCACATTGGCAATCAGTGCAACGGCAATAAGGTTGACGACCAGCGAGCTTCCTCCGAACGAGATGAAGGGCAAGGGAACGCCGGTCACCGGCCACGACGACGAAACGACGCCGATGTTCACGAAGGCCTGAATCGTGATCATCGCGCCGCATCCGATCGCGAGAAAGAATCCAAACCGGTCGGGCGCGGCCAAGGCGATCTTGATGGCGCGGTAGGCCAGCGTCACGAAGAGCCCGACTACGACCAGCGTACCGATGAGGCCCAGCTCTTCGCCGAGCACCGAGAAGATGAAATCGGTGTACTGCTCGGGCAGATAGAAGAACTTCGCGCGCGACGCGCCCAGCCCCACACCGAAGATTCCTCCACTGCCCAGCGCCAGTAACGACTGAACGATGTGAAAGCCGGTGTTGAGCGGATCCTTCCACGGATCGACGAAGGCAAAGACGCGCGCACGCCGGTATGGGCTGGCTAAGACCGTCAAGACGGCGAAGGGAACCGTCGTTAGGGTGATTGCAGCCAGATGAACCAGGCGCGCGCCGGCCGCAAATAAGAGCGCGAAGGCGGTAAAGAAGAGCAGGCTTGCGGTGCCCATATCCGGCTCTTTGAGCACCAGCACCGCCATGATCGCCACCGGAACGCAAAGCGGAAAAAGCCCGCGTCCCAGTGAGGTGATCCGCTCGCCGCGCGATGACAAGATCGCCGACAAGTAGATGACCAGCGCGAGTTTGGAGAACTCCGACGGCTCAAAGCTGAAGCTCGCGGTGCCGATCCACCGGCGCCCGCCGTTCACGCCCAGCCCGATGTGCGGCACGAAGACCAGTGCCAGTGCCACCATCGCGGCGGCCAAGAGGTACGGCGCTACGCGACGCAGGCGCTGATACTCGATTCGGTAGCAAAGATACGCGCCGCCCAGCCCGACCGCGAGCCAAATCAATTGCCGTTTGAGGTAGTAGGCGACGTCACCATGCTCGGCGTACGCCGTGGCGCTCGATGCCGAGAAGACCATGACCAGGCCAATGGCGACCAGCGCGGCGACCGTAGTAAAGAGCCAAACGTCCAATGGCGCCACGACGTATGAACGCAGGCCGGTTTTGCGTGCCGTGTCGCGATTGGCTCGAAGCGCTGCGGCGTTATGCACCCGCGGGCTCCCGTTGCGACGTAACCGCCGCGCTAAACTGCTCGCCGCGATCCTCGGCNNCGCGCACCCGGGAGAGAGCAAAACGACGTCGCCGGGTGCGGCCAGCTCGCGCGCGCGCTGCACGGCCTCTTCCATGGAAGAGGCTTCGACGACGGCGACCTCGCCGGCCACCCGCCGAATCTCACTCGCCGATTCGCCAATTGCGACCAGCGCCTTGACGTGCTGCGCAATCGCCGATCCAAGCTCGTCGAATCCGATGCCTTTTGAGCGGCCGCCCGCAATAAGAACGATCGGGCGGTCGTAGCTGAGGAGCGCCGCGACCACCGAGGTCGGGATCGTCGATTTCGAATCGTCGACGTAGAGCACGCCGTCGATCTCGGCAACCCTCTCGAGACGGTGCGGCATCGGCGCAAACGACCGTATCGCACGGCTCAACGAGACCGGATCGCAGCCGACGGCCAGCGCCGCGAGCAGCGCCGCCATGGCGTTCTCGACGTTATGCGCGCCCTGCAGTGGGATTTCGCTGCTCGGCAAGAGCGGGATCGGACGCGGATCGCCGGTGACCGGCGCGTAGGTTATGACGCCGTCGCGCAAGTACATCGTAGCCCGTTCGCTCCCGTCGCGCGTGAACCAAAGCTGGCGCGCTTGGACGCGAGCGTTGCCGTGGCGCCACGCAAGGGCTTCGATTCGCGGATCGTCCAGGTTGCCGACGAACCAATCGCTCATGGACTGGTTGGCGAAGATGCGATACTTCGCTTCGGCATACTCGTCCATGGAAGGGTAGCGGTCGAGATGGTCCGGCGCGACGTTGAGTAAGACGGCCACGCGCGGTTTGAACGCGCGAATCGTCTCGAGTTGAAACGACGAGACCTCGGCGACGATCCAGTCGCAGGACGTCGCCCCGGCTATCTCTTTGATCAGCGGATTGCCGATGTTCCCGCCGACCCTGGCCTGGCGACCGCAACCGCGAAGCAGATGTCCGATCAGCGCCGTCGTGGTCGACTTTCCTTTAGTTCCGGTGACGGCGACGATCGGCGCCTGGCATAGCCGGTAGGCAAGTTCGATCTCTCCCATGACCGGCACGTTCGCTCGATGGATGGCGCGGACGACCGGAGATATCGGCGGAACGCCGGGCGAGAGCACCGCCCAGGCAATCGTTTGAAGGATACCGCCAAGCGCGTCCGGCTCCACGAAGCGCGCTCCGAATGACTCCGCCGCTGCGATCGCTTCGCTCAACGATTCCGTAGGCTTTTCGTCCGTCGCGTAGAGGCGGACGTTGTGCTGAGCGAGGATTTCCAAGCTCGCTAATCCGCTGCGTCCCAAGCCTATGACGAGTATCGCGTCGCCGGCGCGAAATTCAAGCGTATCGGTCATCGCACGATGGTCCATCCTAGCAGCGAACAGATGAACGATGCAAGCCAAAAGCGGGCCGTGACTTTGGTTTCCGGCCATCCGCCCAACTCAAAGTGATGGTGCAGCGGGCTCATGCGCAAGATGCGCTTGCCTCGCGTCGCTTTAAAATAGGCGACTTGAAGGATCACCGACAGCGCTTCGGCGACGAAGACGCCGCCCACGACGACGAGCAGCAGCATCTCGCCGCTGAGAATCGCCACGCCGGCGAGAAGGGCACCCAGCGCCAGCGAGCCGGTATCGCCCATGAAGAGCTTCGCCGGATGGCGATTAAAGACCAAGAACCCGGCGCAAGCGCCGACGCCAACCGACGCAGCTATTGCTGCCGCCGGTACGTTGGACTGCGCGGAGATGAGCCCGAAGACAAACAGCGGAGGCATGACGGTTCCCGCGGCCAAGCCATCGAGGCCGTCGGCGAGATTAACCGCGTGAATCGTGCCGGTAATCGCGAGAATTCCCAGCAGCAGCCAAAGCCAATGCGGCACGATCAGCCAGAACGTTCCGGCATGGAAGAGGGTGTCGGCGGGAAACAGGGCCGAACCGGTGTCGATCGCGCGCAGGAAGATCACGGCCACCAGCGCCGTTGCCAGAAACTTCGTGCGCGCTCGCAAGCCGCGCTTGGAGCCGCCGCGCACCGTGATGACGTCGTCGATCGCGCCGATTACCGCGCAGCATACGACCAGGGCGACCAGTTCCGGCAAGAGCGCGACGCGCCCGGCCACCAGCACGGCTAGAAACGCGACGACAAAGACGAGACCGCCCATCGTCGGCGTCCCCGTCTTGACCCGATGCGTTTGCGGCGCGTCCTCGTACGCGTGCTGCCGAATGCCGAGGCGACCGGCAAGCAAAAGCAGCGCCAGACCGGCTGGAACGGCGATCGCGAAACCAAAGAGCATCCAGATCAGAGGCATCGCGGCGTTCACCCTTCGCAGCCTGTCGTGTCGCTAAGAAGCGGATTATCGCCGGAGCCGCGCCATTTGAGTACCACGATCGGAGTCTGTTCGTCACTGTTGCCGTGCGGATTGTCGAGCAGCGCAGCTTCGACGCAGGGTGCGCAAACGTTGCCGGACGCGCCGAGTATCTTCGCTTTCTCCAAATCGTTCGCGTCAACGACGGCGCAATCGATGCCGCTACGCCGCTTGAAGTCGCTCGCGAATGCATCGGGGTCGCGCGGAGCAAAGACGATGGCGCGTTCGTAGGGCGGCATCGTGCCGGTGTACCCGTCGAAGGCCGCAATTGCCGCGCCCATCAGCTCGTAAAAGACGCCGCGGCGGCCAATGAGCCGGCCGATCAGGTGGGCCAGTGTAGCGTACATTGCTCTTGGATATCCGACTCGGTCGATAACCAGCTGCATGGACTCCGGCTGACTAATCGTCGCCATTGGTCCCGCGTAACGGCAGAGCAGATACGCCAGCCTCGACGGCCGCACGCGCTCGGCAACGACGAACTCGCCTTGCGCGATCGCCAGCGCCGTCTCCGAAACCGCGACGACGTCGCCGGCTCTCGCGATGCCGCATACCGCCTCCGAAACCAGCGCGATGAGATCGTCGCCGGGGCGCACCAAGCGCGTCCGCACCGGAATGGCCTTCAATCCTTCAGGCGTTTCCGGGCGAATCACCGCCAACGTCGATACGGTGAGGCTCACGCGTACAGCTCCTCGACGATCTCCTCCAACTTATACTTGCGCGAGCCCTTCAAGAGAATCACATCGTCGACCGTCGCATGCTCGCGAAGCCAAGCAGCGGCGTGCGAGTTGTCCCGAACCGGGATGATCTGCGAGGCATCGAGGCCGGCGCGTCGCGCGCCGCGAGCCAGCGCAGCAGCAAAATCTCCGCTGACGAGCAGTACGTCGACCCTGCTCGCGGCGTGGGCGCCGACGCGCTCGTGCAAACTCTGCGATTCGTCGCCGAGTTCCGCCATGCTCGCGAGGACGGCAATTCGACGCGAGGCGGTTTCGCCGGCAAAGGCGTCGAGTGCCGCAATCATTCCGCTCGCATTTGCGTTATAAGCGTCGTAAATGAGGCGCGGGCCGCCCTCGACGGCGATGCGGTCGTACCGGCCTTGCGGCAGCTGCAGTGCCGGAATCTCTGGGATCAGACGCTCGAGCGAAACGCCGAGCTGGAGCGCGCCGGCGATTGCCGCCGCAAGATTGGCGCGATTGTGCAGGCCGGGCAGGTGCGAGTGGATCTCGTACTCGCAAGCGACGCCCCGATCGCGCGCGAGCAGGCAGCGTTCGCCCACCAGCGCCGTAAGCGGATCGAATAACGAGCTCAACTCCGGCGCCGGTTCGCTCGCCACGGCGGCGAACCACCGCGGCTGCTGCGTCAGCATCGCCGCACGGGCTATGGAAACCTCGTCGCCCGCATTTAAAACCGCAGATGCGCCTTTCGAGAAGAGCGCCCACTTCGTCTCGGCCAAACGCTCGCGCGATCCCATGATCTCGACGTGCGCTTCGCCGATGTTGGTCAGGATTCCGACGTGCGGGCGGGCGATGTCGACTAAGATCGCAACGTCACCGTAGCCTCGCGCGCCCATCTCCGCAATCACGACGTCATGCGCCTCATTCGACGCGTTGAGCAGGAGCCGGCTCACACCGATCTCGTTGTTTTCGTTGCCGGGCGCTGCGAGCACGCGGTCCCCGAACTGCGCCTGGCAGAGTTGCGCGAGGAGAGTCTTGGTCGTCGTCTTGCCCGTGCTTCCGGTAACCGCGACGACGAGTCCGTCAAAGAGCTCGCGGGCAAGGCGCGCAAACTCCAGGTACGCGTCGTTCGTCCGGTCGACCAGCATCGCCGGGACGCCGGCGACTCGCGCCGACGGATGGTCGAGCACGAGGAGCTTGGCACCGCGCGCCACGGCTTGCGCGGCGAAATCGTGCCCGTCGAAACGCTCGCCGTGCAAGGCCACGAACGTATCGCCCGGCTCGATGCTTCGCGTGTCGGTACTAATGCGCAGCGTATCGGGCGCGGTATCACCGTCGACGAGGGTGCCGTTTGACGCTGCGACCGCACGGTCGAGCGGCAGTCTCATCGGGGAGTACCAAGCAGCACCAGTGCCTCGCGCACGACGGCCACGTCGTCAAACGGAAGGGTTGTGTCGCCGACGATCTGATAGGCCTCGTGCCCCTTTCCCGCAACGAGCACGACGTCGCCGGCGCGCGCCTCTGCAATCGCGCGCTCGATCGCGAGACGGCGATCGAGCTCCACGACGTGCCGCACGCCGTTGGGGATGCCGCCGAGCATGTCGTCCACGATCGAGTGCGGTTTTTCGCTGCGCGGATTATCGCTGGTGAGATAGAGCCGGTCGGCGAGCCGCGCAGCCACGGCCGCCATTTCAGCGCGCTTTCCCCGGTCGCGATCGCCACCGCAGCCAAAGACGATTGCAATCGCACCCGCGGTCGTCTCGCGCAGCGCTCGTAACGCATTCTCGAGCGCGTCCGGCGTGTGCGCGTAGTCCACGACGACGTCGATTCCCATCCCGCCGACGCGCTCCATCCTCCCAGGCACGCGCTGCAGCATCGCCAATCCTCGAGCGATCGTAGGATCGCCAACCTCCAAGAGCTGGGCAACGCCGATTGCGGCCAGAGCATTCCAAATATTGAACCGCCCGGGCAGATGCAGCTCGTAAGCCTGCCCGTTGACGGTGAAGCGGCTGCCGGCAGGCTCGAGCACGACGTTCTGCGCGGCGAGCTGCGCAGCGTAAGCATTCCCGTAGGTGACGACGCGGCGCCCCTCGCGGTCGAGCTCGAGAGCCCATTGCCGGCCGTAAGCATCATCAACGTTAAGCACGCAGGCCTGCGTCAATTCGAAAAGATGGCGCTTCGCAGCGGCATAAGCCTCCTGCGATTCATGAAAGTCGAGATGATCGCGGGTGACGTTGGTCAGAGCCGCGATCCGAAAAGCAACGTCCTCGACGCGCTCGAGTGCCAACGCGTGGGAACTAACTTCGACGGCGACCGCTCGCGCGCCGTCGTCCCGCATAGCGGCCAGCACCGCGTGCAACTCGGGCGGCAGCGGCGTCGTGTTGCCCAGTTGCCAGCGCCGCGACGCAAGCTCGGCACCAACGGTACCGATGACGCCGCACGGTATCGCGGCCACATTGAGAATCGCCGCAACCATTCGCGTGGTCGTGGTCTTGCCATTGGTTCCGGTGACGCCGATCACGTCAAGCCGCCGCGAAGGATCGCCGTAGAACGCCGCCGAGAGAACGGAGAGCGCCCGCTTTGAATCGGCGACTCGAATGACCGCCGCATGCGCCGAGTCGCCAACCTGCGCGTTCTCCTCGACGACGATGGCGGAGGCCCCGCGCTCGATTGCCTGCGCGGCGTAGAGATGGCCGTCGGTGTGGCTGCCGCGCAGCGCCACGAAGAGCGCGCCCGGCGAGACGGAACGAGAATCGATTTCGATAGCGGTGACGCGCTGCGCGCGGTCACCGGTGACTTTGGCCGCCGGCAGTCGATCGAGCAGCGCCGTCAGTGCGATTTGAGGATCAGCGGCCATTGCGCGCAACGATGCTGCCGGGCAAGACTCCGGCGTGCAGCATCGCCGCGCGCGCGATCTGAGCGAATGCCGGGGCGGCAACGATGCTGCCGTAGTACGAACCGATCGGCCGTTCGAGCTTCACGTAGATGACGTAGCGCGCGCGCGGGTAGGGAACCATGCCGATAAAGGAAGCGGCATAATAGCCGGATAGATACTCTCCGTCAACGACCATCGACGCCGTTCCGGTCTTTCCCGCGGTCGCATAGCCTGCGACCTGTGCGGTGGGGTCGCCGGTGCCGCCCAGCACGACGCTTCGTAAGAAGCTGCGCAGCTCCGAAGCGGTGCGCCGTGAGAAGACGCGGCGAATGACCTTCGGTCCATTGCGCCGCACGAGGTTTCCTTGCTGATCGTAGACCGCCCTGACGATTCGAGGCTGCATGAGTAATCCGCCATTCGCGATCGCGCAGTAATACCGAGCCATGGCAAGCGGCGTCACAGAGACTCCCTGCCCAAAAGCCATCGTAGCCAGCGAGGAACCGCTCCACTGATCGGGCGGCGGAACGATACCCGGATTCTCTCCGGGTAAGCCGACGCCCGTGGGCGTGCCGAAGCCGGCCTTGCGCTCCATCTCGTAAAAGGTTTTCCCTCCGATCGAGAGCCCGACTTCGGCGGCGCCGACGTTATGCGAATATTCGACGATTTGCTGGAGCGTCTCGCTGCTGCCGGTCCCTGCCATGAAACCGTCTTCCGCATTGTGAATCGTTCGACCACCCACTTCGAGCGTGTCGTGAGCCGGAAAGCGCGACGTCAAGCCGACCTTGCGCGAGTCGAGCGCGGCGGCTGCGGTGACCAGCTTATAGGTCGAGCCCGGCTCGTAGGCATCCATAACGGCGCGGTCGCGACGCGAATCTTCTCCGTAGATCCAAAACCGGTTCGGATCGAAGTTGGGCGCGTTTGCCAGCGCGAGAATCTCGCCGGTCCACGGATCCATAACGATCGCCGTTCCGTCGAGCGCATGATAGGTGCGTACTTGTTGCTGTA
This sequence comes from Candidatus Cybelea tumulisoli, assembly GCA_003167155.1. Taxonomy (GTDB): domain Bacteria; phylum Vulcanimicrobiota; class Vulcanimicrobiia; order Vulcanimicrobiales; family Vulcanimicrobiaceae; genus Cybelea; species Cybelea tumulisoli. The sequence goes on from PMTY01000146.1 coordinate 12,443, forward strand.
AGGCTTGCTCGGCGATGAACTGCAGGTACGAATCGATGGTGAGCTCGACGTTCGAGCCCGGTTGCGCCGGCGACACGATGCGTTCTCGCCCGAAGGGAATCGGACGCCCGAACTCGTCCGCTTCGAGCGTTACGCGCCCGGAGTGACCCCGCAATACGTCGTCAAAGGCATACTCAACACCGTCGAGCCCGTTTTCGTCGGTGCCGACGAAGCCCAAAACGGTCGAGGCCGAGCGTCCGGCCGTATCGACGCGCAGTCCCGTCTCCTCTTCTTTTAGATCGACTCCGAGCAGATTGAGGGCTCGAACCCGCGATGCCAAATCGTGCGGCACCTTGCGCGCGATCCAAGCAAACCACAGATGCCGGTCGCGCAGCGCCGCCGTGACCGGCGGATCGAGTTTGCCGAAGATGCTTTGCAGCTTCGCAATCGCCACCGCCGGGTCGACTATCTCGCGTGGTACCGCGTAGACGCTTTCGGAAGGAAGCGAACGGACCAGGACGCTGCCGTAGCGATCGAGGATGCTGCCGCGCCGCGCGAATACCTCGACCGTGTCGGAGCGCTGCGCCAGCGCTTCTTTCGCATAGAGCGGCCCTTTGAGAGCTTGAACGTCGCAGAGCCGCCAGGCAAGAAAGAGCGCGATGGCTAGACATGCGTAAAACGAGATCCGAGCACGCATCGGAGCGACGCGCGTGAAAGTTCGACGGTGCATCGCGGCCGCCGCTTAGGGTTGCGCGGCTACTGCCGGCACCAAGAACCCGGCAAGTGACGAGAGCAACGGGAAGTGCGAACCGGCTCGGGCAGCCCGAGGCTCTTCCTCGCGAACGACGGCGAATCGCTGCGGCTGGCGCATGCCCAGCCGTGCGGCCAACACGGCAAGCCGATCGTCGGAGCGCAACGCGGCGATTTGGTCGTCGAGGCGGATCGTCTCTTCTTGCAGAGCCTCACGTTGCGACGAAGCTCGCGCCACGGCGTAGCTCAGCCCCGTCAGGCTCGACGTTAGCACGACGTATCCCATCACAAAAGCCAGGACGCAGAGCAGCACGGCGAACACGCGCACTAGCGTGGTGTAACGAGCCCGCGACGCGCGAATCTTTCGCCGCGCGGTTGCGTTACGAACGGTGCGGGGGTTCGCGACATGCGAGCTTCGTTCGAAAGAGCGAGACGCAATCAATTAGTCGGCTCCCTTGCGCTGTGCTGCGCGAAGTTTGGAACTGCGGGAACGGCGGTTCTCGGCGAGTTCGCGCCGATCGGGACGAACGGGTCTCTTCGTAAGCACCTCGAGTCGCTCGTCGTCACGGAAACTTCGTTTCACGATGCGATCCTCGAGTGAATGAAAGCTGATTGCGACCACGCGCCCGCCGGTGCGCAGCCGCGCGATTGCCTGTGACAAGCCTTCGCGCAGGGCGTCCAGCTCGTCGTTGACGACGATGCGCAGTGCCTGAAAAACGCGCGTTGCCGGATGGAGGCGTTCTCTTTTCCCGGGGCGTTGCACGATGCCGGAAATAAGCGCCGCAAACTCTGAGGTCGTGTTAGGCAGGCCGCTGCCCGCGCGCCGCGCGACGATCGCGCGAGCGATGCGCCGCGCCGAGCGTTCTTCGCCGAATGCAAAGAAGATTTCGGCCAGGTCCCGTTCGCTCGCGGTCGAGAGGACCTCGTAGGCGCTCGACCCACGGCTGGGATCCATCCGCATGTCGAGAGCCGCCGGCTTTCCCAAAGAGAAGCCGCGCTCCGCATCGTCAAGCTGCATCGACGAGACTCCCAGATCGAAGAGAACGCCGTCCAGCAATGGGATTTCGCACCGGTCCAGGACGCGACCGAGATCGCGAAAGTTCGCGTGCACGAAGGTCAATCGCGGGTCGGCAAGTCGTTGCGCCACCGCCGTCGCGCGCGGGTCGGCGTCCAGTGCGATCAGGCGTCCGTCGCCAAGCCGTTCCAATATCGCCCGAGTGTGCCCGCCCGCCCCGAAGGTTGCGTCGAGGTAAAGTCCGTTTGGAAGAATCTCTAAATATTCGAGCGCCGGCCCCACCAGGACGGGAACGTGGCTCAGCATAGCGGCACCACATTCTACAGCCCTAGCTCGCCCATGAAGTCGGGCATGTCACCCTCGGGCGGCTGCTGGAAGGCATAGCGCTCCTTCGCCCAAATTTCTATGCGCGTCAGCAAACCGACCGAAACGACCTGCCTTTCGATGCCGGCATACGCCCGAAGCAGCGCGGGAACCACGACCCGGCCTTGATTGTCGCACCCGACCTCCTCGGTGTGCGCGAAGAGGTAGCGCACCGAACGCCGATAGCGGTCGTCTTTACGCGGCACCGCTTCGAGCCTTTCGCAAAACTGGACCCACGTCGCACTGGGATAGAGCGCCAGGCAAGGATCGGGGGGCGCAATGGTCAGTACAAACTGCGCTCCCAACCGCTCGCGAAAGCGCGCGGGCACAATTAGCCGGCCCTTTTCGTCAAGGGCGTGTTGCTCCGAGCCCGCAAAGCGGGGCAGTCCAGGCTGCAAATTCTCCTCCGAAACGCACCACTAGACACTACTTCACACCACTATACGCCCCACGGTACCCTTAAGCAAGGTAGGGTGCGTCTTAGGAATTGCCGCAGCCGCCGGATTACGCAAGCTCCTACGAACAGTTGTTCGATAGTGTGCTCCGCTTCCCAGATACAAAAGAGAGAGCCTGACGAGCAGGCTCTCTCTCAGCGATCGTACGGGTAGTGTGCTTAGGTTCGGGGCTCTCTCGAAGAGATTAGGCGGCGGTGTTCTTAATCGTGAGCGTGGCTTTCCCGACCGTCTTCTTCCCGGACGTAGCCTTAAAGTTCACGGAACAGGATCCGGACTTCGTGCCCGCCGTCACGACGTACGTACCGTCGGCGCCTGCCACAGTGGCGACGTCTTTGTCCGAGCAGGCCTTGTCGTTGTCGGTAATGGTATCGCCCTTGGGAGCTTTAACCGTCACGTAAGCGATCGGAGCGGTAACCGTAAGGCTTACCGAGCAGGGATTGACGGAGACGCCGTTATCTTTTTTGCATTTCGCGTCGAAGAAAATGCCGGCGCCCACGGGCTGTATCCGAGCAGCGCTAAAGGGCAGCGCGTTCGAGGACGCAGATGGCGCCGATGCGCCGGCACATCCGGCGAGAATACCTGCGGCGGCCAGTGTCGACAGCGATTGAAGGAAGTATCTCTTGCCAATCATATTCGTGTGCTCCTTAACTCTTTGTGTGCTTGGCGCAGGTTTGTGTTTGCGGCTTTCCCCCACCAGGCGCCAAGGGATCGAGAGATTGGCCAACCTTCTGCCTTCCGATTACCCGTTTAGGTGAGGCTTCAAAACATGCTGTGAAACAGAATAAATTTTCCACGTTTCGTCATTCGCACGCGTGCCGGAGTTTCATCGCTGTTTGAAATTGCGGCCGCGGAGGGAACGTACGAATCTAGCGGATCAGATGCGCCGTTGCCGTCGTGCAAGAGCGCCGACAATACGCCGAGCCGGAGTCGCTCTCGCGTCATCGCTCCCGCCGTCGTCCTCTCCGCTGAAGTAGCTTTGCGAAGAATTCTCATGGTAAAGCCTGCGAAAGCCGCCCCCGGCGCTGAGGCTGGTGGAGCCCTGCGGCGACGCACTGCTCGCCGCGCGAGGAGTAGCCGCTTACGACCCTTCGTTATCGACGCCTACCGTGGCAGCGCCGATCTTTTTGCCGTTGATATCCTTTTCGATGAAGCTCACGGCGCAGAGGCCTCCGCTGGTTCCTGCCGTGATAGTCCACTTGTGGCCCGATCCCATCACCGTGACGATATCCTTGCTGGCGCAATGAGCGTCCCGAACGACGAAGATCCCCCCTTTCGGCCCTTCCGTCTTCACCATCACCGAGGTCTCGCTGGCTGTGAGCGTCACCTTGCACGGACGGGCGGAGACGCCGTTATCCTTCGGACACTTCATCCTCCTGTCCGCGATGGGTGCGCGCGCCGTCAACTGCGACGACGCGACCGGAACGGCGTTCGAGGCCGGCGCACCGGCACCGGCGCAACCGGCGAGCGATCCCGCGAGCGCGAGTGTTATAACCATTCCGATAAAGCGAGTAAAAACGCTCATTTAAATTTCTTTCTCCTTACCGACGAAGCCCCCGCTTTTACAGTGTTAAACAACGGCTCCTGCTTACGTTCGCTCGCCGCCGAATGAAAGATCGTGATACTATAAGGCTTCATTATGAAACGTAGGCAACACCGGCGTTTATTCCGAGAAATACACGACGTTTCCGACGGTGCGGCCGGTTATCCGAAAGAGGACGCCAGGTAGCGTGTTTCGCGCGAATTCACGCGCGACGTCGGCCTGCACCTTGCGCGACGAATACCACCGCGTCGAATCAGCTTTCGACGAGCTTACGACCCTTCGTTCTCGACGTCCACGGTGGCAATGCCGTTCTTTTTGCCTTTGACATCCTTGTCGATGAAGTTCACGGTGCACCGGCCGTTGCTGGTGCCCGCCGTAATGGTCCACAAGTTACCCGATCCCATCACCGTGACGATGTCCTTGCTCGTGCAATGATTGTCGCGAACTGTGAAGCTGCCGCCCTTTGGCCCTCTTGTCTTCACCGTCGCCGATGTCTTTTGGGAAGCCGAGCGCCGGTCGCGAGGCTGGAGGGCCCGGCACCACAAGGCGCCGGTTCCCGCGCTTGGGCCCTGACGACGAGGAGATCGAAGCGCCTCACGCGATGGAAAGCTCAGCCAACCTCAAGGCTCTGCAGCTATGATCGCGAGCATACCAGGCCGGTGATTTCCAGCCGGCGGACTCTTGAAATTGGATGTGAAGGTTGATGGATATGGAGTGGATCGCGATGGCTTGCTCGTTCTCTTCCTTGCGGCCTGGCTGCCAGGCCTGACTGCGCGCTGAGAAGAAAGCCGGTGGTGCGATGACTCGTCCTTTCGCGATTTGCAGCCTCCTGGGATTGCTCTACGGATGTAGCGGCGGTTACCTGCCGTACGCCTCCCACTCGCTGGATCCAGCGAGTCTCGATTCGCTCGTTACGAACGCTTCCCAGGCCGGCGGGGTTCCGCCCGGGCTGGTGCGGGCGGTCGTCATGGCGGAATCGGCGGGCGACCCGTCTGCCGTTAGCGTCGCAGGTGCGCAGGGTCTCATGCAGTTGATGCCCGGCACCGCAGCCGGCTGCGGCATCGCCGATCCATTCGACCCAACGCAGAACGTAACGTGCGGCACGAGCTATCTTCGCTCGCTTCTAAATCGCTATCACGACAACGTTACGTTAGCCGTCGCGGCATACAATGCAGGGCCGGGAGCCGTGGATCGCTATCACGGCGTGCCTCCGTATGCCGAAACGCGGGCGTACGTCGTGCGCGTGATCAACGCGTACCGCAACTATTAACCGTCGGGACACCGGCGCGAACAGCGAATCCGGCTTCTCTCGATGACCACGCTAACTCACCACCAACCGCTCCCCCGCGTTAGCTTCGCGCTGTTACGGCTGCCGATTCTCGACAGCTATCTATTGCGCGAGATGCTCGGCCCGTTCTTCTTTGCGCTGGGCGCGTTCTTGCTATTTTGGGCGCTCAACATCTTCTTCCTTGCCGCCGATTACATCATCAATCAGCACGCACCGTTCTTTTTGGTGCTGCGTTTCGTGGTGTTCCGCATCCCGCAGGCCACCCCAATGGCGTTCCCGTTCGCATCGCTCTTTGCCGCGCTGCTGGCGATGGGACGGGTCATGGGCGACAACGAGGTAACTGCGATGCGTACGGCCGGCATTTCGGTCATGCGAATCGCACTGGCTCCGCTGCTCTTCGGCCTCGCAATGTTTGTGATTTCCTACTCGATCAACGAGTGGGTCGCGCCGGCATCCGTCGAGCTGTCAACGCGCACGTTTTACCAGATCATCTATCATACCGACGCGCTCCCAGTCGAGCCGCAGTTTTTCCGTAAGGATCCCGACACCGGGAACACGTTCTACGTAGGCCAGGTCGCACCGGACAACAAGACGATGCTCGACGTACAGATCTTCAAGCCGGCAAAATACGGCCCTTGGAACGAGACGCTTCAGGCAAAGTCGGGCGTCGTGCAAAGCAGCGTCCTGAACTTGCACGATGTAATCGACACTCGCTACAACGAAGACGGATTTCTCACCAACCAGCAGCACGTCAAGACCATCTCGATCGGACTACCGCTGGGTGAGACGGCCTCGCAGTTCGTCAGCCAGGTCAATAACGACCCCTGGACGATGAGCAGCAAGTCGCTGCGCACGCAGGTAAACGCGCTTCAGGCCCAAGGCATCGGCGGAACCGCCATGGGCAACTTGCAGATCAATCTTGCCGACAAGCTGTCGTGGCCGTTCGCGTGCATCATCGGAGTCGTGATCGCGGTTCCTTTGGCGTTGCGTTTCGGTAAGCGCGGGCGTACGCTCGGCATCACGCTTTCGATCATCGCGTTTTTCTCGTACTACCTGATGGTCTCGGCGGCTTCGGCGTTTGGCCGCAACGGGGCGCTGAACCCATTCCTCGCGGCCTGGTTGCCGAATATCATCGTGGGCCTCGCCGGCGTCGTCCTGCTCTGGATGGAAGAGCGCTGACGCCGTGCCTGCGCGCGTGCTGAGACGTCGCGGCTTAACCGCCGCTGCGGTGCTGGTTGCCTACGTTGCGGGTCTCTTCCCGGTCTGGGCACAGGCCTCGAGCGGGCAGGATCAACAACAACTTGCACTCCTGCTCTTCAACACGCAAAGCTGCGCGCAGCATTATGCCGACAGCGGCACGACGGTGGCGCAGGCCTCCAGCCCGACTCCCGCGCCGCCGGCCACTCCCGGGCCTCCCAACATACCGCCAGGGGTGAGCAACGGCACCTACACGCTCAATCCAACCCCGCATCCCTTCCCGGGCCAAACGCCGGCGGTCACGCCGCCGCCGATTCCGTCGGGGACGCCCAACCCGTTGGCATCCTTGGAGCCGATCTTTCTGGTGCGTGGCGGCGAAACGCCCCCTCCGATTACGCCTGCCGGACAGTCCACGCCGGCGCCGACTCCGGAACCCACCGGCGTTCCGACGCTCTCGCCGGGGTACATCGCGGTAATTTCCGACAGGTGGACGGGGAACCGCGCGCGCGGTAAGCCGAGCGATGCCATCGGCAACGTGCACATCTACTACGCCGACGAAGAGATCGTCGGCGAGCGAGCGCATTTCGACGGCGTTCGAACGATGACGATCACCGGCAACCCATTTATCGTCAACCACGAGCACAACTCCATATTGGGCGCCGACACGATCATTTTCGACACCATCGAACAGACGGCGAAGCTCGTCAACGGTAAAGGGGCGAGCGACGAGGGATTGGAGCGCGGCCTCGTTCATTTCTCGGCGAACGATCTTTACACGAACCCCGACGGAACGGCCCACGGTGACAAGCCATACGTCACGACGTGTGAGAATCCACGCGGCGGTTACCATATCACCGGCAAGAACATGGACGTCTATCCCGGCGATAAGATCGTCATCCACAATGCGGTGCTATGGCTTGGAGCGGCGGCAATCTTCTATCTTCCCTTGCTGATTATTCCGCTGCGCAACGTCACCAGCAATCCCGGTCACGCGCGCTGGTTTCCGGAAGTCGGCTACGATTCATACGAGGGCGCCTGGATCAAGATCCAGATTCCGTTCGGCAAGGACCAGTACTATTACGGCTACTACATCGTGAACTATTTCACCATGGAGGGCTTGGGACTCGGCTACGTGGGCTTCTATTCCAGCAAGCGAGGCCGGCGCAGCGTTAGCGTGAACCTTTACACGATCAACAATCGCCAGCAGGGAGGAAGACAGACGAATTTCTCCCTGGAAGAACAAGAGAATATTTCACAGCATCTCAAGAGCAACTTTCAATTTTCATACCAATCGAACTACGGGCCGCTCGTGAGCATCCCGCCGAACGAGACGATCGCCGAATCCATCGTACACCAAACGGCGCAAACGTCGCAGAATTACAGCTTCAGCCACAGCTCCGTGGGCGGGCAATCCAGCAGCGATAGTTTCACGGTCACCGACACGCGCCAGTTCAACGAGAACCTGAATCAGACGACTACGTTCGACGAGAGCGATAGCAATGCAAGCTTCGGCGGGACGACGTCGTTCAGCAATCAGTCGGAGTTCGACTACCTGCTGCAGTACACGACTACGGGCGCGGATTATCAAATGGAGTTCGACAAACTCTACGGCCTCGAGACGGCCGGCATCGACAAGATCCCGGAGTTCGAAGTCCGGCCCTCCGATTTCTTCCAGCACTTCTTCATCCCGCTTTCCGCCGACCTAACGGTAGGCGAATACAGCCAGCCCTCGGGCGAGGGCCAGCCGCTGAGCCTCGCGACGTGGCGCGGCGACGCGAACCTGGTCGTGGGCCCCGCGGAGGAAAAGGTTTTAGGAAGCGACTTTCAAGGCACCGTCACGATCGACCAGTACGCCTACGGCACCGGCGACCTCAAGGCGGCGGTGGAGCAAGACCTCAGCTTGACGACGCCGATCAGTTCGCACATCGTCAACACCGCAACCTATAACGAAGCCAACTATAACGGCCCGGCTCTCGTGCCGTTTCAATATCTCGACCAGCAACCCACGACGAACACCAAGAACGCCCAAGATCTGGTCCGCCTCTTCAACGACGACGTCTACGCGTTTTCGTTGGGCTGGGCGACGAACTTTAACGGCGTGGCTCAACCGTTGAGCTATCAACTCTCCGCGCGGCCGTCGGCCCGCTCGGTAGTGCTGCTCAGCGGCTCGTTCATTCCCGGCCCGAATCAAGGGTTCGAGACCACGAATCTCCAGCTTTCGACTCCATTCGGCCGCGATGCATCGCTACAGTTCGTCACCAATCTCAATTGGAAAGGCCCCGGCGAAATGATCGCCGACAAGATCATCTATTACACTCGGACGATCGGCAACTGTTATCAGCTCCTGGTGCTCTACAACGAGTCCCAAGCGGCGGTCAACGTCGGGTTAAACCTGCTCGCATTTCCGACGCAAACGGCGGTCTTTCAGATCGGCGCTCCTCAGCAGGTGGTGCCGACCACCTTTAACTTCTAGCGGGTCGCGCGTTGACGTGACGCTTCGGAAACGCTNNTGCGCTGCCTCGTCGCTCCGGCATCCATGCCTGCGCTCCTCGGTCAGAACTTCCTCAGCATCGCGTCAACGCGCGACCCGCTAGAAGTTAAAGCTCTCTTTTGAAAATAGAATCGCAAATAGACGCTGGGAAGAGGGGATTTAGCCCATCCCTATCTTTGTCATCCTGAGCGCAGTCGAAGGATAGGATAAGTTGAAGACGCCTAGGGTTCGTCGCAGGGGGGGTGGCCGCAGATGCAGGTTTCTGACTCGATGGTTGATTCGGATGCATCTTGGCAAATGTCGCTGCAGAAGATTTCGTCGGTTCCAACTGGCGAGGTTACGGTGCAGTTGCAGATTTCGTAGCTGCACTCGACGCCCAGTTCACGCATCTACAGGCTCCTAGGGACACGGCGTGGCGGTTACTGGGTTATTCGAGATTTCGATGCTTACGATCTGGGCGGTCGGATCCCCAGGCGTGTAGAGTCCGAAGTACGTGTTGTCAAAGGGTTCGGTCATGCAGAGCTTCGGTGAGATGAATTGCGGGTCGGTCGGACCGCCCGCACCCATTGAATCGAGGAAGTACCACTGGCCTTGGCTAGCCTCCGTGACGAACGCGTTGAAGGTCCAGATATTGTTCGGGCTGGCGCTCGGCGAGGGCGATGGCGACGCGACGCCTTTAAAGATGGCCTTTTGAGCGATCATGGCGAACTCGGTACCTTGCCCGTTGCTGTTCGGATTATAGGTAAGCTGGCCCGGCGTGGTGCCCAGCTTGAGCCACGCTGGAGGAATGTGGGGATTTTGATTTCGAACGAACTGCACCGCCTCCGCATACGAGGTTCCGGCAGTGCCCAACGCAACCAAGGCAAACGTATAGCCCGCCCAGTTCGTTTGTATGGTATCGGTCGACGGCGTCACTCCGGTTCCCGACGTATTAAAGACGATCATGTATTGATAGTTCGAGAAGTTGAAGGGAGATTCTACGTCATAGTGTATGGCTATATATCCCGGAGGTGCGCCTCCGGGTCCCAGACCCGGAGGATTCGGCGTAACCTGACGACCGCACGCCACAACGATGAACGCCGTAACTAGCACGACAATAAAACCGAAACTTAATCTGCGAATCATGGTCTCCTCGCTGTCCGCGCGCGATGCAGGCCTTGCTGCGTGCGCAGCCGTTCTTTTAGCGGCCGGGTTTCCAAAGTTTGGCGCAGCCTGGCTCGTCCCGTTCGGAACTGCAATCCTCTTCTGGCTTTGGCAAGGAGCTTCCTGGAAACGCGCGGCGCTTCTCGGTTGGTTAACCGGGTTCATTTTTTTTGCAATCGACTTCGCGTGGGTCGGCCATACGGTAGGACGCTACATCGGCGCCTTCGGACCCTTTCTCGCAATTGGCCCCGCTTTGATCGAGGCCCCTTTCATCGCGTTAGCCGGCGCACTCTGCGGGATTGCCTATACTCGCATGCGTCCCGGCATAGCGCCGCTCGGTGCCGCCGCGGCGTTTACGATCTGCGAGTGGCTGCGATCGATCGGCGTTCTGGCCGCACCTTTCGATCAGCTGGGCTACACCCAAGCGGATTCGCCGCTGCGAGCGATCGCCGCCTACGCGGGAACCTACGGCATCACGTTCGTCTTGTGCGCGCTTGGAGCGTATGCGGCGGATGCACTGCGCCGCAAAACGTGGCGGCCGCTGCTCGCCGCGGTTGCGTCGACCGTCGTGCTCACTCTGGGCGCGTGGACGTTCTGGCCGGCGCGTACGCTCGCGCCTGCGACGATTCCGGTCGTCGCGGTGCAAGGCAACATTCCGCAATCATTCAAATGGAACGCGCTGGCGCTGGCGGTTCGCCGTTACTCGGAGATGACGCTGGCCTCCGCTCGCGTGCATCCGCGACTGATCGTGTGGCCTGAGACCGCGATCCCGACGGCGATCGACCTAGACCCGCTGCTGCTGGACCAGTTTTCCGACCTCGCACGCCGGCTTGGAAGCACGATCGTCGCCGGAGGCATCGATTCCAGCGGGACCAAGGTGTATAACGCACTCTATATCTTCTCGCCGGACGGTAGTTCCAAAATTTATCGGAAGCGCCAGCTCGTGGCTTTTGCCGAATGGTTTCCGGGCCGGGACTTCCTCTCGTGGCTGCCCTATATCGGCGCACTCAACGGAGGTCTCACGCAGGGAAGAACGGCCGGCGTCTATCCCACCACCGCGCTCCCCATCGCCCCGCTTATCTGCTGGGAGTCGGCTTTCTCCGATTTGGCCTACGCCCAACTGCAGCGCGACTCCCAAATTCTCGTCGTGAGCACTGACGACGCCTGGTTTGGAACGACCTCCGGACCGTACATGCACGCACAAATCGCGCAACTGCGAGCCATCGAAAGCGGAGCCTACGTCGTGCGGGCGGCGGCCACCGGCATCAGCGGCATCATCGCCCCGGACGGAAGGTGGCAAGCACGCAGCCGTCTCGAACAACAAACTACCGTGGTCGGCAAAGTGGGCCGGCGGGTCCCGACGCTCTTCGCTCGCATCGGTCCGACCCGCGTCGCACTGGCCTTGATCGCCTTGTATGGGCTGCTCTTCCTCGTTCCGTGGGCGCGGGCCGGGTAGCGAATGCGTGCGCATTAGCAGAGTCTGGCGAGCCTGGCGGAAGCGGGTCCTTATCGGGGGCGGCCTGCTCCTATTCGTTTACGTCGTGGTCGAGATCGTGCTGGCAGGAAGAGGGGTGCCGCCGATTCCCCCCGCTCAGTTGCCGATCGATCTCCGGGGCGGTCACGTGCTCAACAATCACATTACGACGAAATCGTGGAGCTTCGATTACGAGCACGCGCGCCTTTCGCCCGACGGCCTGAGCGGCAGCGTCGAGGGCGTCCGCAACGGAATAGTCTTTCGAAAGGGAAAGCCCTACCTACGGATTTCGGCCAAGCACATTCAAGTCAACATCTCGACACTGGATTTCACCGCCGTCGGAAAGGTTCACATCGAACGGATAAACGACCCCGAAAAGCGCTCGTTCGACACCGACCTGGTGACGTGGACGAACGACGCCAAGGTTTTGCGTATGGCGCATCCGAGTTACGTACGTTCCGGTGATCAGACGCTCGTCATCTCGAATATTACCGTCAACTTTGACGACAATACGATTCACCTCGGCAAGGTCAGCGGGGGAGTCGAACTCCACCGCTGACTCGAGGGTTAGTCTTTATCGCCGAGCCTTTTCTTTGCCTCGGCGATCAGTTTCTTGACCTTCTGTCCGCCTTTATGGCCGATCGTCTCGTAAAAGTCCGAGCCGTATTTTTCCTTGACGACCTTGCCGCCTTTTTGGCCGATCGTCTCGTAGAACTCCACGCCGTGGCGATCCCGCGTGGCCTTTCCGCCTTTACGGCCGATGTCTTCGTAGAACGTCGAACCGTAGCGGTCGCGCACGGTATCGCCGCCCTTCTTTCCTGCCTCGCGCACGGACATCTCGCGCTTCGGCGCGCTTTTTTCAGCCATGGGTCGTCACTATCGAAAGGTTAAGCGTTACGACGCCGTCGCCTTTCGCTTGGGGCGCTGACCGCCCTTTTGGCCGATCACCTCGTAGAACGAGGGGCCGTATTTGCTTTTGGTGGCTTCCCCACCCTTGCGACCGATTTCTTCATAAAATTCCGAGCCGTACTTCGCCTTAACGCGTTCGCCGCCGCGGCGACCCGCCTCGCGGACGCTCATGCCGCCCGACTGTCCCGAATCCTGTGCCATGTAGATCGATCCTCCTTGGTCTGGTGTATATTCCTTTCCCATACAAGCGCTCGGCAAACTCGGGATTTGCTGAGAATTTGGCCTCCGAAGGCCAATTTAGCTAAAACGCGTTAGCGCAGTTCGTCGTAGACCGCACCAGTGCGCTCGCGCAGATGCTCAAGGTTACCGTCGTTTTCGATCACGAAGTCGGCACGCCGGCGCGCCACATCGGGATCGACCTGAGCGTCTATTCGCGCCCGCACCCGCGCCTCGTCGCTGCGGTCGCGCTCGACGACGCGCGCGATCCGTTGTTCCAGCGGAGCGACGACCACAACGGACTTATCCACAAGGCGATCGTACCCCGTTTCGAAGAGTAACGGCACGACGTGCACGATCGGCTGCCCCGGCCCGGCACGCGACTCGCGTTCCAGGGCGATCCGGCGGATGTGCGGATGCAGCAAAGCATTGAGCCGGTCGCGCGCGGCGGCGTCGCTAAAGACGATGTCCGCCAGCGCGGCCCGGTCCAAAACGCCGTTTCGCACGACTTGCGGCCAGATTCGGCCGACGGCTAAGAGTCCGTCGCTCTGCGGAGCTACCACCTCACGGGCGAGGGCATCGGTATCGACGACGAAAGCGCCGAGCTCGCCCAGGATCGCGGCGACCGCGCTCTTCCCTGCTCCGATGCCGCCGGTTAAACCAACGCGCACGGTGCGACGCTACTCGCTGATCAACGACTCCGGAGGTGCTGCCGCCGGCACTTCGATTTCGCCGATCTCTTCCACGTACTTCTCGATCTCCTCGAGCGGTACGTCGGCGACGTGCTGGATCGAGGCCGTAATGCGGCGCGTTGCATGATTGATCGACACCAGCGTCACTTCGACTTCCTGACCGGCGACGAACTGAGCCGACGCGTCGAACTCGCCTTTGGGTACCATCGCGAGAATCCCGGGAATCACTTCGACCAGCATGTAGTTGGGCGTAACCTTGACGATCGCAGCCGTTAGCTTGTTGGTTTCGTACAGACGATCGGCGTACTGATCCCACGGATCGGGAAGGGCGTGCTTGAGCGACAGGCTGACCTTCTTCGCTTCCGGATCGAACTTCATGATCTCGACCTGCACGACGTCGCCGATCTTCACGACCTCGGACGGGTGCTTGATCCGCGAGTACGAGAGCTCGCTGTTGTGGATCAGTCCGTCGATGCCGCCAAGGTCCACGAATGCACCGAAGTCGGCGAGACGCACCACGACTCCCGAGCGGATTTGTCCAACCTCGAGCGTGTCGAGGAGCTCCTGTTTTTTCGCTTGCAGCTCTTCTTCCAAGACGAGTCGTTGCGAGAGGACGACGCGATGGCGTTTGTGATCGAGATCGATCACTTTGAGGCGGAGGTGCTGATTGACGAGCTCGTCGAGGTTTCCGACGGGCTGACGGCGGATCTGCGAGGCCGGGACGAATCCGCGCATCCCCAGATCGACCAACACGCCGCCTTTGACGACCTGCGTGACGGTCGCTTCGATCACTTCGTCGCGATTGTGCGCCTCAATGACCTTCTCCCACGTTTTAAGCGCGCGGGCTCGACGCTCGGATAGAAAGAGCGTTCCGTCCATCTCGTCGATCCGGTGAACCATCACTTCGATGGTATCGCCGACCTTGAGCAGTTTGGAATCGATGGCGAGCGACAACTCGCGGAAAGGAAGTACGCCTTCGGACTTTCCGCCGACGTCGACCAGCACTTCATCCTTGTCCCTCTGGACGATCGTACCGGTGAGAACTTGTCCCTCGTCGAGAACCTTGAGCGATTCTTCGTATAGGCGCTGTTCGAGCGCCAATTGATCTTCTTCTTCGGGAATGGGAGCAACGTACGTTATTGAGATTTGAATATTCCTACCTTCGTATTTTTTTTATCGTTGGCATCTCCGGCACCACCACGTTCCGCGCTGCGCCACAACAGTGCGCACGATTCTGCTTTTGCGGCACCGCGAGCAGAGCCGGCCGTGCCTGCCGTAAACCATAAGGTCGTTTTGAAAACCGCCCTCGAGGCCTTCGGCGTCCACATAATCGTCGACGCTCGTTCCGCGCTTGGTGATGGCGCGTCGCAAAACGTTAACGATGGCGTCATGTAAGCGGCAGGCCGCCGCTCTTGTCAATTCCCCCGCCGGCCGGTTCGGACGGATCCGAGCCTCCCAGAGGGCCTCGCAGGCATAGATGTTGCCGATGCCGGCGATGCGCCGCTGATCGAGCAAGAACGCCTTGATCGACCTCGTCCGCCCCGCCAGCATACCGATAAAGGCCTCTGGTGTAAAGCCGTTGGAGAGCGGTTCCAGGCCGAGCTCCCCGTCCCACGCTTCTCCCGCCTCAACCAGGCGCATTCGACCGAACGTCCGCACGTCGGCGAAATGCAGCCGAGCGCCGTCCGTAAAGCGCAAGACCACGTGCGACCGCGGGTACTCTGGCCCCCCGCGCGAGGTCACGACCAGCCGGCCCGTCATTCGCAGACTGACCACGAGGGACCGGCCCGAGTCCAGCTCGATCACCGCGTATTTACCGCGACGGCGAATCGCGCCGATAAGGCTTCCCTCCAAGGCCCGCGCAAACTCCACACCGCTCGGTGCGACGGCCATGCGAGCGAGTCTCACGTCGGCAGATGCGATCGTCTTGCCGACGACGGATCGGCGCAGGCCGCGCACGATCGTTTCGACCTCGGGCAACTCGGGCACCAGCGAGCGCTACTGCGGCGGGGGAGCGCCGCTCAGGTCGAGTTTGACGCCGGCGACGATTCCGTCGGTCGAGGCCTCTCCTGCCGCCAGCTCGATCACAAACTTCGCTCGCGCTCCCTCTCGCGGGATTTGCTCGTCCGGCAGCGTTGGCGCAACGACCGGTACGTTGGAGAAGACGCGTCGCACGGTGCCGTCGGCCGCGATAAAGATCATGTCCAGCGGCACCAGCGTATCTTTCATCCAAAAATCGACGTTTTCGTCGCGTTCGAAAACGAAGAGCATCCCCGTGTGCGCCAAGAGAACGCGCCGATTCATCAGCCCCTGCTCCCGTTGCGCTTCCGTCCGCGCGATTTCGACGGTCAGGTCCGCTTTGGGGGCATGGACGACCATCGTCGCGAGCGCGGATGCTAGCACCGTTGCGAGCGCGGCTAC
Source organism: Candidatus Cybelea tumulisoli (assembly GCA_003167155.1). Lineage (GTDB taxonomy): Bacteria > Vulcanimicrobiota > Vulcanimicrobiia > Vulcanimicrobiales > Vulcanimicrobiaceae > Cybelea > Cybelea tumulisoli. Next base: position 28,376 of record PMTY01000146.1, read on the forward strand.
CTTAAACACGCTCGAAGCTTTCTGCAGTCATCGGCTCGACGTCGTACCAGTTTCGTCCCGCTTTGAGCGTCACTTCCAGCGGCACCGAGAGCTCGATGGCGTTCTCCATGTGCAACCGAACGAGATCTGCCGTCTCGCTCAGTTGGGTCGCCCGCACCTCGAAGATGAGTTCGTCGTGAATCTGCAGCAGCATCGTGGCGTCGAGTTCGGAATCTTGCAAAGCACGGTCGATTCGCACCATCGCCAACTTCATGAGATCCGCCGCACTGCCCTGTAGCGGTGCGTTGGTTGCTTCGCGCTCGGCAGCGGCCCGCAGCATGTAGTTACCCGACGTCAGGCCCGGCATGTAACGCCGCCGGCCGAGAATTGTCGAGACGTAGCCGTTGCGCCGCCCCTCTTCGATCGTGCGATCGATATACGCCCGTACGTCGGGAAAGCGCGCAAAGTACGCCATCGTAATCTCTTTGGCTTCGGCGCGACCGATCTCGAGGCGCTGGGCTAGTCCAAAATCCGACATCCCGTAGAAGAGCCCGAAGTTTACGCTCTTTGCCATCCTGCGTTGATTTGGATCGACCGGCGTGCCGGGTGCGATGGCGAAGATTTGGCGTGCGGTAAAGTCGTGAATGTCTTGCGACTGCGCGAAGGCGCGGCGCATCGCTTCATCTCCCGAAAGATGCGCCATCAAGCGAAGCTCGATCTGGCTGTAGTCCGCGGCGAGCAGAACGTAGGCGTCGTTCTTTGCTACGAAGGCGCGGCGAATCCGGCGTCCAAGCTCGCCGCGCACCGGAATGTTTTGCAGATTCGGGTTGGTGGAAGAGAGGCGCCCCGTCGCCGTCGCGGTTTGGTTGAACTCCGTGCGCAAGCGCCCGTCCTTTGGATCGACGAGCTGCGGAATCACGTCGATGTAGGTGTTCTTGAGTTTGGTCACTTCGCGCCATTCCAAAACGAGGGCGCAGATGGGATAATCCCGCGCCAGCCCTTGGAGCACCTCAACGCCGGTCGCCCAGCCCGTCTTCGTCTTTTTACCGCCGGGAATGTTGAGCTTTCCAAAGAGGACCTTGCCGAGCTGCTGCGGCGACCCGATGTTGAACTCTTCGCCGGCGAAGTCGAATATGTGCTTGCGTAGCTGCTCGGCGGCGGTGTCGACTCGGTCACCGATGATCCGCAGTTCGTCGGGATCGATGGCAACGCCGGCGTGCTCCATCCGCGCCAGCACCGGCGCCAGCGGCAACTCCAGTTCCTCGTAAAGCTGCAGCTGATCTCGCTGCTCGAGCTCCGTTCGCGTTTTGGCGATGAGCCGCAACGCCGCATCGGCGGCCGCCGCGGGGTCGCTGGGCACTCCCAAGCCCAAGAACCGCGAGGCGGCATCTTCGACGTCGGCAAAGCCGCGCGCGGGATCGAGCAGGTGCGCCGCGATCATTGCATCGTCGGTGAACCGCACGCCGCCGATTCCGGCGGAATGAAGAACGTGAAGCACCTTCTTAACGTCGTAGGCGCCCGCGCGCGAAGAACCGTGTACGATGCTCTGAGCCGCCTCTCGCACGTTTTCGTGCGAGAGCGCGCCGGCGGAAAAGGCAATGCCTTCGCCTGCGCGAGAGGTCGCTCCGATCGCGCCGTCGCGCAGCGCAAAGACGATTTGCTCGGCGCCACGCAAAGAGCGCAACTCGCCGGCCAGCTGTGCGAACTCCGGGGGGTCGGCGGATGGAACGTAGCTTCGATAGTTGCCGGTCAGCTTCGCGCTGGTCTCCAGCAGCGGCAGATCGTCGGGCGGCTGGAGCCTTGCCAGCAGCGTCTTGAACTCGAGTTCGCTATAGAGGCGATAGAGCTCGTGGCCTGCCGGCGCGGTATAACGGCTCGCTTCCCAATCGACGCTCAACGGCAAGTCGCGGCGGACGACGGAGACGGCTCGACAGAGGCAGGCCTGCTGCCCGTACTCTTCGATCAAACGTTCCAGCTTCGGATTGCCGGCCAAGGCCGGATTGGCGACCAGCGCATCGAGCGAGCCGGCTGCCTGGAGTAGTTTGCTCGCCGTCTTTTCGCCGACGCCGGGAATTCCGGGAAGGTTGTCCGATGGATCCCCTTTGAGGCCGCGGTAATCGGGCAGCTGCGCGGGTTCGAGCCCAAAGCGTTGCCGAACCGCAAGCGGATCGTAGCGCCCAAGCTCGGTTATGCCGCGCTTGGTCACCAGGACGGTGACGCGATCGTCAACGATCTGCAATAAATCGAGATCGCCGGTGACCACGATGGTTTCCTCGCCGGCCTCTTCTGCTTGGCGCGCGAGCGTCGCGATGACGTCGTCCGCCTCTTGACCCTCGATTTCAACGACGGGAACGCGATAGGTCGCCAGGACTTGGCGCACGAGTGCGAACTGTCCGCGCAGTTCGTCGGGCATCGCGCGGCGCTGCGCTTTATACTGAGCAAATAACGCGACGCGCTCCGCCGGCATACCTTTATCGAAGGCCGCAAGCACGTGCGTCGGCTTTTCGTCGGCGATCAGTTTGTTGAGCATCATCGTAAATCCGTAGACGGCATTGATCGGCGTCCCGGCGCTCGTCGTCAATCCTGGGAGGGCAAAAAATGCCCGGTAGACCAGGCCGTACGTGTCGAGCAGCATCAGCGCCACGTTTAGCGGACCTCGACGATCGACGAACCGGCGCTCACGCTGCCGTCGTCGGAGATATCGAGCGCCGTGACCAAGTAACGCCCGCCGCGCGCCGGCAACTCGACCGCGATACCGTCCACGCCGCCGCGCGCGACCTTCCAAGAGACGGTCTCGGTCTGCGCCTGCGGCAACGATTCGTCCGGCGGCGGTTGCGAGCGCCGAACGAAGCCGAGAATCTGCGCATGATTGCCGGTCGAATCGACCGAGGGATGCCAGGTGACGGCCTCCGGGGCGCTGCTTTGAGTCGTCGTCAGACCGATTGCTAAGAGTGCCGGAGCCGAGGAGAAGAGCGCACTCCCCGACGGAGTCCCGCGGCTGATTCGCACGATAAACGTGCCGCGGCCTTCGCCCCCTTGCTCAAACGCGACCCGCGCGGCTTCTCCGGGCGCAAAATGTTCGCTTCGCACCGATAGACTCGAGAGGTGCGGGCGTCCCGGTGCGGTGAGTGCCAACGGAAGGGTACTCCACTCGATGGCACCGTCGCGAACGAACGCGGCACCGACGGATAGCTCCCCCGCCGCGTTGGCGGCACGCACCTTCGCGGCCGCATCTCCGCCGCTGGTTCCGACGACGCTGAACTGCAACCCCAAACCGCTTTCGAAGGTGATCAGCGCATCGCCCTGTGACCCGGGCGCAGCCGCGCTGACCGCGACCTCCTCTCCCGCGCGATACGAACCGGCGCCCACGGAGATTCTCACGTTCGGACTGCGCCCGTCCGAGGCTGGCGTTGAGGCCTGAGGATCGATCTGCACTCCGGCTGCATCCGTGGCACGACCGCCGCGGTCCGTCGATGCGAAGATCAAGTTCGTTCCCAGCTCCGGCGACGTGAAGCTTCCTCGCGCGTGACCGTCGCCATCGAGCGTAAGTTGTTGTTGTTGCGTCGATCTTCCGTGCACCAGCTCGACGCTCACGCTCGCGTTAGCCAGCGGTTTTCCATCGAGCATCTCTCCATAGACGTCGAAGTTCAGCGGCGTGCCCAAACTCTGTTCGGCTCGGTCGACGTTCAAACGAATCACGGCCTGCGCCGTCGGCACCACGACGCGGGTATCGGCGGTGGCGCCGTCCGATTCGAGATGCACGCCGTAGGTCGAGCCGAGATCGTCAAGCGGTCGCGGAACGTCCACCGTCGCGTTGCCGCTGCCGTCGACACGGACCGTTTCGGCCAGCCACTCCGTCGTCGCCCACGGCGTCGCGTCGGGCGAATACCCGAGGTAGACGTGCGGGGACCGGACGACGGTTACACGTACCGAAACGCCGCCGCGTGAGGCGTGCACGAGCAACGGAACGTCCTCCCGAAAGTCGCACGTACTGCCGCAGACCGCGTTTGCGTCGAGCGAAAGGTCGCCGGCATTCGAATCGACGTGCACCGTGGCGCCACCGGCGCTGCCGCCTACTTGCGCCAGCACCGTGTAGTCGCCGGCCGAAGCAGCGGCCGGAATCGTGAGGGCCGTGGAGAATGCCCCCGCCTCGTCAATCGGAACGTGACGCGCGGCGATCGTTCTTGCGCCCTCACGCAGCGAGACGAGGGCGATTCCGCTGCCGGCCCGCAGAACGCCGCTGGAGCGCGTGCGCGCGAAACCGGCGACGCGAACGACACCACCGGCGTGTACGACCGCCGAATCGGTTCGTACGCCGACGAGCGTGGCGGGAAACGGTGCTTGCGGCAAAAGGCTTAAGAATGCGTAGCTGTCGCCCCACTGCGCCAGCGCAAAGACGGGACGGGACGGCCGATTCCAGCGCACCAGCCCTTCGCCATCGGTCATGGCGGTAACGAACGTGTTATTGACGACCAACTGCACGCGCATTCGGGCCAGAGGCATACCCGTTCCGAGATCCATGCCATAAAAAAGAAAGCCGCTCGGCGTCTCCTTGGAGATGAGACCGACTCGCGAGCGATTGATCCATACTTGCTCCCCGACGTCGCCTCGGCGCGCTTCGACGACGAAGAAGCCTTCGCGCGTTCCAAGCGGCACGCCCACCTGATTTGATGCAAACTGATAGCCGCCCGGCGGCGTAAAGCTGAACGAGAGTATCGGACGGCGCCGAGTCATATCGACTGCACGCGGGCTGAAATTCGAGCCCGCAGTCAGCACGTCCGCGGGGTCGACCGCGTAGACCGCAAAGGCAACGGTAGCACTTGAATAGGTATCCAACCGAACCGTGGCCGTCTTCCACGGGTCGCTCGAATCGCCGGCAAAGAGTTGGAAATCCGAATCGAGGCGATGCAAATCGACGATCGGCCGCTCGGCTTGCGCGGCGGAGAGGTTGAGCGCGAAGGCGAGCAGAGCAACGGCTACCAGACGAGCGGCCATCATTCGTCTGCGCTGCTTCGGCAGGTTGAAGCGCGAAGCCCGCGTAAAGGCGAGCATCGTGGACGAACAGGCAGCGGGGGAGCGACCCACCTCGACGCGGTGCCGTTTCTGCGGCTTTGAAGAAGGCGCGGACGAAGCGAGAACCGTGCGCGAAAAACCGCACCTTCAAGTGGTAGTCGCCTGCGGCTCGTGCGGACATCCCTTCGCGGTACTCTCACGCAACTAGTGCGCTTGCCCTCAGTCCTTAAATCGGTGAGCTGGAGTGCGGCAGCGCTCGCAGTGATCCTAGGTGCCGCGACCTTCCCGGCCGCCGCAGCAACCTCGACTCCACCGCCGCGGCATTACGCGCTTCCTACGGTTCCTTTGCACACCGAAGCCATCGTTGAAGTCAACAAAAAGGGTCAGGTCGTAAGAATCAAATCGACCAAGCCTTGCAAGGTCGCGTCGTTCAATATTCAAACTTTCGGCAACGCCTTACAGATGTGGATTCGGCGCCCCAACGGGACCGCCGAGGTCGGGCTCTATCGCGTTTCTTACGATTACGACCCCACGACGCACGGCGTCATGCGGAAGATTGCATTGGTTTCGGCCGGCGGCAACTGGGGTGACGAAGAAGGCGCGGCTAACGTCATGATCGAGAACGCCAAAAAACAGGCGGACGCAGAGAGACAACGAGACGCGGAGCAGAACACGAAGCTGCCCTCGCTCAACCAGATACGCGGCAGTTCGCCGAGCCCCAAACCGGGCCCGCAGATCACCTTTCCACCCGCTTGAAGTTTGTGACGTACCGGTCGGATGACGGCCGGCTTCGTCCGGGCGTTCTCGAAGGCGACATGATTCGCGCCATCGCAACGGCGACACTGCGCGAGTACCTCGAGCTTGCGCCGCACGAACGCGTCGCCTGGCATACCGCCGACGAGCTCGTTGCGCTGCAGAGCGTCACACTCGATGCGCCCGTTCGTCCGTCGCGCAACGTTTTTTGCGTGGGACGCAACTATCTCGAGCACGCAAAAGAAGGCGCGCGAGCCGCCGGGCGCGAGTTGAAACTCCCCAACGTTCCGACTTTCTTCACCAAAGCTCCCACGGCAATTGCGGCGCCTGCAGCCGACTTGCGTCTCGAGGCACGAGTTTCGCGGGAGTATGATTTTGAAGCCGAGCTCGCCGTAGTCATTGGAGCCGAGTGCAAGGACGTTCCGGAGGACCAGGCGCTCCACGTCGTCTTCGGCTATACCGCGCTCAACGACATAACCGCCCGCGACTTGCAGCGCGAGCACGGTCAATGGTTCAAAGGCAAGAGCCTGGATTCGACCTGTCCGATCGGACCCTGGATCGTCACCCCCGATGAAGTTGGTGACGCCCAAGCGCTCGCGATATCCTTTCATCGCAACGGCGTAGAAAAGCAGAACAGCAATACCGGTAAGATGATTTTCCCGGTCGCGCGCGTGATCGCCGAGCTCTCGAAGGGCCTGACCCTGCTTCCCGGCGACATCATCGCCACGGGGACCCCCGAGGGAGTCGGCTTCGCGCGTAATCCACCCGAGTTTCTCGCCGACGGCGACCTCCTCGACGTCTGGATCGAGAAGATCGGACATCTCAAAAACACGGTGACCATCGCATAATCGCGCCGCCCTGCGAAGGGCGCCGTCGCGTTGGGGACGTATGAGAGGACCCGACCAATGATTATTGCCGTTCCTCGCGAGGCCGCGGTAAAGGAGCGCAGGGTGGCGCTCGTACCCGAAACGGTCTCGCGATTCGCTAAATCGGGTGTGGGCGTTAGCGTGCAGCGCGGAGCCGGCGACGCCGCCGCATTTCCCGACGAACTCTATGTCGCGGCCGGTGCAAGCCTGGCAGAGGATGAGCGGTCTTTGGCCGCAGCGGCGGACGTCCTGGTTACCGTCGGCCGTCCGAGCGACGGCGCGCTCGCGAGCCTGCGCGAAGGCAGCGTCGTCGTAGGTTTTCTCAATCCCCTCGGCGATCCGGCCTTTACGCAGCGCCTCGCGGCGGCAAAACTCACCGCCGTGGCGATGGAGATGATTCCGCGCATCACGCGCGCGCAATCGATGGACGCGCTCTCCTCCCAAAGCAACATCGCCGGCTATAAGGCCGTGCTGCTCGCCGCCACGACGCTGCCGAAGTTCTTTCCGATGCTCACGACGGCCGCCGGAACGATTCCACCGGCAAAAGTGCTGGTGCTGGGCGCCGGCGTCGCCGGGCTCCAAGCCATCGCCACCGCGCGGCGTCTTGGCGGGGTCGTAAGCGGCTACGACGTGCGCGCCGTCGTCAAGGAACAAGTCATGTCGCTGGGCGCACGCTTTCTCGAGTTCGATCTCGGGGTCGACGCGCAGACCGCCGGCGGTTACGCGAAGGAGCTCTCGGCGGAAGAACAGGAGCGCCAGCGCCAATGGATGGCCGAGCAGATCGGCGCTAACGACGTCGTTATAACGACGGCGCTGGTTCCGGGCCGAAAGGCGCCGGTTCTTATCACGGCGGCAGCGGTCGCCGCGATGAAACCGGGAAGCGTCATCGTCGATATCGCTGCCGAGGCCGGCGGCAACTGCGAGCTGACCGTCCCCGATCAAATCGTCACGACGCCCAACGGCGTCACGATCGTCGGCACGACGAACTTGCCGAGCACGATGCCGGGCGACGCGAGCCGGCTCTACTCGCGCAACGTCGCGGCCCTCCTCTCGCCGTGGATCAAAGTCGGCGAACTGGAGATCGACATGAACGACGACGTTGCCAAAGGCGCGGTTATCGCACGCGACGGCAGCGTCTTGCTTGGAGGAGGCCAATCCTGAACGAACTTGCAAGTCTCGTCGCCCCTCTTACCGTTCTTCTGCTCGCGGTCTTCGTGGGATTCGAAGTGATCTCCAAGGTGCCGACGACGCTGCACACGCCGCTGATGTCGGCCACCAACGCGATCCACGGAATCGTACTCGCAGGAGCGATCGTCATCGTTGCTGGGCTGGCCGGCGTAACGCACGGCCCGCTGCTCACAACGCTGGCGGTTGCCGCAGTAACGCTGGGAGCGATCAACGTCTTCGGCGGCTTTGCTGTGACCGAGCGAATGTTGCAAATGTTCCGCCGCAAGGGTGACGATAAATGAGCGTGGCGGTCGATTTCGCCGATTTGGTCGCCATCGCGCTTTTCATCTACGGTCTGCACGAGTTGAACTCGCCGGCCACGGCGCGCCGCGGCAACCGCCTCGCCATGGCCGGAATGGCGATCGCGCTCGTCGGCATTATCATTCAAACCGGAGGCGCCGGTTGGCCCTCGGTGGCCGTCGGAATTGCGATCGGCGGATTGGTCGGAATCTACGCCGCGCTCAAAGTAAAAATGACCGCGATGCCGCAGATGGTCGCGCTCTACAACGGCGCGGGCGGCGGCGCCGCGGCGTTAATTTCGACCGTCAAGTACTTCACCGCAGCTCCGGCCGCAAACCTCGATGCGATCGTTGCGGTCTCGCTCGTGCTCTCTGCAATCATCGGTGCGATCAGTTTCGCCGGCTCGATTATCGCCTTTCTCAAGCTGCAGGAGGTCATGACCGGCCGTCCCGTCACCTATCCCGGGCAGCAAATCGTCAACGGCATCGTTCTGATCGCGATTCTGGGCTTGGGAAGCTGGTTCGTGGCGACGCTGGGAGTGCTGCCCGAATGGGCCTTCCCGGTGCTTCTGCTGGCGGCGCTGCTCCTCGGCGTCTTCTTCACCTTGCCGATCGGCGGCGCCGATATGCCGGTCGTAATTTCGTTGCTCAACTCGTTCACCGGCGTCGCGGTCGCGATTACCGGTTTCGAAATAAACTCGACGCTGCTGATTATCTGCGGCGCGCTCGTCGGCGCAAGCGGCACCATCCTGACGGTCGCGATGAGCCGCGCGATGAACCGGCCGCTGACCAACGTGCTCTTCGGCGCCTTCGGCTCGGCCGGTGGATCGGAGCCCGCCGCCGGCAGCGGCGGCCCGCAGCAGATCCGAGCCACGAGCGCCGACGATGTCGCGGTCATGCTGGCCTACGCTTCTAAAGTAATCTTCGTACCGGGTTACGGCATGGCGGTCGCGCAAGCCCAACACAGCGTCAAAGCTCTTGCCGATCAGCTCGAAAAACGCGGCGTTAAAGTTCTGTACGCGATCCATCCGGTCGCGGGACGCATGCCGGGACACATGAACGTCCTGCTGGCTGAGGCAAACGTGCCGTACAACCAGCTGCTCGACATGGAGGACGTTAATACGGAGTTTCCGACCGCCGACGTCGCGCTCGTGATCGGCGCAAACGACGTGACCAATCCGGCCGCGCGCACCGTTGCGAGTTCTCCGATTTACGGGATGCCTATCCTCGACGTCGACAAGGCCAACAACGTCGTCGTGCTCAAGCGCTCGATGCGTTCGGGCTTCGCCGGAATCGAGAATCCGCTCTACGAGCTTCCCAACACCTCGATGCTCTTCGGCGACGCCAAGGCGTCGGTTGACGCGCTGACGGCGGCAGTCAAAGCGCTATAGATTCACGGGCCCGACGCCAGCGACGTCGGCAAATCGTAGCGCCGCACGCCGCGAACGCAACGCAGCGGCTTCTCGGTCTTCGGTGCGTAGACGCAGACGGCGCGGCGATCCTCGATCGGACTGCTGTAACCAACGTTGCCAACGTAGAGGTCGTCCTGCGCGTCAACGGTTAGCGACTTCGGATAATCCACACCGTGCTCGATCTCGTAACTCGGAGTCGATGCGGCGGGCGGGTAGACGGAAATCGACCCGCGGCCGCTGACCCCGCCGGAGTCGTTCGCGACGTAGAGCGTCGCGGAGCTATCGAGCGCAATCGCTTGCGGACTCTGTATCCCGGTTGTGATCGTTCGCAAGACTTTGCGCGAACCCGCCTCGTATTCGACGACGCTCGGAGACCCGCTCGGCTGGCCATTCATTACGAAGAGATCGTTTGAAGGATCGAGTGCAATCTCCGCCGGTCCCGTCACTCCTTGTGTAATCTTGCGCAAAGGTTTGCTCGATCCCGGCGCGTAGACCATCACCGCCGGACGAGCGTAATCGCCGTTGAGCACATAGAGGTCGTCGTTCGTATCGACGGCCAGTGAGATCGGCAAGTCGATACCCTTTGTGATCGTGCGAACCAGCTTCGTCGTGCCGGCCTTATACACATCGACCGAACCGTTGCCGCTGTGGCTGTGGTACTCAATGCACGAAGGGCATGAAGCGACGTAGAGATTGTTCGCGCTGTCCGTTGCGACCGCCCACGCGTAGTCCTTTTCGATTTTGCGTGATGGGATAAGGCTGCCGCGATCGTACTCCGTGACGGCGCCGTCGTAGTAGTGCTGGCCTATGATGTCGTACAGCCGTCCCGACCGGTCGACCATAATAGGGCCCGGATAGGCTGCCCCTTTAGTAATTCGTTCGGCGACGCCGGTGAGCCCGAGGTTATACAGCGTAATGCTGCCGCGACCGCAGCATTCACTTACGAACACGTAAGACGCGGGGGTGTGGGCGGCGCTACCGGTGGCCGGCAGGAGCGGCGAAGCGGGGTTCGGCGACGGCACCGTGGCGCATCCGGCGAGCACGGCGGCCGCGACGGCCCAAGCGTGGCAACGAAGATTTGCGATATTCATATCTGCCTCTCACGGCCCAGACGCAAGCCACGTTGGAAAGTCGAACTTCCGCTGACTTCGAACGCAATGCAACGGCTTTTGGGTATCTACCGCGTAGACGCAGGTGGTTCCGCGATTGCGGGGAGGGACGTAATATCCGGCGTTCGCAACGTAGAGATTATCCTCTGCATCGGCCATCAAGGCGCCCGCGCCATCCACGCCCTCTGTGATCGTGTAACTCGGAGCCGATGTCCCCGTCTTATAAACGGAGACCCAGCCGTGGCCGGTGTTGTCGACGTTCGAGACGTAGAGCGTACCGGAGGCATCGAGCGCGAGGGCCTGCGAATTCAAGAGACCGCTCGTGATCCTTCGCAGGATTTTGTCCGAGCCCGCCTGATACTCCACGACGCTCTTCGAAGTACTCGACGGATTGTTCAGCACGAAGAGATCGTTCGAAGGGTCAAGCGCAATCGCGAGCGGTGAATTCAATCCGCGCCGAAGCTCGCGCAGCGGCCGGCTCGATCCCGGCGAGTAGACGGAGACGTCGGGGCGTGGGTAGACGCTGTTCGCGACGTACAGGTTCCCACTCGTGTCGAATGCGAGCGAAAGTGGAACGTCGACCCCATTGGCGATCGTCCGCAGCACCTTCGTCGTACCTGCCTTATACACGACGACGGTGCCCCTGCCGCTTCCGTACGGTAGGCAGGTCGGGCATGAGGCGACGTACAGATTATTTGAGTCGTCCGTTGCTGCAGCCCACGCGCCCTTGGATCGAAAGTGGCGTGTCGGCGTGAGACTCCCGCGATCGTATTCGGTAACGGTGCCGCCGTAGAACCGATTTACGGCGTACAGCCGGCCGGAGCCGTCGACGGTGATAAAATCCGCTTCTCCGACCCCGTCGGTGATCGTGCGAGCCACTCCGGCGAGCGCCGGCTCGTAAAGCGTGATGTTGCCCCCGGACTCGTTGAAGCGGCAACACTCGGCCACAAACACATACCGGGCGAGCGTGTGGGCGGGGCGACCGGCCGCCGGGGGCGGGAGCGCCTGGACTGCATTCGGGGACGGCGCGGCGGTGCACCCTGCTAAAATTGCGGCGGCAACGGCCCAAGCGTGGCAACGAAGATCGGCGATAATCATACCTGCTCTCCTCAAACGCCTCGGACTCAAATGTTAAGCCAGGTCACCATTCCTGTCAACGCCGCGCCGGCGTACGCTTCACTTCAAACGCCAGTCGGCGGCGTTCCAGGTGGGCAGGAAGGCGTTGGGGGCAAAGCCGTGCAGCCGCACGCGATACGCGTAGACGTAATCAGCGTTGAAGAGGTAAACGATCGGCACTTGCTCCGCGACGATCGTGGCAATCTCGCGATAGAGACGCTTGCGCCGGTTGGGATCCGTCCGTGCAAGCGCTTCGTCTTCGAGTCGATCGACGCGCGCGTCGCACCAGCGCATGTAGTTCGACGGCGCGCCGCAGCGGAGAACCGAAGAGTCGTCCGGATCGGCGCCCATCGTCCACGGCACATAGGCTAGATCGAATTTGCCGGTTGCGAGCACACCGGTTCGCGGCAGAAAGAGCTGGGCGTTGCTGACCGACTTCACGACGACGTCGATGCCGCGGTCGCGCAACTCGGCCTGAACCGTCGTCGCGACGCGGACGCCGGTCGTCGACTCGGGAAACTGCACGTAAACCAGCTGTAAAAGATTTCCGTCACGGCGGCGCATCCCGTCCGACCCACGGCGCCAGCCGGCCTGGTCGAAGATGCGATCGGCGCTGGCTGGATCGTACCCCGGCTCGCGCACCGTGGAATCGAACGCCCACGAAAAGCGCGGCTGGATCATGTCGGTCACGGGATAGATTCCGAGCGTTATTTTTTGCGAGATTTCGCGGCGGTCGATCGACATGGCAATCGCGCGGCGTACCGCCGGGTTGTCGAGCGGCACGTGTTCGGTATTGAGTGCCAGTCCGGCGACCACGGCGGTCGGCACGGTAACAAAACGCAAATGCGGATCGCCGTGCACGACGGCGAGTTGCGCCGGCGCCAGAAGGTTCCAATCCAACTCGCCCGATTGCAGCAACAGCAGGTTCGTCGACGGGTCGGGGATGGTTCGAACGTCGAGTGCGGCGATCGCGGGTTTGCCGCGCCAATACCGCGGATTGGCGACGTAGCGCAAGCCTTCGCCGCGCCTCCACGATTCGAAACGGTACGGACCGTCGCCGACGATAGGTTGCGAGCCGAACGCGGCTCGCGCCAATGGCGACTGCGCTCGTAAGACGTGCGCCGGCAGAACGAACTGTGGTGAGATTCCGTACGAGAAGTACGTCGTCGCGGCGGGCGCCCAAGGCCGCCGCAGGTGGAAGACGACGGTGTGCGGCCCCGGTGCGAACGCGCGGTCGATAAGTTCGTAGCCTTCGTGCGAGCGCACGGGATTGCGCGGATCTAGGATCGCCTTCAAGGTAAACAGGACGTCCGTGGAAGTAACCGGCTGCCCGTCGCTCCAGGTTACGCGGCGGCGCAGGCGGTACGAAATCGTTCGGCCGTCGGCTGAAACCCCGCCGTTGGCCCGGGTCGGGACGACCTCCAAGAGCGCCGGAACCGTCCGCCCGGCCGGATCGAGGTCGACAAACGGCTCGAAAGCCAGCCGCGCCGCCTGTAGCTCGACCGAAGCGGCGTCGGGCGTTAGAAAGAGCGGATTGAGGTTTTGCGGATCCGCGGCCAGATCGAAGCGAACCGTGCCGCGGGCGGCCTGGGACGACGGGCTGCAGCCGGCGTTCCCGGCTGCTAGCGCGAGCCACAAAGCTATGGCGGCCACCCCGCTTGCGCCGAACGGATTCTGGGTGCTATGCTTAGGATTCCGAAAATTGTTCGGAATCTCGGACTTCTTACCAACTATGATTGCAAACATTGAAGGGCTCGACGAGCTCGACCTCCGGATCCTCGACGCGTTGCAGCGCAACGCGCGTTCGACCTTCAGCCAGCTGGGAACCTTGGTTGGCCTCAAGCCGCCAGCGGTGCACGACCGGGTGAAGCGGCTCGAGCAGCGCGGCTATATCCGGGGTTATGGAGCCAAGCTCGACCCCGCGCGTCTGGGAATCAATCTCACGGCCTTCATTAGCTGTTACACCTCGCCGGACTGCGCCTACGACGAGTTTACGCGGACGCTGAGCGAGATGCCCGAGGTCTGCGAAGTGCATTCCGTCGCCGGCGAGGAGAGTTTCGTCTGTAAGGTGGCAACCCGTTCGACGCAACATCTCGACGACTTGCTCGCGCGGCTCAAAGCGACGCCGGGCATGGCGCGCACGCGGACCACGATCGTTCTCGGGATGCCGTTCGATCGCGGCGGCGTAACGGTGCAGATGCGATGAGCGCTCCGTCAACGGCACGCTGTCATCCGCTGGGGGTTCATCGCGTGCTCGAACCGGCCGGGGCGATGCCCCAAGACGCCTGGAAACTCGACAATACGCCGGCGGCGGGTGAGAACGAAATTCTCTGCGATGTCGAGGTACTCAACATTGACTCGGCTTCGTTCCGGCAAATCGCGAAAGCGTGCGGCTACGATCCCGGTCGCATCGGCGACCACGTCACCGCGAACGTTCGCGCACGCGGAAAGCAGCACAATCCCGTTACCGGCAGCGGCGGAATGTTTGTCGGATGCGTTTTACAAATCGGCGAAGCGCTGCGCGGCACCGTCGATCTGCGCCCCGGAGATCGGATTGCATCGCTGGTTTCGCTGACGCTTACCCCGCTGCAGATCGACGCGGTCACCGGCGTGGATGTGGCGACGGCCCGAATTTGGATCCGCGGCAAGGCGATTCTCTTTCAAAGCGGGCTCTGGACGCGCTTGCCGGAGGACTTCGACGAAGAGGTAGCGCTCAGCGTGCTGGACGTCGCGGGGGCTCCCGCGCAAGTGCGGCGCCTCTGCTCGGCCGGCCAGACGGTGCTCATCGTCGGCGCGGACGGCAAGAGCGGTTTGCTGGCGTGCGCGCAGGCCAAGGACTGGGTCGGAGAGAGCGGCCGCGTCATCGGCATCGTACCTTCCGCGGATACTCCCGGGGCACGTCTCCTGGTTCTTGAGGGATTGGTCGACGAGCTGATCGTCGCCGACGCACGCGATGCCGTTGCATCCAGCCGGCAAGTCGAGTCAGTAGCGCCGCAGCTCGCGGACCTCGTCATCAACTGCGTTAACGTTCCGGGAACCGAGTTGTGCTCGATTCTCTGCGCCCGCGATAGGGGAACCGTCTATTTCTTCTCGATGTCGACGTCGTTCACGGCGGCCGCGCTCGGTGCCGAAGGCGTCGGCCGGGACGTCACGATGATCATCGGCAACGGCTATACGAAGGGTCACGCACAAATCGCCCTGCAAACGCTGCGCGATCGTCCCAAACTGCACGCACATTTCAACCAGACCTACGCAAGGAAACCTCGATGACCCAAACGTTCGCGCTCACGCCGCATACCAAACCACCCGTGCCCCCGGAACAGTTCGAGTATAAGGATTTGAAACAAGGCGAGTTTTGGCGCCACATCCCGGCCTATGCCGAGGTCGACGAAGCGACGTTCCTCGACCATTTGTGGCAACAGCGCCAGTCGGTGAAGACTGCCGAAGAGTTGCTCGAGACGATTCGCGGCGTCTGCTCGTCGGAGTTCTACGCAGATGCCGAAGAGGGCTTTCGCCAAGCTCCGATGGCGGTGCGCGTCTCTCCCTACGCCATCGCGCTGATCGATTGGAGCGATCCGATCGACGACCCGATTCGGCGGCAGTTCATCCCGCTGGCCTCGGCGCTGCTGCCCGACCATCCGCGTTTGACGCTCGATTCGCTGCACGAGCAGCAAGACTCGCCGCTTCCGGGACTCGTGCACCGCTACGTCGACAAAGCGCTCTTTCTGCCGCTGGCCGTCTGCCCGGTTTATTGCCGCTTCTGCACGCGCAGCTATGCGATCGGACCCGACACCGAAAACGTCGACAAGATCACGCTGGCCCAGACGCCCAAGCAGTGGCAGGAGGCGTTTGCGTACATTGCAAGCCGTCCGGAGCTGGAAGATATCGTGATCTCCGGCGGCGACGTCTACCAGCTCGCGCCCAAGAACATCGAGCTGATCGGCAACGCGTTGCTGGACATTCCACATCTGCGCCGTCTGCGCTTCGCAACCAAAGGCCCGGCGATCATGCCGATGAAGCTCATCACCCACACGGAGTGGCTCGACGCGCTGACCTCCATCGTGGAGCGCGGGCGAAAGTGCGGCAAAGAAGTCGTCCTGCACACCCATTTCAACGCTCCCGAAGAGATCACGTGGATCACGCAGAAGGCAATGCGCCTGCTATTCGAGCGCGGGATTTTTACCCGGAACCAATCCGTGCTGATTCGCGGCGTCAACGACACGCGCGAACGGATGCAGTTACTGACCAAGCGGCTCGGCCACATCAACGTGCACCCGTATTACGTCTACATGCACGACATGGTTAAGGGCGTCGAGGAGTTGCGCACGACGATCGCCACCGCGGTGGACACCGAGAAGTTCGTTCGGGGAAGCACCGCCGGATTCAATACGCCGACGTTCGTCTGCGACGCGCCAGGCGGCGGCGGCAAACGCGACGTCCACTCGTACGAGTATTACGATCGCGAGAACGGCATCGCGGTCTACGCGGCGCCGAGCGTCAAGCCCGGACAGGCCTTCCTGTACTTCGACCCGATCGACCAGCTCGGCGCAGAAGCCCAAGCTCGTTGGTCCGCTGCGGGCATTGCCGAACAGATGATTCGCGAAGCAATCGACAACGCGGGTCTCGAAAACGATCAGCTCGTTCTAGCGTAAGGCACTCCCGACGCGACCCCAGTCTAGCGTAAGAATGCCTCACGCGTGATAAGACGCGTGAGGTGGTGCTATAGTCAGCTTATGCACGCGCAAATACCGTTGTCTGCAAGCGACGAAGACCTGCTGCGCATCTCCGCACAGAATCCAGGTTGGAGAGTCGAGAGGACCGCCGACGGGCAGCTGCTGATGACTCCGCCTGCGGGCGCCAACTCGGCGAGGCGCAATGCGCGCCTAGCCGCAATCGTTGACGAATGGGCGCAATCGCACGGCTACGTCGCCTTTGACTCGAGCGGCGGTTTTTGTTTGGGCGCCTCCGAGGTTGTCTCGCCCGATGCATCGCTTGTCGCAGCCGAGAGCTGGGCGAAACTTGGCGACGAAGAACGCGAGCGTTTTTACCCCGGAGCGCCCGGCATTGCCATCGAACTCTGCTCGCCGACGGACGAGCCGGAAAGAATGCGAGCGAAGCTCCAACGACTGCGCGAAGCCGGGACCGCATACGTCATCTTTATCGACCCCTATCGGCGCACTATTTGGACGGAAGGCACGCCGCCCGGTGGCTTCGACCTTAAATTTGAAGAACTCTTAGATTAGAATAGCTTCGAGCCGGAGAGCCTTTCTTTACTTCGATCCGAACGGCTCTCGAGGATTGCCTGTCGAGCGAGGCAAATGTAACGTTCATGTTCGGACATGGCGTAATCACCGTCCGAGACGCCCTAATCGGTGGGATGCTTCTCGTCCCCTTGCCGGTGTTTCTCGCGAGTATGCTAGTCCATGGTCGTAATACGTCGTGGTCATCCCGTTATCGGGGATGGCTCGAGCGGGCGACCGTGCTTCAGCGCGCAGTCGCCTGGGTATCTTTGTATGCCATCCTCTGGGCGTTATTATTCGCGTTCATCACGGGGCTGGACTTCTTGGGATTCCACGTCTGGCTCATCGATCATCGAAGGCCAGCGACCTATAGAACTGCCCTGCTTTTTGCGTTCATTTTTTCGGTTCTTTACTTCTTCGCGATCAACGCGTACCAGAAGCCGCTCGTTACCGAGGACTGGTTGCTTTGGGAAAAAGGCTCAGAAGAAACCAGTAAACGCTGACAACCTAACGACCGCGCGCATCGGGACGGGACCGGCCGGACGCAGCGTGACGAGCGGCGCGGTTTCCACGCGGGCTCCCGCTTCGAGCGCAAAGCGGTAGCGGCGCAGCAGCGTTTCCAAAACGATCGTCGTTTCTCGCAGCGCAAACTCGTCGCCGATGCAGCGCCGTGCTCCGCCTCCGAACGGAATGTATGAAAACGGCGGTGGTTCGCCTTCGAGCCAGCGATCGGGATCGAACGCGTCGGGATTGGGGAAGTATTGCGGCTTGCGGTGCAGCAACAGCGGCACCATAAAAACCGTCGTCTTTGCCGGAATGTGGCTGCCGTCGCTCAGCGTTATATCGCGCAGCGTCTCGCGGCCGATGATCCAGGCGGGCGGGTAAAGCCGCAGAACCTCTTTGACGACCCGCGTGAGATACTCGCGATCGCCCTCGCGCGCGGCAAGTGCGGCACGGCGGTCGACTTCGTCGTTCTGCGCAAGGAGAAAGAGCGACCAGGTCAAGGTGTTGGCGGTCGTCTCGTGGCCGGCCATGAAGAGCGTCATGATCTCGTCGCGGATCTGTTCGTCGGAACGCCCTTCGACTTCGCTCGCTGCGCTCGCTCCGCTCAGGGTGACACTATCTTGGGCGGCGAGCAGCATCGAAAGGGCGTCGCCGCGGTCCTGGGGATCCGAGCGGCGGCGCGCGATGAGGCCGTAGACGATCTCGTCGAGCATTACACGCGCGCGCCAAAAGCGCCGCGTGCTGGGCAGTGGCAGGCGCGTTATCAGAGCGCCGGCGGGCGTGAGCATCTTTGGAAACTCGTTCATCATCAGCCGTAGCGCCTCGCGAACCAGCCGCGCCGATTCGCTCTCGTCGCTTCCGAAAAGCGTCTCGGTGGCGATGCGCAACGTCAACTCGGTCATCGCGCCATGGGCATCGAAGGGCTCGTTCGGCGTAATCCGTTCGACGAACTCGGCTGCGTCGCGCTCCATGACGCGCGCGTACTCCGTGATGCGTTCGCGGTGAAAGGCCGGCTGCACGATGCGCCGCATCTGCCGGTGCAGCGGCTCTTCGCTCGTGAGCAATCCGTCGCCGAGCAGCTGGCGCAGGACTCGAGTCCCCAGCGATTTCGAAAACGCGTGCTGCTGCGTAACGAGGATATCCTTGACAAGCGTTGGGTCGTTGACGAACACGTACGAACGCCACGGCAGCGAAAACGCCAAGATGTCTCCATAGCGCTGGGTCATCTCCGCCAAGAAATCCGGGAAGCGGCGGAACGGAACGGGCAAGAGACGCTGCAGCGTCGTCAACCGGCCCGGCCCTGGGATCCGAGCGCTCATTTCGTGCTCGTAGCGCGGTAAGCGGTCACGTCGCCAAAACGGCAGACCGCGTGGTACTCGCCTCGCGCGACTTCGGAGGCGACTGCGGGACGGATGTGGAGCTGGTACTCGGTGCCGGGGAAATCGTCGGCATAGACGAGATACTCGACGCCGCCGGTGCGGTCGATGGTCGCTCGTGGCCGCTGCGCCGCCACGGCGGAGAACCACTCGTCATACGTTGCAACCGAAGCGCTTTCCGGCACGCAATCGAGCGCGCGGCGCGCGTCGGCAAGATCGTGATAGTACGGATGCAGATAATGCAGCGGATGCATCGGGTCGAACGCAATCAAGAAGACGACACAGATCACGGCCGAAACCGTCGTCCAAACTTTTGCCACGCGTAGGCTGCTCTTCCGCGCCTGGACGACGACTCCCATGATCGTTGCAACGAGAAGCCAGGGTATCCACAGCGCCGCGTAGTGGTCGCCCATCCGCCAAACGTAGCCGGAGTTTGCGAGCAGCACGACGGTCGCGCCGGGTAGGGCGAGCGCCGACCACCAAGAGAACAGCGGCAAGAAGGCCAGCGGCACCAGCCCTTCCAGCACGTACGTAAGACGTCCGAAGGTGAAAATTGAGGTCGCGAACTCGCGCGGGTGCGTGAGCGGCGAGAGTATGAGCGCGAGCGGGCCGCTCGCAAATGAGTACACGTAAAAATGACTCGGACCCCAACTGCCAAAGCGCAACGCAAGAACGGTATAGTACACTGCCAATACGCCCGCCGCACCGCAGGTCAGTGCAGCTCCGGCGATCGCCGTTGCCTTCGGCTCGAGCGGGCGCCGGTCGAGTAGACCGAGCCCCGAAGCTGCGGGCCGTAATCCAATCGCGACTAAAACCAGGCCGAAGAAAATCAGCGTTAGCGCGGCGTCTTCGCGCAGACCGACCGCGACAATCGCGCAGGCCGCAAACCAAAGCCAACGCGCGCGGTCGGCTGCGACAAAAAGGCCCAAAACCAGCGGCGTGAACAGCCCGAGCTCGTGAAACTCGTCGAAGCCAAGTGCGAGCAACGGCGGATAGAGCAGCGTGAGGAATCCCAGACGCTGCGCGAGTTTGGGTCCGGCATACGGGCGTGCGAGAGCGGCGACCAACGGCGCGCACGCAACGGTCGCCGCAGCTTGAACGAGTTGCAAAGGCAGCGCGCTGCGGGTGAGCGCGACAAAGGGCCACAGCAACCCGAGCGACGGCGAGAAATGATAGCGGAGATGCGTACCGTTCTCGACGCCGTCTCGCATGCCGTTGAACGCATCGGCCACGATCTGCGCGAAGGTGCCGGTGTCGGAGCCGTAGGTCCAAAGCTTCGCTCGCACGCACGCCAGCACGGCCAGAACCGCGAACTCGATCCCGGCCCAAAGCCAGACTCTCACGGGCAGGCACGCCGCGGTTCATTGACCAACCGCGCAGGACGGTGAAAAATATTTGCGTCTTTTGCGGCTCTCGCCTCGGCAACGATCCCGCCTACGCGGCGCTCGCGGCGGCGACGGCGCGGGCCATCGTGCGAGCTGGATACGGCGTGGTCTACGGCGGGGGGAGCGTCGGTTTGATGGCCATCGTTGCCGATGAAGCGTTGGCCTCCGGCGGCGAGGTAATCGGCGTCATACCTTCCGCGCTGGCCGTCAGCGAGATCGCGCACCCAGGCTTGACCAAGCTGCACGTCGTGTCGACGATGCACGAGCGCAAGGCGCTGATGAACGACTTCAGCGACGCCTTCCTCGCGCTGCCGGGCGGCTACGGCACGATGGACGAGTTCTGCGAAGTGCTGAGTTGGCGGCAGTTGTGCATTCACGACAAACCCATCGGGCTTCTCAACTACCGTGGTTACTACGATGCATTGCTGGCTCTCTTCGACTCGATGCTCGCCGAGGGCTTCCTCACCGCGCAGACGCGCCGGCTCTTCGTGGATGCTTCCGACATCGAAGATCTCTTGAAAGTAATGTTTTAACGGTCGCTAGCTCGGTTCGGCAAGCGCGGTTGTAACGATCCGTTCCTGCTCGGCCGCATGCTGGCCCGCGTAGCCTTCGCTGGGGCTTGCGCGATAACCGCGCCCGATATACTCGATATCGAATCCGTCGCGCTTACCCTCGAGCAGGCGCCGGCGAACGAAGGCTCGCGCGCCCATGTTCTTCGGCTCTTCTTGCACCCACACGATTTTTTTGAGCTTCGGATAGCTCGAGATGACGCGGTTGATTTCGCCAACGGGCAGCGGCGCCAGCAGCTCGATGCGCGCGATTGCCGTGTGTCGCAACGAGCCGTATGCCGGCTGCGCGATGAGATCGTAATAGATCTTCCCGCTGCAGAGAATGAGCCGCTCGATCTGCTCGCGATCGAGCTTTCGCGGATCGTCGAGTACCGGTGCGAAGCTTCCGGCCGCCATCTCGTCGAGCCGGCCGGCGGCAACGTCGGCGCGAAGTAACGACTTCGGGGTCATCACGACCAACGGCACCGCGATCGGCGAGCGTGCCTGCATTCGAAGGAGATGATAGTAGTTGCTTGCAACGGACGGCTCCGCGACCCGCAAGTTTCCTTCCGCGACGAGTTGCAAGAAACGCTCGGGACGTGCGCTCGAATGCTCGGGCCCGGCACCTTCGTAACCGTGCGGCAGCAGCAGCGTCAAGCGCGAGGTCTGGCCCCATTTGGCTTGGCCGGCGGCGATGAACTGATCGACGATAATCTCCGCGCCGTTGAAGAAGTCGCCATACTGCGCCTCCCATAGCACGAGCGCGTCGCGCTGCTGCGCCGCGTACCCGTACTCGAAGCCCATGCAAGCATACTCCGAGAGCGGACTGTTTCGAATTTCGAAGGAGGCTTGTTCTGGGGCGAGGTGCTGCAGCGGTATCCAGAGGATCTCCTCGGATTTTGCGGAGCTTGCTCGCTGCCCGGTCGAAGGATGGAAGACGTCGTGACGATGGCTGAAGGTTCCACGCTCGGTGTCTTGACCGGTTAGGCGAATCGGCGTACCGGCTAAAAGCAGCGAGGCAAAGGCGAGCGACTCGGCGGTTCCCCAGTCGACGGTTCCACTCTCCTCGATGGTTTTTTTGCGCCGCTCGAACTGACTGCGCAGCTTGCGGTTGAGCGCGAATCCCTCGGGTACCGCAGTGAGCGCGTCGCTCCAAGCGATCAGCTGACGCCGATCGGCCTCCGGCAGGAGCGTGCCGTCGAAGGTGTTGCTTCCGGAGAGCTTTTGAGCGCGGGTATGCGGTGGCGTCGCCCCGCGTACGGCGCTGCGAACCTCTTGCAGACGCTGCGTCGCGGCCTCTTCCATTTCGCGCGCGCGGTCCGCAGGGATC
This sequence comes from Candidatus Cybelea tumulisoli, assembly GCA_003167155.1. GTDB lineage: Bacteria > Vulcanimicrobiota > Vulcanimicrobiia > Vulcanimicrobiales > Vulcanimicrobiaceae > Cybelea > Cybelea tumulisoli. The sequence goes on from PMTY01000146.1 coordinate 50,473, forward strand.
ACGCCTTGATTGACGAGCTTATTGGCGAAAAGCTCGCGCACCGTCGGATGACTCTTGATCCGTTCGACCATGTCGGGCTGCGTGTAGGCCGGCTCGTCTTGTTCGTTATGGCCGAAGCGACGGTAGCCGATCAGGTCAATGAGCGCGTCGCGACCGAACGTCCGGCGAAAATCTACGGCAAGATGGACGGCCGCAATGCACGCATTGACGTCGTCGGCGTTGACGTGCACGATCGGAACGTCGTAGCCTTTGGCTAAATCCGAAGCGTATCGCGTGGAACGCGCGTCGCCCGGGTCGGTCGTAAACCCGATCTGATTGTTTGCAATGAGATGGATGGTGCCGCCGGTGTCGTAGCCGGGTAACGATTGTAAGTTGAAGACTTCCGCGACGATGCCTTGGCCGGTAAACGCGGCGTCGCCATGGATGAGAATCGGCACGGCCCGTTTGCGGTCAAACGACGGCACACCGTGCGAGTGGTCGGTCTGCAGCGCGCGCGCACTGCCCTCGACGACCGGATCGACGGCCTCGAGGTGGCTTGGATTATGGGCCAGCGTAACGTTGATGCTTTTCCCGCGCGAGGTTGCGAACGTGCCGGTGGCGCCGTGATGGTACTTGACGTCCCCCATCACGTCGTCGTCCCCGACGGTTCCGCGATACTGCGCCGCTTCGAACTCCGTCATCACCTCTTCGTACGGCATATTCACAACGTGCGCGATCACGTTGAGCCGCCCGCGGTGCGCCATGCCCAGAACTGCGTCGGCAACGCCGTCCTCAGCCAACATGTCGAGCATCTCCTCGAGCATCGGCACCATCACGTCGAGCCCTTCGCCCGAGAACGTTTTCTGACCGAGGAACGTCTTGCGCACGTAGCGGTCGAAGGCTTCGACGCGGGTCAGGCGTTCGAGCAGCTCGATCTGCTGCTGCGGCGTCTGCTCGAACTTGGCCCGTCCCGATTCGATGTAATCGCGAAGCCAGAGGCGTTGCGTAGCGTCGGAGATGTGCTCGATCTCGTAGGCAATCGTCGAGCTGTAGGTTTCACGCAGACGCGGCAGTACGTCGGCTAACGTGTTGCCGGGGAGCTTCACGTGCAGCACGCTGGCGGGAATCGCGCTCTGAAGCGCGGGAGTTAGACCGTAGGTCTGCGGCTGCAGCGACGGGTCGCCGACCGGCTCGGTGCCGAGCGGATCGAGGTTCGCGGCAAGGTGACCGTAGCGCCGGTACGCGGAGACGATCGCCATGCCGGCCGCCGCCGCGCGCAACATCTCGTCGGAGGGGCGCGCCGTCGCCTGACCCGCCGGCGCGAACGGCAGCTGCGCGACCGGCGCCGCTTGTAATCCGAGCGACGTGAAGACCGCCTCGTAAAAGCCGTCGGCGCCTTGCAGCAGTTCGTCGACGCGGCGCAGATACTCGCCCGATTGCGCGCCTTGAATAACGCGGTGATCGTAGGTGCTGGTGATTTGCATCACCTTCGATACGCCCAGCAGACGAAGCGATTGTTCGTTGGCGTTTGCAAACCCGCCGGGATAGCCGATTGCGCCGGTCGCGATGATTGCGCCCTGTCCCGGCATCAAGCGCGGTACCGATGCTACGGTTCCAATGCCGCCCGGATTGGTCAGCGTGAAAGAAGCGCCGGCAATGTCGTCGGCGCCAAGCTTATTCTCCCGCGCTTTTGCGACGAGCTCTTCGTACGTCGCCCGAAACGCGGCAAAATCCAGTTCGCCGGCGTTGCGGATGACCGGCACGATCAAGAACCGCGTGCCGTCCTTGCGCTCGCTGTCGACGGCAAGTCCGAGATGAATGCCGGACTCGACGCGGACGGGCGCACCGCTCTCATCTCGCCGAAACGAGTAGGTAATGAACTGATTGTCGCGCGCCGCCGCAACGAGCGCGTACCCGATGAGGTGCGTGAACGAGACCTTCTCCGTTCGTCCCGCCCCTTTAATCGCGCCGGCCAGCTCTTTGCGGCGAGCGTCGAGCACGTCGACCCCGATGCTGCGAAAACTCGTCGCGGTCGGGATCGAGAGACTCTGCTCCATGTAGCCGGTCAGCGCAGCGGCCGGACCTCGCAACGGTGTCGTCCTCGTGCCGGGCGGCAGCGGCGGAAGCGGCGTCACCGTCGATGCCGGACGGCGATGCGCCTGCGGCGCTTGCTCGACCACATCGGAGCGCAGAATCAAACCGTTGGGCCCCGAGCCTCGAACGAGTTTGAGATCGACATCGAGCTGGCGCGCCATGCGCCGTGCCGGCTGGTCGGCGAGAGCTTCGCCCGCAGCCGCAGCCGGAGCGCTTCGGGGAGGCGCCGGCTTTGGAACTGTTGCACCGTTGACCGCACTGGGCTGACGGGCGGCTGCCCCATTTCCCTGGGACGTGTCGATCTGCGCCAGAAGCGCGCCGACCGAGACCGTCTCGCCTTCGCGAACGGCAATTGAGGTCACGACTCCCGAAGCGGTCGCCGGAACCTCGACGTCAACCTTGTCGGTCGTCACCTCGACGAGGGGGTCGCCTTCGGCAACGAAGTCGCCGACGTGCTTGCGCCACTCTACGATCGAGCCTTCGGTAACGGACTCGCCCATTTCGGGAAGCGTTACGCTAACCAGGGTGCCTTCCAAAACAGGCTTCATTTTATCTTTTCCGGCGCCGGGGGCCTACGACTCCGCACCGGTTCGGCCAAGGGAGCCTAGAAGTACTTCGCCGGCAAGGCACCCGTTACGACCAAGGCATTCTTGTTAAAGCGCGGGCGCGCGTGGCCGAGCACGAATGCGGCCACATCGTAGGATTGAGAAACGGAGAGCGAGCCCGGCGCGTTCTGCGGCATATTATACCGAATGAAACCGGTCATCCGGTCGGCGTGCGCCATCCCGGCGCCGCTATTGAACGAGTGCGCTCCCCATAAGGGCGGAAATCCCGCGGCGCTGATTCCGCTTCCATTGGGCTGGTGGCACATCGAGCACTTGCTTGCGTAGATCTTGGCGCCGTCGCCCACGTTCGCGGCAGCTTTTGGCAAGGGCACGATATAGCGATCGTCGTGCGGCTGCGCCGCGCCGACCGCGACTCCTCGCGAGAGCCAGGCGATGTAGGCGACGATGGAGATCATCGCCTTGCTGGAATAGGCCGGTGCTTTTCCGTTCATGCTGTACAAGAAGCATTCCGCGATGCGATCCTGCAGGGCGATCACGCGGTGCGCGCGCTTGTTCCATTGTGGAAAGCGGCCGTAGAGGCCGATGAAGCTGCCGCCGCGCGGCTGCGTGCCGGCCGCGATGTGGCAGGCCGCGCAGGACATTTGGGCGCCGACGTACGGCTTCATCAGCCGTGGCGTGTCGACGATGATGGAGTGTCCGTAGGCGATCGCTTCACCGACCGGTCCTGCAGGAAGCGCCTTCGGATCGTACGCGGGCGTAGCCGTTTGCGCCGCGCGCGCGGAGCACGCGGCTAGGGCAAGCGTGAGTGCAAGAAATGTCGCGCGCATCCAGATACTAGAAAACATTTAGAGAACCAGCGTCAAGTACGTGTAGCGATAGGTCGCCTGCAGGACTGCGATGGCTGCCACCATAGACGGTACGACGACGGCACCCGGAACTAGGTGAGTCAAAATGTCGCCGGCCACCTCCGCGGCGGTCATCGAGGCGGGTGCGAAACCTCGGCTGACGATCGCGCGAGCCTGCTCTTCGACCGCGGTATGGCAGGTCAGGACGATCAGCCCTCGCCGCTGCAGCATCTCGATCGAGGCGTCCTGGTACATGCCCGCGCCGTCGTCGGGGTCGGCCCGAAGATCGACTGGTGCGCGCCGCTGGAGGAAGACGTTTGAAACGACGGGCGCGCCCGCCGCATCGCTCAGCTTGAAAAACTCTCCGATGCGATACTTGTTCCAAATGGGGTCGGCATACGCGTAGACTGCCGACGGACCGTGACCCGCAAGTGCGACGGCGATCGAACCTGCGGGGTAGCCAAAGCTAAACTGAAGTCCGTTCAAGGCATTCTTCACGTTAACGAGCATGCTCGGCCGAAAAGCGACGGCCTCAACAACCTGACGAATCGCGGCCGGACGCCCCACGATCTGCGCAAACGCCTGGGCGTCGAAATCGGAACGGCGTTCGACCAAGTGCGTGCCGCCGGGAACGACGGCGGCCGCGGTCGCCGATGCGGCGAGAAAGTCCTTGCGATTCATCGGTGCATCTCTCCGTCAACTCTTTTCGTCTCCCTTCAATTCAGCGGTTCACATCGCGTTCACTACCGAGGTCCGGCCGGTTCACCTGGCCAAAAGAGAGAGTCGATGGTGAACCTCACTGCAGTCGCGGTAGCGCTCTTCCTCTTTGGAGGCGTTATCGGAGCCACGATCGGATGGCTGGCGGCGCGAGCGGAGAACGCAGGGCTTCGCGCGACGCTCGAACAGACCCAGCACTCCGGAGAGAAGGCGATCGAAGCGCTCTTGGAGCGCGCGAAGAACGAACTGCGTGAAGCGACGGCGCTACGTGCCAGCGAACGGGTCGGCGAGCTGGTCTCGCCGGTAACGCAAAAGCTGGGCGAGTTCGATCGGCTCATCTCCGATTTGGAGGCGATCCGCCAACGCGATGCGGGCAGCCTGCGCGAGCAGATCGATCAACTCTTGGGCCGGACCGACAAGTTGGAGACGGCAACCTCGCACTTGACCACGCAGACCTCAACGCTGGTAACGGCGCTGCGCAATCCGGCCTCGCGCGGCAAATGGGGCGAAATGCAGCTGCGCAACGTCGTTGAGAAAGCGGGCATGCTTGCCTACTGCGATTTCTCCGAGCAGCAGACCGTCGTGCTCGAGGAAGCGCGCGTCCGTCCCGACATGACGGTGAACCTGCCGGGCGAGCGCTGCGTCTTCATCGACGCCAAAGCGCCGACCGATTCGCTGCAGGCCGCGCTCGAAGCCTCCGACGACGAGACGCGAAAAGCGCTCGTCAAGCAGCACGCGCGAGCCTTGCGCGACCATGTCGATGCGCTCGCGCGCCGCGGCTATCAAACGGCTAGAGGCTCCGCGGACTACGTCGTGATGTTCGTGGCCGGCGAAGCCTTCGTCAGCTCCGCCTGCAGCGAAGACCCTTCGCTGATCGAATACGCGCTCGACAAGGGGGTTCTGATTACCGGGCCCCTGACGCTGATCAGCCTGCTGCGCACGTTTGCGATGGGCTGGCAAGCATTGAGACAAGAAGAGAACGCAAAGCGCATCGCAATGATCGGACGAGTCCTCTACGAGCGCGCGCTGAAGTTTTCCGAGCATCTCGCGGAGGTGCGCAAACACCTCGAGCGCTCGGTCAATGCCTTCAACGGCGCCGTGGGCTCCTACGAAACCAAGCTTCTACCCCAAGGACGCAAACTCAAAGACGAGGCGTCGCTCCTGGGCGAGGAACTCAGCGAGCTGCCGCCGATCGACGTCGTGCCGCGCGACCTCACTGCGCTCGATACTTCGGGCACCAGCAAACGTCTGCCGCGCTCGCAGCAGCTCTTCGTCAACGACGACGCCGTCTAGGTTCCCTACGGGTTACGGCGACGGCGTTGCGTCGGTAGCGTGATCCGCGCCCCAAGCCTTCAGCGCGTTCAAAGTGTTCTGCACGTGCAGCGTGGGATCGAGGCTGGTGTACGTGTAGACGATCGTACCGTCGGGAGCGATCACGTACGACGTGCGATTAGCGTATTGCGGGTGCTGCGCAAGCACGGCGTCGTAGGATTTCATGACGGTTCCGTTGGTGTCGGCCGCGACTGCGAACTTGCTGCGGCATTCACTAACGGAAAACTTCTGCAGCTTATCGAGCGGATCGTGCGAAACGCCGATGACCGTGGCGCCGAGCGCCTTGTACTGATCGATCGCATCGGCAAACTCGTGCGCTTCGATCGTGCAGCCCTGCGTGAACGCCGCGGGATAGAAGTAGAGCACGACCGGTCCCTTCTTCAGGGCCTCTGCCAGGCTGAAAGTGAAGGCGTTCCCGCCTTGACTTGCTTGGAGCGTAAAATCGGGTGCCTTCGTCCCAATCGAGAGCGCCGCCGATGCGGGAAGCGGAGAGATCATCGCTGCGAACACCGCCGCGGCCAAATACCGTCGAATCATCATCGAGCAGCCTCCTCTCTCCGGCGCCGATACTCCTTCGACCGTCGCACTCTACCCGAGAAGGCACGTTGCGTTTTTGGGATACCGCGTCGCCGGTATTCGAGCGTACACTAACGGCATATGAAGGCTCCGAGCGGTCGTCAAGTCCCGAAATGAGAGTCTTTGCGCTAGCTGCTGCGCTATGTGCGGCGTTGGTGATGCCAGTTGCGGTGCGCGCTCAGCCGGAGCCGTCACCGAGCCCAAGCTCGCAGGCGCCGGCGCCCGCGCCCGACTCGAGCACCGGCGGGTTCGACGCAAGCAAACTCACGCCGGCGCAGCAAGATGCGCTCCGGCTAGCGATCATCAAGACGTCGCAGAATCCCGTCGGGAACATCACCGTCGTTCCGTTCCAGAGCAACTTCAACTACGGTTTCGGCCCGTATACGCGCTTTCAGTACAATCTCAACGTGCAGCCCGTCATACCGATCATGCTCTCTCCGAGCATGACGCTGATTGCACGCACGATTTTCCCAATCGTCAACCAGCCTTCCGGCGCGCCTCCGGCGGTCTGCCTGTCACCAAACGGATGCCCCTCCACGTTCGGAATCGGCGATACGCAAGAGCAGTTCTTTTTTGCGCCGAAAACAAAACCGGATCAGCTGATTTGGGGCGTGGGCCCGATCTTCCAGGCTCCGACAGGCTCGCCGGCCTTGCTCACGTCGGGCAAGTGGTCGGCCGGACCAGACGCAGTCGCTTTAGTTATGCCGGGAAAATGGGTGATTGGAGCGCTGGTAACGCAGCTCTGGTCGTTTGCCGGAGAATCGTCGCGCTCCGACGTCAATACGTTCTTGCTTCAACCGTTTGTCAACTACAATATCAAGAACGGCTGGGCCGTATCGACGTCGCCGGTCATGACGGCGAACTGGAGCGCCGCACAGAATAAGTGGGCCGTTCCGCTGGGCGGCGGCGTTGCGAGAACGTTCAAGGACGGCGATCAGCTGATGTCGCTAGCCGTATCCTACTACACCTACATAGCGCGCCCACTTAGCTCACCGCAGACCAACCTGAAGGTCGTATGGAGCCTACTGTGGCCCGTCAAGCGCGGCTTAGATATCGGCCAGTTATTGAAGGAAGCGCAATAAGCCGGCCGTAGCGAACGCGGCGGTTCTTAGAGGTTGAAGGTATATCCGAAGAGCGGTCCGCTCATGTTGAACTTTTGAACGGCAACGTTGGGCGGAAACGCGAAGTAGTTCAGCGTACGGTACGTAAGGAGCAGGCTTTGGCCGTGATTGAATGCATAGCCCGCGCCGGTATAGCCTTCCCACGTCTGATTGTTCACGCCGGTGCTGGTTCCGAAGTCGATATAGTACGGCACAAAGATGTGGCCGTCTCCGAAGAACGCCTTTCCTCGCAGCCCGGTGATAACGTCGTTTGTCAGCGTCGAAGACAGCACGGTACCATTTGTCGTGAAGCTTCCTCGCCGACCGGTGACCGTGGCGTTATAACCCAACGTTAGGTTTATCGGGAACTCACGCAGGCCAAGGAAGATGCTTAGATCGGCATCGTGACCCCGCGCTACCGTGAAGCCCGCGGCAGCCTCCCAAATCCTGGGGACGAGCCGAGCCGACGTACCGAGAGCCAGCTGAAGTTGACGCCTGCCCAACGGTCCGCCGATCGACGCGGACTCATTCGCGCTGGCGGTGGCGTTCGTATAAATATAGTCCCCGAAAACGTCGAAGCCCCCTTTGCGCACATCGAGCGCCCCCATCGCGGCAGAGTTCAGCTTCGATACGTAGTCGGCCGGACTGGTCGTAAAGTTGATATCGCCGCTATGCCCCGCATGTCGCGGTAGGTTGGGAACGGTGTATTGGACCGAACCGTGCACCGTGGGAAGCCAGACGTACGGCGCGAGCGTAATATGCATCTGCCCGTCGTACTCCCTGTCCATAAGCGTGGGACTCGCGGCTGGAGCCGGCGCCGCCGTCTCTTGCGCGCGCACCCCCACCGTCGCGGCGACGAACAGCAGCACCATCGTGGCAGAGAGCGCAGCAAAGCGCTTCGTTAAATTCATCGGTGTTCAGAGGGTCCTTTCGTAGCCGATTCTATGGGGAATTGCGGCGCGGCGTCTATCCCAAAGGCGCAAATTCACGCCCGTCCGCCGATTGCGCTATCGGGACAGCAAAACCTTCGCCCTCGCGATATCATGGATCATGACCGTCGACGCGCCGGTTCGGTACACGGCCCGCATGGAAGACTCCATCAGCATCGCGGAGGACGTTCCCTTCGAACGGCTCTCGGCCGGTATTCTGGCGTTCACCGTGCGCGCCGCGATGGCGCGATCCGGAGACGAAAGTGAGTGGGAGCATGAAGAACTGCGCCGGCGAGGACTAGGCGGCATCCATATCTTCCGCAACGGGAGAGCCCTCTGGACCGATCGCGATGCGTTCGAGGCCGAACTGGCCGAAGCTCGTCGCTCGACCTGCGCGGACCGTTTCAATGCAAGCAACGAACTCGACCCGGCCTTTCTCGAATTGCTCGATGAAGACCAACGGCAGCGGTGGCGGCTCGCCGGCTACGAAGTTCCCAGCCTACTGCAGGATATGAAGCTGCTCTTTTCCGAGATCGAGTCGGACGCGGAGAATCGCGTTGCCGATGCCCGCCGGGCCTTTGCCGTTGAAATCCTCGCCTCGGCCTGCCACGACCTCTACGAAGTGCGCAACGTTTCCGACGGCGACTCTCCGAACATCTCCCGGTAGTCGGCGGTGAAATGTCCCATGTGCCAAAAGCCCCACGCGGTCGCCACATCGATGACGCGAGTTCGCGTCGGGTGCGGGCGCTGAAGCGTTTGACGAACGCCGTTGAGTCGCTCGCGCTTGAAATAGGCCATCGGGCTGAAGCCCGTGACCGCTTGGAAAGCGTTGATGAGCGAACGTAAGCGTAAGCCGGACGTTACGCTCAAATCGATCAGCGTGACGGTTTTGTCCAGATGTTCGCGCATATAGGCTTCGCAGACTCGCACCGCAGCGACGCGGCGGTTCAGCGACGGGGACCGCTCGGCGGTTGCGCCATTGCGGCCGGCGAGAGCGTCGGCCAGCAGCGGAAGCAACGCGCGCTTGGCCATCGCGCGCGCCGTAACGCGTCGTAGGAAGCCCGACGATTTCGTGGAGTCGCGGGACAGCCATTGCAGATATTCGCGAAGCCGCTTTGCGAAAACGTCGTTGTGCTCCAGCCAAACGTCGCCGACGCTTTCCATCAATATCCGCGCGTCGGGCGAGTCTGGGAAGTCGCGCGCAAGCCGGCGTGCGTCGGTCGTCACGGAAAGGATCGCCGACGGTCCTGCGGTGCTAAGCCAAATGGACGCTCCGGAGGCGGCTACGTGACCTTCCTCCACGCCGGTTCCGAACCAACGAGCGCAGGTCGAGCCGCTCGCGAGAACCCCAATTACAAACCGATGCGGCTTAAGATCGGCCTCGAGCTTGAATCCGAGGTTGGAGCGATGCCAACCGACACGCATGGCATCGAGTTTCACAATGCGATGCTCGGACTCAAAAGAGCCCGGCTCCATCTGCGTCCACGTGAAAGACTCGGGCACCAAGGCCCCTCGGGTACGGCCCGGCGGCATAAACCAGAATGCTACCGCCGGGTTGTGAAAATGATGTGAAGAAACTCGCGCCGGGACGTCTTTACCCAGAAAACAATTAAGCACGAAACGATCGCTCGCCCTGTAGCCAATCGAAGGAGTTCCTGCAAAGTCTCCGAGAGGATTAGAGTGCATGCATTTGCACCGGGTCGTTTTTGCCGCGCTTGCTTTCGCGTTTGCAGTGTTGCCGACGCAAAGCCGCGCTGCGGAGATCTCCGGCTCGCCCACGCCGAGCCCAGCGCCGCCGGCGCCGTCCGTTTCCATCGAACAAGAGGTTTCGCCGGAATACGACGGTGAGAGCGGTTCCAGCAGTCTCGTCAACGTGCGCGGGCAACTGCCGTACGTCGCCGGTGCGCAGTACGTCCTCCGTCTCAAGCTGCCGATCGTGATATCCGCGCCGGCTGCTGCGGTGACGGGAGCGGGGGATCTCACCTTATTCGATTTGGCCGTCAGCGATGTCGCGGGCGGCCGGTGGCTCGAAGGCGTCACGATTCGCGTCCCGACCGCTCAAAACGACTCGTTAGGAAGTGGGAAATATTCCGTTGGCCCCGCCTTCGGTTATGAAACCGTAGACGGGCCTTGGACGCTGGGCTTCTTCCAGCAAGATTTCTTTTCTGTCATCGGGCCAAAATCACGGTCCCCGGTCGGGCAATCAAAGATCGAACCCTCGGTGACGCTTGCGCTTGCGCCAGGCTGGAGCATCGGTCTCTCGACCATGGCCGTTACGTACGATTGGGTTAAGAATGAATGGACCGAAGTGCCGGTGGGCCTGCGCGTCGCCAAACGGTTTAGCCGCGGTCGTAGCCCGCTCGAAGCCTCGTTCGAGGTGGAGCAAAACCTCGCCGACGCCAGGGGCGCGCCGGCGTGGACGATTCGTACGCTGCTAAAGTGGACGTTGCCCCGATAGCGGCGAACAAAACTCAAAGGATGACTACGCTTTGATGGAGACCTGGGCGCACGGACTGCCTAACGGAGTCTTCTTTACGCGTTTAGCAATCGCCACCGCCCTCGGTTTGGCGATCGGATTCGAGCGGCAGTGGCGGCAACGAACGGCCGGTTTGCACACGTTGACGCTCGTTGCGGTTGGCGCGGCGCTGTTTTGCGCGATTCCTGGACTCGGTGGAAAGGTTTCGGACCCATGGCGCGTGGCGGCGCAAGTCGTCACGGGCGTCGGCTTCCTCGCCGGCGGCGTTATTTTGCGGCAAGGACTCGACGTGCGGGGACTCACCACGGCCGCCACGCTTTGGGCGACGGCCGCCGTCGGCGCGCTTGTCGGCAGCGGCTTCGAACTGCAAGGGGCGGTGGGGGCAGGAGTAATCGTTGCGGTCAACGCCTTCGTTCAGCCGCTCGCGACTTCCATTTCGCGAATACCTCGGCCGGCCTCGGAGAACTTCATAACGACGTACGTTCTGCGCGTGACATGCGCGGTTCCGGCGCAGAAATCCGTACGCGAATGCATTATTGGCGAGGTCGGAAAAACCTCGCTCACGCTGCTCGAGCTGAACACATCGGCGGCAACAAATGGCTCCGTCGCAATCGTCGCCAACTTGAACAAACCCGGCCGCGACGACGGCGTCTCCGAAAGAATACGCAGCGAGATCGCCGCTCTTCCCGGCGTGGCGTCGGCAAGCACGGAATCCGCCGAACATGTTGTATGAAGCCGCCAGCGCCAATCGCAAGGTGGGGCGGAACGCTCGGAGTTCTGCTGCTGGCCGCCGTCGCTTTGTCATTTCCGCGTCGTTACGAACTCGGACCACCTTGGGAAGAGACGATCTTTATCATCACGTTGTTGGTCGCCGCCGTTATATCGGTGACGAGCAATCTCGTCAAAGCTCCGGGAAGTGTGAGCAACGCCGCGATCCTAACGGTCGTTGGCCTCATGTCGATTTACAATGCGCTGGCTCTCTTTCAGCTCGTGGTCTTCTTAGTCTTTCCGGACGCTAATCGGGCCGAGATCGAGGCGCCACGCCTTCTCGCCTCCGCGGTTTCGATCTGGCTCACCAACGTACTTTTGCACTGCTCTACTGGGAGGTCGACGGGGGAGGACCGGAACGTCGCTTGCGCGATCCAGCGGGTCCGCGCGACCTTGCGTTTCCGGGCGACCTTAGAGCGCCGCGTTACGCGGAGTATCTTTTCCTGGCCTTCAATACGGCGACCGCATTTAGCCCAACCGATACGATGCCGCTAACCACCCGAGTGCGCATGATGATTATGGCGGAGTCGGCCGTTTCGTTGATGGCGCTGGCGATCGCCGCCGCGCGAGCAATCAATATCCTGCATTAAGAAGCCAGCTCTCGTTTCAAGGCCGTCTTGCGTTTACGGGATAGAACGCGACCCCTCGAACGAAGTATGCTGTTTGCACGGTCGGAGCCGATGGCTTCGATATTTTCATCTTTCGAATTAGCAAGCAAGCCCAATCGAGAAAGGCTTCGAAAAATGCCCGCCAAGAAACCGAATATCCTCATATTATGGGGCGACGATATCGGCATCTGGAACATCAGCAAGTTCAGCAACGGCATGATGGGATACCGGACCCCGAACATCGACCGCGTCGCCAACGAAGGCGGCCTCTTCACCGACTACTACTCGCAGCAGAGCTGCACTGCCGGCCGCGCCTGCTTTATCGCCGGCCAGAACCCGATCCGCACGGGCCTCACAAAAGTGGGCATGCCCGGAGCCACAGTCGGCCTGCAGGCAGAAGATCCCACGATCGCCGAGCTGCTCAAGCCGCAAGGTTACGCCACCGGCCAGTTCGGCAAAAACCATCTCGGCGACCGCAACGAATACTTACCGACCGTGCACGGTTTCGATGAGTTCTTCGGCAACCTCTATCACCTCAACGCCGAGGAAGAACCCGAGTTGCCCGACTACCCAAAGGATCCCAAGTTCTTGGCGCAGTTTGGCCCGCGCGGTGTGCTGCATTGCCTGGCGACCGACAAGGACGACGCGACCGTGGATCCTCGTTGGGGGCGCGTCGGCAAACAGACGATCGAAGACACCGGGCCGCTCACCAAGAAGCGGATGGAGACTGTGGACGAGGAGATCACTGCCCGCGCGCTCGAGTGGATGGAGAAGCAGGCCAAGGCCGATCAGCCGTTTTTCCTCTGGTACAACTCGACGGCCATGCATTTCAGAACGCACGTCGCGGAGAAGAACATCGGAAAGAGCGGACAAGATCCCTATAGCGATCGCATGGTCGTGCACGACGAGCAGATCGGCATGATGCTCGACAAGCTCGACGAGCTGGGGATCGCCGACAACACCATCGTCATGTACTCCACCGACAACGGCCCGGAGAACGACACCTGGCCGGATGGCGCAAACACCCCATTCCGTGGGCAGAAGGACTCCAACTGGGAGGGCGGCTGGCGCGTGCCATGCTTTATCCGCTGGCCCGGCACGATCAAGCCCGGGTCTGTATTCAACGGCATCGTCTCGCACATCGACATGTTCCCGACGCTGCTCGCCGCTGCTGGAAATCCGGACGTCACGCAGCAGCTTCTCGACGGCTGCACGGTGGGCGGCAAGAAGTTCCACGTCCACCTCGACGGCTACAATCAGATCCCCTATTTTAGCGGCGCCGTGAAAGAAAGCCCACGCAACGAGATCGTGTACTTCAGCGACGACGGCGACCTCATCGCCGTGCGTGTCGGCGACTGGAAGTTCAACTTAGCCGTGCAGCGGGCCAATCAGCTGCAACTGTGGGCCGAGCCGTTCGTGAAGCTGCGCCTGCCGCACATCGTGAGCTTACGCCGCGACCCCTTCGAGCGGGCCGACTTCAACTCGAACACTTACTACGACTGGATGGTCGATCACGTGCCCCAGATGTACCAGATGCAGGCAGTGGTCGCGGGCGCGATCGCGGACTTCATCAAGTTCCCGCCGCGGCAAAAACCCGCATCCTTCAACCTGGACGAAGTCCTGGCGCAGGTGCAAAAGCCGCACAGTTAAGCGCATCGCGTGCACCGGATCGGCGGAGCCTTGCATACCGGGTTTGAATAAGCTCGACATGGAGGGCTCCGACTCGTCCGTAACCGCACGGGTAACCGCTTTTTACGAACGCCATCCCTACCCGCCGCCGGTAGACGACCTGGACGTCTATCGGCGGAACTGGGACGACCGGCGCCGGCGTGCCGAATCGCATCTCCTTTGGCCGGCCGAGCCTTACCGCAACGATCGCAGCATCCTCGTCGCCGGCTGCGGCACCACGCAGGCCGCCCATTACGCCGTGCGCTGGCCGAAGGCACGCGTGATCGGGATCGACTTCAGCGCTGCGAGCATTGCATTCACGCGAGAGTTGAAGCAAAAGTATGGACTCGACAACCTCGAGGTGCGTCAACTTGCCGTCGAGCGGGCCGCCGAACTCGGCCAGTCGTTCGAATATGTGGTCGCCACCGGCGTGCTGCACCATCTGGCCGATCCCGACGCCGGTTTGCGTACGCTGAGCGGCGTGCTCGCTGCGAATGGCGCCATACACGTGATGGTCTACGCGCCGTACGGCCGCGCGGGAGTTTACATGCTTCAAGAGTATTCCCGGCGCCTCGGCATCGGCCACGCGGATGCCGAAATTCGGGATCTCGCCGCGAGCCTCAAAGCGCTTCCACCGGATCATCCCCTAGCGCCGTTGCTGCGTAACTCGCCCGACTTTGCGAGCAGCGCTGGCGTTGCGGATGCGCTGCTCCACCCAAACGACCGCTCCTACTCCGTCCCCCAACTGATGGACTTTCTGGATCGTGCAGGTTTGTCGTTCGGACGCTGGCTGCGCCAAGCGCCATACCTTCCGTGGTGTGGAGCGCTCGCGTCCGCCCCGCATCATTCCAAGCTGATCGAGCTAACGGCAGAAGCGCAATACGCCGCTATCGAGCTCTTCCGCGGAACGATGGTCCGTCATAGCGTCGTCGCTTTTCGGAAGGATCGACCCGCGCATAATGCGTCCGTCGATTTCGACGGCGACGCCTGGCTGCGCTACGTCCCCGTTCGCCTGCCCGACACGATCGTCGTGCGGGACCGGCTGCCGCCGGGAGCGACGGCCGTGCTGATCAATCGCAATCACACCTATACCGACCTGTATCTGCCGATCGACGCGCGGGAGGATCGGTTGCTCGCCGCCATCGACGGAGAACGCACCATCGCGGAGATCTACGGCGCCACACAGAGCGATCGCAGTCTCGCACGCGACTTTTTCCGCCAGCTCTGGCGATGGGATCAAATCGTACTCGATACTTCTGGCGCCGCGCAGACGCATTCTTAGGCATTTCGAATCGTCACTGCCAGGAACGCCACGCACGACGCGCTGACGACGACCGTCACGGCCCATCCCGCGTAGGCGAGCCAACCCTCGATCCGGTTCTCACCCATAACGGCGCGGTTTTGCGCAATTGCGACGAGGAGGCAGAGTGTCAGCGGCGTCGCCAAACCACCGGCCACCGACGCCCAATAGAGCAGCCCGATTGGAGAGAACCCCGCGAAAGCAAACGCCGCGGACACTCCTAGCGATCCAAGAAGAACTCCGTAAAAGATTCGGGCTTGGCCGATCGGGGCGTCGAGGCTCCCGCGCCAACCGAACGTTTGCGTCACGACGTAGGCGCTCGTCCCGGCGAGAACCGGAACCGCAATGACGGCCGAGGCGAGCAATCCAATCGCAAAGAGCACCGTGGCCGAGCCGCCGGCCAACGGCGCAAGCGCGGCGGCGGCGTCGGTCGCGGTTTGAACGGGTGCATGAGTCTTGCCCAGCGTGGCCGCCGTCGCGACGAGAATGAACAAGAAACAGATCCCGGGAGCCAACGCACCCCAGGCGGCATCGGCCTTCATCGAACGCGCCTCTGACGGTAACGTCCCACGCTCCGACACCTCGATCGACTCCCAATAGTAGACATAGCTCGTCAGCGTGGTTCCCAGCAGTGCGAGTGCCCCCGTCGCGACCGGAACCGTGAAATCAAAATGCGGAATCGCAAGCGAGTGCGCCAGCGCTCCCCAATCGGGCTTTGCGAGCACGGCGCTTATCCCGTAGCAAATGAATATCAAAGGAAGAAACGAGAGAAAACGCTCGACGTGCAAATAGGACCTCGACAGTAGAAGCCATGCCACAGCGCCGGCAAACGGGAGTACGAAGTAATCTCGTGATATGCCCGTGAGGATCTTGAGCGATTCGGCACCGGCCTCGAGGTCCGCGCTCAGCGTCATGATGTTGACCGCCAAGACGGCGACGAGCGCCAGCAACGCCCACGTCAGGCCATAGTGTCGCCGGATCGCGCCTTGGATGCTCATCGGCGATATCGCGCCGATTGCGGCGGCGATGCTCTGGACGACCGCGATCATCGGCAGCAGCAGCAACACCAGCCATGAAAGAGCGTAACCGGTAACCGCACCCACGACCGCAAGGCTCGCGACCGTCGTCGGATCGGCATCGGAGGCAGCTGAGACAAGACCGGGCCCAAAACCGACCGTTCTGCGAGTCATGAGATCCCGCTTTCTTATTCACGCAGGCAAGGCATCCCCTAGGGCACGGCGTAACATCCGCACTATGGCAAGTGTAATTACAGCACGCGAGTTCAAGCTTCTGCTCAAGCCGGGGCGTTTCCAAACCAAACGGTCCGTGCTCGAGTTCAACAATCAACTGGCGAAAATAGCCGACGATCTCGGAGCCGAGTACGAAGGGTTCGACCGCGTCGATTCCGAGCTTCGCGAAGTACGATTCTTCGATACGCCGGATGCGGTCTTCCGCAAGAACCACATCATTCTCCGGCTTCGGCGCGACCGATCGAGTGGTTGGCCGGACGAAACCTGGGAAGTGACGTTCAAACGGCGTTCTCCCGACTTTAGGGAATCGGCCGATTTCGACGTGTCATCGTCGATGAAGGACCTAACGGTCAAGATGAAGTTCAAGGAGGAGATCATTCGGGGCGACGCTCCGCGCACGATAAAGAGCATCTTTTCGAATAACTACATTGCCTACTACCCGGTCCAAAACTTTGAACTGCCGATGTCGCGGATCATCGAGCTCTTCCCGGGCCTCAAAGCACTCGATCTCAACCCGGCCCAAAACGTTAAAGCAGTGAATAATGCGCGGGTGTTGGAGATCGGCGCTCGGCTAGGAATCTTTACGTTCGGGAAAAACGCGGTCGCCCATGCCGATCTTGCGGTCTGGACCCGCCCCGCTACCGACAAAATGGACGTGCTGGTCGCGGAGTTTGGCTGGTCGTATCACATGCGAGGCGAGGCCGCCAAAGAACAGAAATCTCACGACGCCGCCGATAAGTTTTTCAAGGAGATCCAGGCGCCTCTCGAAGATGAGCTCTTCGACGGCACTACCAAAACGGCNNAATGGCGCCCGCTTCTTCAAGCGAAGGTACTTACGCGCCGGCGGCGTGCGCGGCCGCAGCCTTTGCGATCTGAGCTTTGACCTCTTCCAGGTTGAACGAAGCACCCTTCTGCATCGGTGGGAAGTCGATCGCGGTTTCGGCCATCTTCCCCACGACCTCTTGCACGAGGACGAACCGCCAGAACTGGTACACGAAGAAATGGTAGTAGTTGAGTGAACCGCCCATGCCCGTTCGTTCGAAGGGGTCGAGCCGCAAATTTACCAGGATCGGCCAGTCTACCTTGACCGTCCCGCCCAGCCAGCCATTCGGCTGATCGACGAAGCGGTATTTGTAGTCGTTGACGCGCACCGCGCCTAGCGTGCCCTCGGCGAAATAGAAGATCTCGTGCCGGTTCGATGGACCTTTTCCGGTAATGAGATCCATCTGATTGTAACCGTCGAGGTGCACTTTGTAGGTCCGGTCGCCGAGTTGTTTTCCTTGTAGCAGCTCGGCGGCGATATTCGGATTCCCCGCAGCGGCAACGAACGTCGGGAACCAGTCCAGACCCGAGAAGATTCCGTTCTCAACCTTGCCCGCGGGAACTTTGCCCGGCCAGCGCACGATGCAGGGCGAGCGGAATCCGCCTTCGAGTACCGTCCCTTTGCCGCCGGCGAAGGGCGTCTGCCCGCCATCCGGCCAGGTAAAATTCTCGGTGCCGTTGTCGGTCGTAAACATAACGATGGTGTTCTCGTCGAGGCCGTCGTCCTTGAGCTTCTGCAAGACCGAGCCGACGATGTCGTCGAGCTGCGCCATTCCGGCCTCCGATTCCGACCAGCCGTTTTCCGGCGTCCGCATGGCTTCGTACTTGTCGGAAAGGTGGGTTACCACGTGCATGCGCGTCGGGTTGAGCCAAACAAAGAACGGTTTGTTGCCGGCTTTAGCTTTGTCGATGAACTTTACGGTGTGGTCGAGGATCTCGTCGTCGACGGTTTTCATACGCTCCGGATAGAGCGTCCCCGCATCCTCGATCCGCTGCTTGCCAACCTTTCCCCATCGGGGATCGACCGTCGCATCGTCGGTGTCGGTTGCCCAGCAATGCAGCATGTTGCGCGGGCCGATCTTATCTTTGAGCGCTTGCGGATAGTTGGGGTGCGCCGGGTCTTCCATGGCATCGAGGTGATAGAGATAGCCGAAGAACTCGTCAAAGCCGTGGAGCGTCGGCAGATACTCGTTTAAGTCGCCGAGATGGTTCTTTCCGAACTGACCCGTGGCGTAGCCCATTGCTCGCAGCGCCGTTGCGATGGTCGGTGCTTCGGCCGGCATTCCCACTTTGGCACCTGCCTGACCGACGGTCGTCAAGCCCGTGCGAATCGGCAGCTCGCCCGTGATGAAGTTCGCGCGGCCGGCAGTACAGCTGGCCTCCGCGTAGTAATCGGTGAATCGCATTCCTTCGGCGGCGAGGCGATCGAGATTCGGCGTTCGGCTCGCCATGATTCCCTGATGGTAGGCGCCGATGTTAAACCAGCCGATGTCGTCGGCCATAATGGCGACGATGTTGGGTGGACCTTGAGCAGGCATAGCCGGCTCCTTTCCCGCAAGCGCGAGTGAAACGTTGATGGTTTATTTAAGTCGACTTGCCTTAGAGCCTCAACCGTAGCACCAGCGGGAGGGAATACGCTATCCAAAAAGCGCAAAAGGCCCGGCCTCGAGAACGCAATAACGTGCGACCACACTTTGGCGCCCCTTAAGCTCAACTGCGGGGGGCGGCCTAGCGCAGACCGCGAAGCACCCCCCTCTCTGGCTGAGGAGGCGCGCTGATGAACCCGGAAAAGATCGCGGCGATCGTGATGCTGGTTTCGCTGATGCTAAGCGCCGGGCTCGAAATCAAGGTCGAGCATCTGGTGGCTGCGTTGAAGAACTACGGTTTGCTAGCTCGCGCGCTCGTTGCCAACTTCATCGTCGTTCCGATCTTCGGGGTACTGCTCGCACGAACGTTCCACCTAGATGTGTACATCGCGATCGGATTCGTGCTGATGGCGCTCGCGCCCGGCGTTCCGTTCTTGGTTCGCGCCGCGGGGCGCACACCGGGAGGGAGTCTCGGATTCGCGGCCATGCTTGCCTTTATCATGCCGGCGCTGTCGATCGTCACGATTCCCCTGACGGCTCGTTTCATTTTTGCCGCCGGGTTTATCGCCCCGGCGGAGTTTGCGGGAAACGTACCCTTCGGAAGGATCGTTGTTACGCTTGTCGGCTTCCAACTCGTACCTCTGGTCGTCGGGCTGCTGACGGCCAGCGGCGCGCCGAAGCTCGCGGCGAAACTTCGCCGCCCGCTCCGGCTCCTGTTTTTTGTCGCCGTCCTTGTGCTTATCGTGATTCTCGGCCCAACGTTGGTAAAGGCCATCGCTTCCGTCTACGGCTCGCGCGTCATGTGGGCGACGGTCGTTCTCGTGCTGCTCTCGGCCGGAACCGGCTGGATTCTCGGCGGCCCGCAGGCCCAGTACCGGCGAACGCTGAGCATCGCCACTGTGCTTCGGAATATCGGCACGTGCGCGGTCGTCGCGACCGCGATCTTCCCCGGCACGCTGGTCGCTCCAACGGTGCTGACGTACTTCATCATCCAGTTTCTCATCAGCATGCTTATCCGCATCTACTTCCACCGAGCGGGCACAAGGACCGCCGCAGCGTAAGGAGCATCGCATGACGCCGTTGATTCTTTCGAAGTTCGGATTCTGGACGCTCGGTTTGCTCGATTACATCTCGCTGATGGCGGCGACCACAAACGCGTTTAACGGCGCGTTGCTCGCGCGGCGGCCGGATCACTACAAGCATTTTACCGTGGCCGGCGTCATAATTCTGGCATATGCCGGCGGTATCGGCGGCGGCATCGTACGCGACGTCCTAGTGAACAAGGTTCCCGCGCCGCTCGAAAATCCGTGGTACCTCGTCGTATGCCTCGTAGCCGCAGCGGTGGCTCTCGTTATCGAATACTATAGCGAGCAAAAGTTTAAGGACGGCCTCTTCCAGTTCATGACGGCCTTCTCGCTGCCATGGTATGCGATCGTCGGCGCTCAGGCCGCGCTCGCCGCGCATTTGGGATACGCAGCAGCGGTCCTGATCGGCATAATTGCCACTACGGCCGGGCGCTGGATCATCGACATTGCCTGTAACGTGATTCCCAAACAGCTCGTCCGTGGCGAATTCTTCGTAACTGCCGCCGCGCTGACCGGGATCGCCTACGTCGTATGCGACCAGGCGTTGGGGTTGCCGGTCCTAGGCTCGACGGCGATTGCGTTCGTCGTCGGGTTCGGATTCCGTTTGCTCTCGCAGTTCCTTGGCTGGGAAGAGTGGGAGCCGTGGGAACCCGCGGTACTCGACGCCGGAGAAAAGACGCGCAAGACTCTGGGCGAAGGCCTGCGAGCAGAACTTGGTGGGTCCGCCGCGTCGGACGCAACGCGTAATAGGCCTTAATCTCCGGCTGTGCCGGAGATGCAGCCCGTCCGCTCAGCGAATGGGCAGCTCGAGCATGCGGATGAGGCCAAAAATCAACGCTCCGAAGCCCGCCACGACGATGACGATATGGCTTGGGAATCGGAACTTGGTGCTGATGCCGGCAAGGAATGATACCGCCGCAAAGATCACGGTCAGCCGAACGTACGCGTCGCTCCGTTCGTTGGCAGCTGTGGCCTTTTCGAAGTTCGTCGCCGCAAGCGCGTTTAGTCGCGCGGCGTCTTTGCCGGTACGCAAGCTATATTGCGGCATCGCGAACGGTGAGGACGGCGCCGCCGCATTCGTTCGCGGCTTCATCGCCAGCCACGCGTCGACCGCGCGCTTCATCTCGGGCCGGAATCGGCGATAGATGAACCTCTCTTCGTCGGTTCGTCCCGCTGCAACCGCCCCTACGTACTGCAGAAACATGCCGACGTCGATGACTTCAAGAGTATTGAAACGGCCGGAATCAACGGCAGCGGCTACTCGCTGGGCAGAAGATTCGTTGTACTGCATCGATTCGAGGGCGGTCCATCGGGCCGCCTCGTACCCGCACCACGCCGTCAGCACCGTGGCGGCCGAGATCAGAACTACCGACGCGAAGTCGACCCAAATATCGAACGGCGACTCCCTCTTTCGGATGGCCATGGCCAGGCTTTCGCTGCCGGCTCCCAAAACGGCCTTCGACCCAATGCGTTTCAGGGATAATCTGCGATTGCCCGGAAACAATAGCACTTCGAGATGAACCCGATCGGAATTGGCTTGATCACGTTTGCGTGCCTATTCGGTGCAGCGCTGCTGGGCATGCGTCTTCGAGCGGCTTTGCCGGAGCATCATATGAGCGATGATTCTCGGCATCTTCTTCAGACCGGTCTCGGCATCATCGGCACCATGGCCGGGCTCGTTCTCGGGTTATTGGTCGCCTCGGCGACAAGTTCGTACAATGCGCAGCGCAGCGAACTAGACGACGTCTCTTCCAAGGTCGTCTTGCTCGACCGCGTGCTGGCGCATTACGGGCCCGGGGCCGGCGCTCCGCGCCGCGCGCTGCGGCAAACCGTCCAGCGCGCGCTCGATCGTATCTGGCCGCAAGAAGGCTCGGGGAGCCCCGGCGCGCGACCTTTGACCGGCGCAGAAGTCCTCTTGGATGAGGTCGGCGGACTCTCACCCAAAAACGACCTTCAGAATGCGCTCAAACCGCAAGCCATGGGACTGCTCATGAACCTTGCGCAGATTCGTTGGTTGATGTACGAGCAGGCCGACACGTCGGTATCGAAGCCGCTCTTGGTCCTGCTGGTCTTCTGGTTTATGATCACGTTCATCGGGTTTGGCTTGTTCGCTCCCTGGAACGGGACGACGATCGTTGCGCTGGCACTCTGCGCGATGGCCGTTTCCGGCGCCGTCATCGTAATGCTCGAAATGTACGCCCCATTTCAAGGATTCATGCAGATCTCCAGCGCACCGTTACGCGAGGCACTAGCCCATCTGGACCTCTAAATTCGGGACCTCCAAACTATGAGCAAACAGAGTTCAGCCGCAACACCGCTTGTAACCCATCGCGAGTTCAAGCTGCTGCTCAGACCGGAGAAGTTTCCCACCCGGCGCGCCCTTCTTGAGTTCAACGAGATGCTGGAGAGCATCGCGTCGAAGCTCGGCGTCCATTATGAGCCCGTCGAGTCAATCGACTCGCAGCTTCGGATCGTGCAGTTCTACGATACGAAGAATGAGGATCTCCGGCGCAACAAGTTGATCTTTCGCGTTCGGCAAATCCGCCAGGGCTGCTGGCCCGACGACAGCTGGGAGCTTACGTTTAAATGCCGGGCGCCTGAATACGACAAGGCAGCCCGATTCGACACAAACACGACGTTTACCAAACTGCAAAAAAAGAAATTCAAGGAAGAGCTGATCCGCGGCGAGACGCCGGGCACGATGCGCAGCATCTACTCGAACAACGTCATCGTGGAATATCCGGGAATCGATGTCGGAAGTTTTCCCATCTCGCGGTTGATGGAGGCCTTACCGCACCTCCAAACGCTCGGATTGGATCCGAACGAGACCCTCTGCGTCGTCGCCGGGGCGAAGGTCTTCGAAATTCAGGCAACGCTGGGGAATTTTTCCTTCGGTCACGGCGTGACAGCGCACGCGACGCTGGCTCTCTGGGCGCGGCCCGTTCCCGATCGCTTCGAGCCCCTGGTCGCCGAGTTCGGGTACTCAACGCACGTGCTGGGAACCGAGAAAGAAGATAAAGCACAGGCCGCCGCGGACGATTTCTTCAAAGCGCTTCAGTTGCCGCTTGCGGATTGGCTCGCGAGCGGCTCCACAAAGACCGCGCTGATCTATGGTGACGAGGAGCGAGTCGGATAATGGATCATTTGCCATCATGGAACGACGGGCCGGCGAAGTCGGCGATAGAAAAGTTCGTACGCGCGGCGACCGACGCCGCCGGCCCCGGCTTCGTCCCCGAAGACGAGCGGATCGCGACGTTTGACCAAGACGGAACAATGTGGGTCGAACACCCGACTCTCACGCAGCTCGCTTTTGCGCTCGCTCGCGTGTTCGCACTCGCGCCCGAAAACCCGAAGTGGCAGAACGAGGAGCCCTTTAAATCCATCCTCGCACGCGACAAAGCGGCAATCGCAAAATTCACGATGCAGGATCTCGAAGCGATCGTCATGGCAACCCATGCCGGTATGGCAACAGGCGACTTTCACGCGGTCGTCTCGGATTGGATAACGAACGCCAGGGACCCGAGATGGAATCGACCCTACACCGAGCTCGTCTACCAACCCATGCTCGAGTTAATGCAGTATTTGCGATCCAACGGCTTCAAGGTGTATATCGTAACCGGAGGCGGCCAAGCCTTCGTCCGAACCTTTGCCCAACGGGTCTACGACATTCCGCCGCAGCGCATTATCGGCTCGGCCGCGAAAACGAGCTATTCCTATGCCGAAGAGGGCCGTGGCGTGCTCGTGAAGCAGCCCGCAATGCTCTTCTTCGACGATACGGCTGCGAAGGCCGAAGACATTTATTTGTTTCTCGGACGCCGCCCCCACGCGGCGTTCGGGAACTCGGACGGCGATCGACAAATGCTCGAGTATACGCACGGAAACAGCGGCGCGACTCTCGCGATGCTCGTCCTGCACGACGACGCCGAGCGCGAATACGCCTACGGCCCGGCCAACGGGTTACCGGGTGTAAAGCTCAGTCCTTTCTCGCAAACGACGTTCGACGAAGCAACGGCCAAAGGGTGGCCGGTCATCAGCATGAAGAACGACTGGAAACGGATTTTCGCCTTCGAGCCGTAGCCCTAGGCCTCTTTGATGCAGCGGAAGCCGAGATGCGCCATCCCCGTATCGATCATTTGCGGCGACCGCGCGGCCGGCCGAAAGCGCAAGCAGTAGTTTGGGGCGCACAGGAACGATCCGCCCTTGAGAACCTTGCGCGGTATACGAAACTGCGGCTGCGCCGGGTCGTAGCTTCGCTCCATATTTGGCGCGCGCCCTGCGCCGCCGCAACAGGGTGACGTTTGCACGTCGCGGTGCGCAACGTACCAATCACTCGTCCACTCCCACACGTTGCCGGCCATGTCGTACAAACCGTAATCGTTGGGAGCAAACATCCCCACGGGAGCCGTTCGCTCGTATCCGTCCGTATTGAAGTTCTGCCACGGGAACTGCCCCTGCCACGTATTTGCTGCCGGCTTCCCATTAGGCTCCATCTCGTCGCCCCATACGAAGTCGGCACCGCCGCGACCGCCGCGCGCAGCGTACTCCCACTCCGCTTCGGTCGGCAGACGCTTTCCGCTCCACTGCGCGAACGCTTGAGCGTCCTCGTAGGCAATGTGGACCACCGGGTGATCGGGGCGCGATTCGAGCGAACTCCCGGGGCCCTCGGGATGTTTCCAGCATGCGCCATGGACGTATTCCCACCATTGGCTCCAGTCGCGAAGATCGACCGGTCCGCGCGTCGGCCGAAAGACGAGCGCGCCCGGGACGAGTTCACCGGGAAGCGCCCCCGGGTAATCAGCGGGGTCGAGCGGCCGTTCCGCAACGGTCACATATCCGGTCTTGCGGACGAACCGCGAGTATTCGCGATTGGTCACCACGTACGAATCGATCCAGAAGCCGGCGACCTCGACTTCATGCACGGGCGCTTCCTCGGGATAAAATTTCTCCGAACCCATCAGGAAGCGCCCCGACGGTATCCACTTCATTCCTTCCGGAATCGCTTGCTTTGCGAACGCCTCGTCAATCGTCATGCTGCTTCCTCTGGCCCATTTTACCATCGAGATAAAATCGGGCGAGCCGCCGGCTCGCCCGATTCAAGCATGCACGCCGTCGCCCGAAGGCGCGGTGCATCGAAACTCCTACTGGAGGACGCGTTGACCGACGACGCGGCCGACGGCCGGCGTCGTGTCGGCTCCATTGCCCCAAACGGCGTTGAAGCTGTTGTTGTCGCCATTGAACCAGAACGAGAACCATCCCGAACCGGCCGGGCCGACCCAGGTCGCTCTGACCTTGTCCGTGGTCCGGAACTTACCGTTGATGACGATGACGGCGCCAACGTGGCAGACCACGGTTGGTCCCGATTCCTTGCAGCTCATCGGCCCGATGAAACCGCCGGCGTTGCCGGCACCGATGAGATTCCATCTACCCGCGGCAGTAATCGGCGACGGCGGCAGAACTTTATTGCCGACAAACGAGCCGTTGGCAGCCCGCCCGTTATAGCCCCACGTGCCGTTGAAGCTGTGACCGTTGGGGCTGACGTAGATGGTCAGCCAGCCGGCGCCGCCCGGACCGTGCCATTTTCCGTTGATCTTCGTATTGTCGACGAACGTACCGGTGTAGCCGTTTCCGGTCTTGGCGTTCATGCCGACGATACCCATTCCCGACTGGGTTACGGTGATGGTCCCAGTCGTGGTGCCGTTCGTGCCGGTCTGCTGAACGACCCAGGTTCCGTTGACATTCGGCGGAGCGGCCAGCGCCGTGGCGACCGACAGCGCGGCAATTGCGACGCCGCAAATTAGTGAAGTAGCAAGACGTTTCAAAAACTTATCTCCTCCATATGATCTTATGTACTAAGGCCGGTCCTAAAGGCCTGCGGACCACTACTAGCTTAGCGCATCCTGCGCAGCGGCGGCTATCCTAAAACGGCAAACGGCGCCCAAAGCGGCGCGGCGCTACAAACCCATGAGCCGCGCCAGCACCACCCGTTGCACCTCGTTGGTGCCTTCGCCGATTTCGTTGATTTTTTGGTCGCGGTACATGCGCGAGATCGGATACTCGTCCATGAAGCCGTATCCGCCGTGGATCTGCAGCGCCTCGTTAACGACGCGATGTGAGAGCTCTCCGGCGAAGAGCTTCGCGAAACAGGCCGCTTGGACGTAGTCACGCCCTCGATCCTTCTCCCATGCAGCACGCAGCATCATCAGCTTGGCGTGCTCGATCTGCGTGAGCATGTCGACGAGTTTGAACGAGATCGCCTGAAACTTCGAGATCGGCTGGCCAAATGCGTGGCGTTCCTTCGCGTAGGCGAACGCCTCGTCGTAGGCACCCATCGACAGGCCGATGGAGAGCGCCGCGACGGAGATTCGGCCTCCGTCCAGGATCGAGAGAAACTGCCGAAACCCCTCGCCTCGCGGGCCGAGCAAGTTCTCTTCGGGCACCTCCGCGTCGGCAAACGAAAGCTCGCGCGTGTCCGAAGCGCGCCACCCCATCTTGCGGTATTTGCGGCTGCGGGTGAAGCCCGGGGTCTCTTGCGGAACGATGATGTTCGAAATCTCGCGCGAACCGTCGGGCCGCTTTCCCGTTACCGCCGTAATCGTCGTGCCGCCACTGATCTCCGTGCCCGAGTTCGTGATGAAGGCCTTCGTGCCGTTGATCAGCCACTTCCCGTCGCGCAACACCGCTTTGGTCTGGACGTTCCCGGCGTCGCTTCCCGCACTGGGCTCGGTCAGACCGAAACCCCACAGCATCTTTCCCTGCGCGAGCGGTACCAGATACTGCTGCTTCTGAGCTTCGGTCCCGAAAAGATAGAAAGGCGTGGCACCGAGGGAGACGTGGGCCGCCATCGTTATGGCCGTCGAAGCATCGGCGCGCGCGATTTCCATTACGGCCAGCGCGTAGCTCACGGTGTCGGCTCCGGCTCCCCCGTACTCTTCGGGGAACGGCAGCCCCATGAACCCCAGCTCCGCCATCTTCGCAATCAACTCGTACGGAAAACGCTCGCTGCGATCCATCTCTTCGGCGCGCGGCCGAACCTCGTCGCGCGCGAACTCGCGCGCCAGGCCTTGGATCGCCTTCTGCTCGTCGGTTAAATCGAAGTCCATGGCGGAGGTATAGCCCCGACTCTGCGAAAAACTCCTCTCCCAGCGATGATCTCCTTGCGAGGCGTTTCGCTCGTCTATCCTAACGGCGTGCGCGCCCTGGACAATGTAAGCCTCGAGATCGGCAAGGGCGACTTCGTCTTCCTCGTCGGTCATTCGGGAACCGGTAAATCGAGTCTCTTACGATTGCTCTACCGCGAGGCAGCGGCGACCGCCGGCGAAATCGTCGTGGACGGCATTCGCGTCGACCGTTTGCGCCGCAACCGAGTTCCGGCACTGCGACGCCACCTCGGCGTCGTCTTCCAAGATTTTAAACTGCTTACCGACAAGACCGTTTGGGAGAACGTCGCCTTCGCGATGCAGGTAACCGGAGCGCATACCCGCGACGTCATGCGCCAAGTGCCGCGCGTCCTCGATCTCGTCGGCCTCTCGCACAAGAGCCGCATGTATCCCAACGAGCTTTCGGGGGGCGAGCAGCAGCGCGCAGCCATCGCCCGGGCGCTGGTCAACAATCCGAAAATCTTACTCTGCGACGAGCCGACCGGAAACTTGGATCCCGTCAATACGACGGAGATCACGGCACTGCTGCAGCGCATCAACCTCAAAGGAACGACCGTCGTCGTTGCGACTCACAATCAGGCCGTCGTCGACCGGATGCGCCGGCGCGTCGTACGCTTAGAAGACGGCCGGATCACCACGGACGAAGAGCGAGGTTACTACTATCTTGGACTCGGGCAAGGTCAAATTCTTTCTGGGTGAGGTGCTGCGCAACTTTTCGCGCAACACCGGCATGCAGCTTACCGCCATCGGCACCGTCGCCATCACCATCGTCTTACTCGGACTCTTTCTCTTCGTGCGAGCGGCGCTTGCCGACGCCGGCAACAAACTGCTGGATCAGATCGAGATCTCGGCCTATCTGCAACCGGATGCAACGGCGGCGCAAGCTGCGGCGATCGGGCATTTCCTGGTGCAAGATCCACGGGTCGCGTCGGCCCAGTTCGTGCCGAAGAAGCAGGGTTTGGCGGAGCTTCGGGCGCGTACCCGCGGCTCGATCGATACGGCGCTGCTCACCGAGAATCCACTGCCGGACAAGTTTAGAATCAAGGTGCGCGACCCCGAGCAGGTCGAGCCGGTTGCGGCGACGGTGCGGCGTTTGGCCGGCGTCGATAACGTCGTTTACGGACAGAAGATCGTCCAGCGGCTGCTTGCACTCGGAGCCGTGCTTCGTCGAGTCGGCATCGGGCTTATTTTGGCCTTCGTCGGCGTTGCGAGCATCATCATTTCGAATACGATTCGCCTAACGGTCTTCGCGCGTCGCCGGGAGATCGCCATCATGCAGCTCGTCGGCGCTACGAACACCTACATCCGCCTCCCGTTCATCTGCGAAGGCTTGGTCGACGGGGTAATCGGTGCGCTCGTAGCGTTGGCGTTGCTGGCTGGCGCGCGCGCCACGCTCTGGCCCCGGCTGCTCGAAGCGCTGCCCTGGGTTCAACTCACGGCGATGCCGGTCGATGCCCGCATTTTGGCCGCGCAGCTGATCCTGACGGGGACCGCCATCGGCGTCCTCGCATCGTGGATCTCCGTGGGACGCTACCTGCGGACGTGAAGCGTTTGCGGCTTCATCGGATTCTTTGCCTGATTCTCGCCGCCGCGATGCTGCCGGCTAGCGCAGCGGCGAGCGCGCCGACGCTCGAACAGCGCATCGCTGCGGAGCGGGCCAAAGCGCAAGAGATGCAACTGCGTCTGCACGCCAAACGCGTCGAGCTTGGCGAGGCGACGCTGCACTACAGCGATCTGCGACATCAGCTCGACCAAACCAACACCGCGATCGACGAAGTCAACGGACGGATCGATTCCCTTGCGGCCCAGCAAGAATCGACGCAGCGCCGCATCGCCTGGAATGCGATTCAACTCGAGGCGGCGCAGCGCTCCCTGCGGCTGCACGACGACTTGCTCAAGCGACGGCTAGTCAATATCTACGAATACGGCGACCTCAGCTACGTCGACGCGCTGATTGCGGCGCGTTCGTTCAGCGAGTTCGTCGAGCGCTGGGAAGATCTGCGCCTGCTCATCGCCGCAAATCAGCGGGCCGTGCGCGCGCGGAAAGCGGCCGAAGTTCGCGTGGCGGCGGTTGAGGCCGACCTCGAGACGACGCGCTTGCAACTGCAACAAGAAGAGCAGGCGCAAGACGAAGCCCGCAGTCAACTCGGATCGCTCGCAGACGAGCGTCGCAACCTCGTAACGCTCGCCGGAATCCGCCGGCGCAACGTCGCCACCGAGGTTGCCGAGATGGAAGATCTTTCGGCGGCCGAGGAGGCCTCGCTGGAGAGGCTGATCCTGGAGCGCGAGCGCGAGCTCGAATCTGCGCAGCGCGCGGCCGGGATAGCCGGCAGCGCGGACAGTTCGGGCTCCTCCGGGATGTTTTCGTGGCCGGTCACCGGGACGATCACGTCGCCGTTCGGCTGGCGCTCCAATCCCTTTGGCGGTGCGCCGGAGTTCCACCAAGGCCTCGACATCGCCGCGCCGTCGGGGACGACCGTGACCGCCGCCGCCGGCGGCACCGTAATTATGGCGCAATGGTACGGCGGCTATGGAAACTACATCCTGATCGATCACGGCGGGGGCTATTCAACCGGCTACGGACATCTCTCGGCCATCTACGTCTCCACGGGGCAGTCGGTCCAGCGCGGGCAGGCCATCGGCGCGGTCGGCTCTACTGGGCAATCGACCGGCCCCCATCTTCACTTCGAAGTGCGAATTGCGGGGAAACCGGTTGACCCGGCACCCCGGCTCCATTAAGACTAAGCGAGTAATCTACGTAAAAAGGAAACTTGCGGGCCTTCGAGCCGGGTATTAACAAGGGGACTATGAGCCTTTCCATCCGCCTTCTACTGACAGCACTCATCGCGCTCGCCTTAGTGGTGGCAACCGCACTCTTCGTCGGCTACCGTAGCGGCGCGATTGCCCGGCAATCCGTGCTTGAAGTGGCTACGACCGGCGATCTGCGCGGTCTTCTTCCTTCGAACGATGCGCCGGGCTCGGCCATCGCCGATTTGACGCTGCGACGACTCGAGATCGAGTACTACAAGGCGATCGCGCCGGAGACTCCGCTCAACGGCGAGCTCGCGGCACTGCGGAGTTTCTTGCATGGCAAGAAGATCGGCGCCGCATCGCTGCCCGTGCAAACGGCCAACGGCGACGAGATCTCGGACGGCGCGCGCGCGGCCGCTCTTCTGGCCTACGCGCAGCAGCACTACGGCAGCGCCTTGGGAACGAGTGGCAACGACGATCTTACCGACGCGGCGCTTCGCGGAATCATGACCTCCGTCCGGGATCCATATACGGTCTATCTCTCGCCGCGAGAGATCCAAGGCCTCGACGAGTCGCTTTCGGGGGGAAACTTTGGCGGCATCGGCGTCTACATCTATCAGCTCAAGGACGGTCGCATCGTCGTTGCGCCGATCGAGCACATGCCCGCGGCAAAGGCGGGAATGAAGCCGGGCGAGGTTGTCGATTTCGTCGACGGCAAGCCGGTTCGCGGCATTCCGATCGACCACGTTGAGACCATGATTCGCGGCCAAGCCGGAACGGTCGTGCATCTGAGAGCGCACCCGTTCCAGACTCTAGCCGCCGAGCGAACCTATTCCATCCTTCGCGAGATCATTCACGTTCCCACGGTCCGCGCGAAGATGGAAGGCAACATCGACTACATCCGGCTCTCCGATTTCGGGAAGACTTCGGGCGACGAAATGCGCAAGGCGCTCCTCGAGGGCAAGGCCAAGGGCGCTCGCGGCTACATCTTGGATTTTCGCGATAACGGCGGCGGCCTGCTCGATGCCGCGGTCGCAATCTCGAGCCTCTTTATTCCGCATGGAGCGATCGTGTCGAGGATTCGGCGCGACGGTGGAAGCACCACCGATTCGGCTTTCGGCGACGCCATCGGCGGACTTCAGCCGCTCGTCGTGCTGGTCAACAAGTACACCGCAAGCGCCTCGGAGATCACGGCGGGCGCGCTCGAAGACTATCACCTTGCCACCCTCGTGGGAACCCGCACGTTTGGCAAAGGCGTCGTCCAGAGCATCTTCCCGCTTCCCGACCAAGGCGCGCTAAAGATCACGACGGCGCGGTATCTGACGCCGGCTGGGCGCGACATCCAGCACCACGGAATCGAACCGAACATCGTCGTCAATCAAGATCCCGACCCGTCGCTCGTCGATACGCCCGCCGACAAACAGCTTGCGGCCGCTAAGGCACGCTTACGCCAGCTCATACGTTAATTATGGAGATCATGAAACGTACTCTCGTCCTCTTACTCTTTGCCGCGCTCGCGGTAAGCTCCGCACGGCTTCTGCCCGCTTCGGCTGCGGCACGGCAACTCTCGGCCGCCGATGCCGGCGAACTCTCGACCAGCTACACCTATTTGACGGAGAACTTTTATAAGAAGGTCGATCCGCAAGTCGTTCTCGACTCGATTCGGCTCACGTTGCTTTCCGCGATGCGAACCGCCGGCGTAAAACACGCGGCGCTGCCGGCGATGCATGCGGCTGCCGCCGCCGGCACCAACGTGCGCGAGATCGATCGCGAGGTCGCCGACGCCGCCGGCGAGTCGGCGTCCAAGTTTACGGTGCACGATCTCAGTTACATCGCCTTGGACGGCATGATGCGATCGGTCAACGACCGCTACACCGTCTTCCTCTCCCCCAAGGAGTTCGCCGGCCTCAATCAAGGGCTCGATGGCGGCGACTTCGGGGGAACGGGAATCGTCATTCAAGTCGACGACAAGACGAAGTATATCTCCGTCGAGAACGTCGTGCCCGACGCACCCGCGGATAAGGCAGGCATCAAGCAGGACGACCTGATCATTGCCATCGACGGCACCTCCACAAAAGGCATGAGCCTCCCGGCGGCGAGTGGCAAGCTGCGGGGAAAGGAAGGCACGCGCGTTATGCTGACGATCTCGCGCGACGGCACCGGCTTAGCAACTCCCGTCACGATCACTCGCGCCAAGATTCATCAGCTTAGCGTCTACGAGAAGATGCTGCCCGGCAAGATCGGCTACGTCGCTTTGACGGTCTTCGGCCGCGACACCGGCGACGAGCTCAACACCGCGCTCGATCGTTTGCAACGCGATGGAGCGCGAGCTTTGGTGCTCGATCTGCGTGACAACGGCGGCGGGTATTTGGAAGCCGCCGTCTCCGTGAGCTCCAAGTTCATCCCCAGCGGACCGATCGTTTCGGTCGAATCGCGGGCCTCGAACATTACTACGCTCGAAGCCGACGACACCGCGATCTCTCCCATTCCCTTGGCGGTCTTGGTCAACGGCTACACGGCCTCCGCCTCGGAGATCACCTCGGGCGCGATCCAAGATAGCAGCGTCGGCGCGATCATCGGCACGAAGACATTCGGAAAAGGCGTCGTGCAAACGATTTATCCTTTGCCCGACGGAAGCGCAATCAAGGTCACGACGGCGCGCTACCTCACGCCGCGCAATCGCGACATCAATCATCTCGGCATCACACCGGACATCGTCGTGGTCGAAAACAAACACGCGCAGTTCGGCGCTCCCGCCAAAGACGATCAGCTTACGCGCGCAATCGAATACTTGAACGCCCAACTCGCCCGCCTCAGCGCCGAAAACGGCGCCTAGGAGTACCTGATTAGCTCAGCTCGTTGTCGCCGAGGTTCCTCGATTACGACAGTACACTTCGGACCTCGGCTCCTAGATCTGAACTAATTAGGAACCCCTAGGGCGGTCTGGCAGTAGTTCCTAACCCGTTCTCTTTTTTGCTGCGGGGCTGCGCTTGCGGGCCGGTTTTTTCACTTCGCCCTCGGGCGCTGGTGCGGCGCTGCGCGCGCGCTTCGGCTTTGGAACGACGACCACGGGTTCCGGAGGCGGTGCTGGAGTTGCGGCCTTCTTTCGAGGCCGTCGCGTTGATTTTTCGTCGGGTGCGGGAAGCGCGATGGCTATCGGCGCTTCGACTTCCGCGGTGACGCTCCGCGCGGGTGTGCGCCGGCGAGCCGGTTTGGTTCGCTTGGGCTTCTCCTCGGGCGCCGACAAGCTTGGCGGAGGTGCTTCCAAAGCCGGCGGCGACGCTTGCCTGCGCGTTGCGATCGCTCGAGAAGGCTCCGGCGGCGCCGTTGCGCCGGTTGGCTGCGCGGCTCCATCGGCGTTCACTTCGAAGATCTGACGATCCGGCATCGGCCCGGCTGACTGGCCAAGCCCTCCCCGGCCGCCCCGGCCGCGCCGCCGGCGGCGGCGACGGCGATGCTGGGTCGAACCGTCGACCGGAACGCCGGCCGCTGCCTCGGCCGGCATTGGCGCTGGAGTTGGCGTTAGCGGTGGCGCGCTGCTTACTATTGCCTCGGCCTCTTCCCGGCCGCGTCCACCGCGACGCCGCCGGCGGCGGCGCTTGCGTTGCCCGTCGCCGTCGGCGGCCGCACGTTGCACTGCCCCTTCGGCGATGATGATCGCGTCGGGTTGCGCCTCACCCCTGCGTTCCGCGCTCAGCGCCTTGTCTTGCGCCTCTTCCTCTTCGGTGAGCGACGTAATGCCGATGGGCGGGCGCGCCGCGGATTGACGAGCGGCATCCTCGGCAAGTTCGCGAAGCTGGCGGGTCTGCTCGGCCGCTGAGACCTCAGCGCGCCGCGCCGGGCGTTTGCGCCGGGGCTTCGCCTCGGCGGTGACCATCTCAGCGAGGATGTAATCGCTTTCGTCGTCTACGTCGAGGATGCGAATCCGCACGAAGTTCCCGGCGTTGTTGAAGGCGTTTTCTACTTCAGCGACTCGTCCGTCAACGATCGCGGCGGCCGATGCCGGATTGGGCAGCCGGCCCGGCAACAGCTCGACCTCGTGCTCGTCGCCAACGCGAAGCGCGCGCTCCTTGTCGCGCTTGATCGCGGCGACCGTCTCGATCCGCGCCTTTTCCGGATGAATCATCGGATCGACGCGCACGAAGATCGGTCGCTCGATCGCCTTTGCCAGCTCCTTGCACTCTTCGTCGTACCAAAAGTCCATCTGCACGGCGACCGTCGGCGCGACGTGAACGATCACGTCGCCGGTGACGCCGTTACGCGCCTCGCCGCGAATGCGGCGAAAGGTTTCGATGGCGACCGATTGAGAGGACATGACGCTGCCCATTCCAATGCACGTCGGGCACGCACCGCGCAGTTGAGCGCCGAGGTCCTTGCCGATCCGCTTGCGCGTAAACTCCAGCAATCCGAGGTTTGAAAACGACTGAATCGTCGCGCGCGTGCGATCGCGGCTCAGATACTCTTCCATCGTTCCGATCACTTTGTCGCGTGACGCCTCCGACGCCATGTCGATAAAGTCCACNNGTAAACTTGCCGGAGTTCACGTCGATGACGGTCAGCGCTTCGGTCGATTCGATGACGATCGAAGCGCCGGAAGGCAGGTTGATCTTCGGCTTCATAAGCTTCTGCAGTTCCGCATCGATCTTATAATCGTCGAAGAGCGTGCGGCCCGAGTTGTAGTACTCGATGCGATCGATATACTGCGGACCCAGCAACTGCAGAAAATCTCGAACTTTGCGGAACTCCTCCTCGTCGTCGATCAAAACCCGCTCGACGTCGGCGGTGATAAAATCGCGCGCCGCCTTATAGATCAGGTTCATGTCTTTATGAAGCAGCGACGGCGATTGCGCCCGTTTGAATCGTTCGAGGATGCCGTGCCACATTCGTATCAGCACGCCCAGGTCGGCGATCAGCTCCGCTTCGCTAACGCCCGAAGCGGCGGTCCGCACGACGGTCGCCATCCCCTCCGGGCGAATGCGCTTCATCACGCTCTTGAGACGGTTGCGCTCGTCGGCCGATTCGATCTTGCGCGAAACCCCGGAATACTTTCCGGTCGGCATCAGGATCAGATAACGGCCGGGCAGCGAGATGTTCGTCGAGATCCGCGCGCCCTTGAGGCCGCGCGGCTCCTTGACGATCTGCACGAGGACATCGTCGCCTCGTTTGACCTTCTCGCTAATCGTGAAGCCGCCGTGGCCCTGGGTGATTTCGACGTCACCGATGTTCAGCGGCTGTTTGTTGATGTCGTCGACGTACAGAAAGGCGTTTCGCCCGAGTCCGATGTCGACGAACGCCGCCCCCATGCCGGGCAGAACGTTCTGCACTTTACCTTTGTAAATCGAGCCGATGACCTTCTCTTCGCGCTCAATATAGAGCTCTGCTAAGTCACCGTCCTCGAGTATGGCGACCCGATTTTCCCACGGGTCGCTCGAGATCAATATCTCGCTCGACAAATTGTCCTCAATCGTTAGAACTCGGCTCTCGCCGCGCCTACCGTTGCCGGGGCGCCCTGCGGGCGGCGCTCTGCGCCGCGCTGCTTTGAGTTCTTAAAAAATCTTTGTTAGTAATAAACCTCAACCGGCGGCCTTCGTTGCGAAACGCAGCCTGCCGACCTGGCTTGCTTCCTTTGTTCTCCTTCCCGGGAAAATGGACCTGCCGGCTTATTCGTTATCGGGGATGCGGCGGTCGAGGGGCTGTTTTTCGAAGTCGCGCGCGCTCATCGTCGTTGGAATCGGGACGAACTTGCGTGGAGCCTGCAAGAAATCGAAGCAATCGGCCTCGGGAGAGGTCGCGCGCGCGTCGCTTGCCGAGAGAGTGGCCAGGCCGAAGCGATCCTCGACGAAGCGCAGAAGGCTGCCGTGCTCGTAGTCGACGTGAGAAACGTAGCTTTGCTTTGCGTACGGCGAAACGATCAAGAGCGGTACCCGATACCCCAGTCCGTCGTAGTCCAACATTTTGGGTGGAACGTGATCGTACCAGCCGCCGGGATCGTCCCAAAAGATGAAGATCGCCGTCGACGTCCAGTACGGCGACTCTCCGATGGCATTGACGAGCGAGGCGACCCATTTCGGACCCGTATCCGAGTCGCACCCGGCGTGATCCGAGTTCGCGCAGGTCGGCGTAATCCAGGTGACCGCGCCGAGTCCCTCGTTCTTGAGATCGGCGAAGAACCGCGTCTGCGGGCTGATCACGTCCCTCTTCCAATAGCGGCTGTAACGGATGTGCTTTACCGCCTGAAAGGCGTTCCAAAAATTGCCGTCCGCATCGAGCGCCGAGGTGTAATACTTCCATGGAAGCTTCGCGGCGTTCAACTCGTCGGCGAGCGTCTCGTAGTTGAAACAGGGGGAAGTCATCGGACCGAGCGTGCGCTGCTCCGTTAGCGTGCCGACCAGATCGTTGATACCGCCGCCGCAGCCCCAGGCTCCCTGCGGAATGTTAACCGCGCTGCCGGCTTGCCCGGCGATGATGTATTGATGAGAGACGAAACTGCTTATGTCGACGTTTGAGACGAACATGCGGTCGGCCAAGACGTACTGCGCCGCCATGTCAAAATACGGTTCGATCTCACCGTGCGGAACGTAGCTGTATTGAGGATGCCGGATGGGGCAGCCAGGCTCTCCGATACCGCCGCAGCCGACGCCCTCTTGGTCGAAGCCGTTCATCCGGCAATCAGTGCCGGGATACGTTCCCGAGCCGTTACAGGTTGTGATGAACGCGTCAAAGCTATGCTCGAGATCCCAGGTGGTCTTGAGGCTTATGGGTTTGAGCGCAATTTTGTTACCGTGGATGCCGTAACCGTACGACCGCGTGTCGGCGCCGGGCGCGCCTTGAAAAAGATTGTCGAAACTTCGGTTCTCTTGAACGATGATGACGACGTGGTCGATGACACCTTGCGCGGGGCCGGTGGGCAGTACGGACGAAGACGTGCCGCCGCACGCCGACAGCATCGCCGCGCACGCCGCAAAGGCCAGCCGCTTCACGCGTTGCCCAAAACGTTGCGGTCCCGTTGCGAAAAGATATTCAACAGGATGCCGAGGGCGGCGAAATCCGTAAGCATCGCCGACCCGCCGTACGACATGAACGGCAGCGGGATTCCGGTAATCGGCATGACTCCGACCGTCATTCCAACGTTGACGAGAACGTGGAAAAAGAGCATGCCTACCAAGCCGCCGGCAAGTAAGAAGCCGAAGCGGTCGCGGGCAACGACCATGGTGCGGATTCCGGCATAAAGGACGGCAGCGTAGAGTCCCAGGACGATCGTCGCACCAACGAATCCCCATTCTTCTGCAAGCACGGTGAAGATAAAGTCTCGCGAATGTTCGGGAACGAAATTCAACTGCGTTTGCGTCCCGTGGTACAGGCCCCGGCCGAACCATTCGCCGTTTCCAACGGCGATTTTTGACTGGGCAAGGTTGTAGCCGGAGCCTTGGGGATCGGCCTTGGGGTTGAGAAAGACGAAAAGCCGTGCGCGCTGGAAGGGCTTAAGAACCGCGCTGGTACCGACGGCAGCCGCACCGACCACGAGCAATCCTAGTACGTAGATGGCAAAGTCGCCGAGTTTTGGCAGGGCGAGAAAGAGTTCTACCGTGAGCACAGCCACCAACACTAACGAGGTGCCAAGGTCCGGCTGTTTGAGAATTAGGAGCGCGGGCAGCGCGACGGTAACCAGCGGCCTCCACAGGTCTTGCAGATTCTCATACCGGCCGCGGCAGAGCACCGCCGCCAGCGCAATTGCGACCGCAAGCTTCGCGGGCTCCGATGGTTGGAAGGTTCCGAGCGGCCCCAGCGAGATCCAGCGCTGCGCGCCCATGGCGCTGTGGCCGCCGCGCAAGATGAAGAGCAGCAGGAAGAGATTGAGCAGGTAGAGCGCCGGAGCCCAGCGTTGCCAGTTGCGGTAATCGATCAACGAGAGGCCGAGCATCAGCGTCACCCCGAGCGCCAGGTAAAGGATCTGTTTCTTGAACTCGCTGCTTGCATCGCCGGCATGCAGTCCGGCGGAGCGAATGCAGACCAACCCGATCATGGCGACCAGGATACCGGCGATAGCCAGCGTCCAGTTGAAGTTTCGAACGTAGCGCCGCGCCCCGCCGCTCAATGCCAGCACCGCCATGGAAACTCGTTGCTTCCTTAGCGGCAGGGCAAATCTTTTAGGTCTCTTAGTTTGCGGCGGCGGAGGCCGGGGCGGCGGCGCCCGTGGCGGGTGCCTTTTTTGCCGCTCGCTTGCGGCGCTTGCGGACCCGCGGCGGCGCGCTGTTGGCAGCGGTAGGCGATTGCACGGACTCGACCGGCACGAGCGTGGGGCCGGCGTTGGGGCGGTTTACGGAAAGAATCGGAATGTTTGCCAGCATCGCCAGCGCGCTGTCTTGCCGTTCGAAGTTGACCTCGATCTTATCGCGATCGACTTCGACGTGGCGTGAGATCACGTCGACCAAGTCTCGCTTCATCGCTTCGATCAGCTCTGGGGCCAGTTCGAGATGATCGGTCATCAAGACGAGCCTCAAACGCTCCTTTGCGGTAGCGCTCGAGCCGGAGTGTCCGAAGAACTTCTTTAGGAACTCGATCACGCGCGTTTCCCTCCGAAGAGCGTTCCGACGCGCTCCAAGATCGTCACCTTGGCCGCGGCCGGCATCGGCGCGGGCACGTCTTCTCCAGCAACGCGTGCGGCGATCGCATGGTAGGCGGCCCCGGTCGGGGTATCTTTTCGCAAGGCAAGCGGCTCTCCGCGGTTCGTCGTTACGATGATCTCGGGCTCGTCGGCGATGACACCGAGCAGTGGCAGGCGCAGGATGGCGTTGACGTCCTCAACCGAAAGCATCTTGCCTTTCTTCACGAGATTAGGGCGTAACCGATTGATGACGAGCTGTGGCCGGAAGCGATTGCCGAGCAAACCGACGACGCGATCGACGTCGCGCACGGCGGCCACTTCCGGCGTGCAGATAACGATGGCCTCGTCGGCGCCGGCGACGGCGTTGCGGAAACCCAGCTCGATGCCGGCGGGACAGTCGATCAGCACGTAATCGAAGCGTTCGCGCAAGCTCAAAATCAACGCTTTCATCTTCGACGTTTCCACCTCGTCCTTCTCGCGCGACTGAGCCGCGGCGAGTAGGAAGAGCGATTCGCTGTGCTTGCCGGGCACCAGTGCCTCGTCAAGAGAGGCGCGCTCTTCGAGAACGTCGAGGAGGTGATGCTTGACACGGCTTTCCAGCCCTAAGACGATATCCAGATTGCGAAGGCCGATATCGGCATCGACCAAGACTACTCGCGCTCCACGATTAGCAAGGGCCGTCCCAAGGTTGGCGGTCGTCGTCGTCTTTCCAACGCCGCCTTTACCCGACGTTAGAACGATCGCGCGGCCCAAGCGGGGAGCCGGAGCGCTGGATTGTACTTCCTCTGGCACGGTCTGTGTTTGCTGCACGCGCTAACCCGCTTTCAATGCGTCGATGAGACGTCCGAAGAAACCTTGGCCGTCGAAGTTGGTGAANNACGATCGGCTCGCCGCGATTGGTGGTATCGATGACCTCTTCGTCGTCGGGCACGACGCCCAGGAGCTCGACCGCCAGCACTTCGCAAACGTCCTCGACTGAGAGCATGTCACCGCTGCGTACCATTTCTGGCCGCAGCCGGTTGACGATCAAGCGAATCGGCTTTCCTTCGTCGGCGATCTTTCCGACGACGCGATCGGCGTCGCGAATCGCGCTTACTTCCGGAGTTGTAACGACGATCGCCTCGCTCGCTCCAGCGACGGCGTTGCGAAAGCCGGTTTCGATGCCCGCCGGACAATCGATCAGCACGTAATCAGCCTGTTCCCCGGCCAGGTCGACGATCGCGCTAAACTGCGCGGCCGTGATCGCATCTTTCTCCCTGGTCTGCGCGGCAGGGAGAATCGACAGCGACTCAAAGCGCTTGTCCTTGATGAGGGCCTGACGCAGCTGACAGCGTCCTTCGGCTACTTCGACCAAATCGAAGACGATGCGTTTTTCCAACCCGAGGACCAAATCTAAGTTGCGCAGCCCGATGTCGGCGTCGATTAAGATGACGCGCCGCCCGCGCTTGGCGAGCGTGGCCCCGAGATTCGCCGTGGTCGTCGTCTTGCCGACGCCGCCTTTACCAGAGGTCAGTACGATTTTGCGCGTCTTCACGTCGAGGCAACTCCCGAGTCTGCAAGCTCGCCGAGGCGGTCCAGCGTAAGGACCACGATGCGCCCGTCGCGCGCGACTGCGGCTTCGGGCGACGGCGCCGAACGCCGTTTTGGCTCGGTATCGGCGGCGATGGAGGTCGCTATGCGAAGCTGCGTCGGCGCCAGGTCCAGCGCGAAGATGCGCGCGCTGTCGTCCCCCTGCGCACCCGCGTGCGCGATGCCCGCGAGCCGTCCGAAGACCAGGATGTCGCCGCTTGCTATGAGCTCGGCGCCGGGATTTACGTCGCCGACGACGACGATATT
>PMTY01000011.1 GCA_003167155.1 Candidatus Cybelea tumulisoli
GTCATGGATAGGCACCGAAGAGCTTGTCGGAGGTGCTCACGTCGGCCTCGCCGTTGGGGCCTTTGATCACGGGGAGCTGCGAGAGGTCTTGCGGATAGGAGGCTTCGTAGGCTGGGTAATCCGTTGCTGCGGCGTAGAGGTAGTAGCTCTCTTTGTGGCAGATCGTCGGCGTCTTGTGACCGGACTGCGTGAGCGGTCCGAGGTCGTCGGCGAGCGCCAGTTTTTGCGCGCCGGCGCCGTGCGTCACGACCGTGTAATAGGAATCGTAGATGTGCGAGTTCGCGCAGATGCCGTTGCCGCCGCGCACGGCATCCACCACGACCATTGCTTCGTGCGCGCCGGCGGGCACGGTCACGCCGATCGTACCGCCGCCCTTGCCGTCGGCGCTAAAGGTCGGCGTACCGAAGACGGGCAGCGCTTGCAGCGACGTCAGTTGCGCGCCGGCAACCAAGATGCCAGGGGGCGGCGTCGGCGTGCCGTTGGGATTGGGGCTGGGCGTGGGATCCTGCGGCGTATCGTACGACGGCGGCACTGCAGCATAGAGATGGTAAGTACCGATCACCGGCTGCACGGCGAAGTCGGTAAATCCCAAAGAGTAGCCTTGCCATCCGAGGGCGATGACCGACGGCCCCTCCTGTGGGAAGGCCGGCGGCCCGCCGTACCACAGCTCGGGATCGTTGCCGTAAATCGGCAGCATGTAGGCCAGATAGAGGGGACTGGTGCCGTTGATCGGGCCGGCGTCGGAGTTACACGGGCAAAGGCCGTAACCGAAAGCGCCGGTGGTCGGAATCTTTTGTTGGCGCGACGGCCCGATCCACGCCGACTGATTGAGCGTGCCCCAGGTAAGGTGATTGGTCCCCAGATCATTACCGGCAGAGCCGACTTGTTTTCCGGTCTCCGTCGAGTAGAGCACGTCGAAGTTCGACGGCCCGATAATCATCGGCACGTTGTAGAGCGTGCCGGAGAGGCCGTCGCTCTGGCGCAGCGTCTCGACTTCGTTGAGGCCGTAAGCGACTTCCGAACCATGGCCGCCGTAGGACAGCGTTGCAACGCCTACGGCAAACTGCACCTTGGAAGTTGCGGCCGGATCGTAGGAGGTTTGCGGCGGCTCAGAGGCGCCGCCGGTACCGCAGGCGCTCAGCGCGGCGATCAGCAGCGCGCCGGCGCTCAAGGCGGCGGCAGCAAATACGATGCGAGTGCGAGAGATCATATGGTCACCTGGTAGTAGAGCCGAAACGAGATCGGCGGCAGGTTGGGATACGTCAAGTAGGGCGCCGACGAGTGCGCCGCGACGTCGGGCGGCGCATAGGGCGCCGACGAATAGGTGCAAGGCGCATTGCCGCTTTGCAATCCCGTCGAGATTGGCGAGCCGTAGCAGCCGTTATAGACCGGCACGTTGTAGAGCTGATCGAACAGATTGAGGATCTGTAAGCCAAAGACCGATTGCGCGAGCACGCCTTTGGCAACCGGCGGCCGGTACTCGGTCGTGAGATCGACGTCCACGCGCGGCGTCGTGAGCAAGCCGCCGGCCAGCCCCGGCTCGTGGATGCCGCGAGTTGCCGCGATATTGGGTTTGGTACACGTGCC
This sequence comes from Candidatus Cybelea tumulisoli, assembly GCA_003167155.1. GTDB lineage: Bacteria > Vulcanimicrobiota > Vulcanimicrobiia > Vulcanimicrobiales > Vulcanimicrobiaceae > Cybelea > Cybelea tumulisoli. Next base: position 1,588 of record PMTY01000011.1, read on the forward strand.
CGGATCGAGCGGATCGATGTAGCCTGGCGTCTGCGAGTAAATGACCGACAGGCTCGAGGCCGGCACGACCACGGGAATGCCGTCGCAATAGACGGCCGTGTAGTAGCCTTGGCCGTAGGGATAGCCGACGTTGAATCCGATTACCGGATCGATGCGCCAGCCGTGCGCGTTCTGGTAGTTAAACGCCGTGTTGATCTGAAACGGCGAGAGATCGGGCGAGCGATAGACTAGGCCCAATGCCAGGGCTGCAGGTTGCAAGAACGTTCCGGGAGGCTCGTTGCCGAACTGGCTGATGTAGGTCGCGCCGATCTGCATCGAGATTCCGAGCGGAATATCTTTATTATAGAGCGCTTCGATGCCGGTGGCTTTTTGAATGCCTTGGTTGGAGTAGGCGACGTCGCCGAAGACCGGCGAACCGGTTTGATAGTTGAAGCCCACGATGTTGGCGGTCTGCTCGATGACGTTGTAGCCGCGGCGGTAAAACGGCGTGATCTTTACCGCCGAGCCATCGCGAAACTCGTGCGCCCACGACAGGTCGATATTGGTGAAGGTTGCTCCGACCAGCGGCGCTTCCAAAGTCGAACTGCCGTAGCGGTAGTCGCGCGTGAGCCAATAGAGCTGATCGGCGTAGTTGCCGCAGAGCTGATTGGCCAGCGGCCCGCAATAGGTGGCCGGCTTGCCCGTTGAGTTGTCGTAGGAGGGGATGTCTTCAAATGGCGCATACGGGGTGCGGCTGACGTCGGCGCCCAGCAGGCTTGGAATCGGCATCGAGAGCGTGTGCCCGAAACCAAAACGAATCGTGTCGCGCAGATCGGGTGCGTAGGAGAGATCGAAGTGCGGTTCGTAGAGCCGCTGATGCTCGACGGCTGGAATCGAAGCCGGAGCGCCTTCTTGGGTGGGGATTTGAAAGTTGTAGCCGTCTAAGCGCAGCCCGGCCTCGGTCCTCCACTTGTTGGAAATCTCAACGTTGTCTTGAAGATAGGCGCCGTACTGCTGCTGAGTGACCGTGGAGACGTCTTCCTCAAACGGAAAGCGCACGCCGCCGGGAAACCACGAGCTTAAGTAGCCGCAGCTCCCGTGCGGCAGATACTGCGCGCAGAACGACGGAGAGAAGAAATCTTGCTCCAAGCCTTGCTCGTCCGAGGGATTATTGTTGGGCAGAAGACCCGTATAGGTGTACGGCAGCGGTAAAGGGGCGTTGGGATGGGTGATCGGGTAGGTGATGATGTAAGACGGCGTCGTGAACGCCGTATACGATGTGAAATCGTAGCGATTGCCGTAGGGCACGACGAACTCGTAGAGCGCGCCGTACTTGAGCAGGTTCTTCTCGCCGATTTGCGTGTCGACGTCGAACTGTCCGGCCGTGCGCGTGCCGCCGTAGGGATCGGCGAAGATCCCCTGTGCCGGCAGGTCTTCGGATTGTCCGCTAAACGTACGGAAATACCGCGCGGTCAACTGCGACGACGACCCGAGACTCGCGCCGTACTCGACCTTATAGGCCAGAAACGGACTCTTGAGCGCGTCGGCCTGCGAGACGAATGCGTACGTATTGGGCTGGCCCGGAAACAGCGGAATGAGCGAGTCGCAGGCAAAGTTTTGCTGCGCTGAGTTGATCCCGTTCAACGGATAGGGCGCACACTTGCCGGCCGTCGTGCCCCCTGAGATGTACGGCAGATATTGAAAGCCGCCGTAATCCAGAGTCTGGGTGATCGCCTGGTCTTGAATGAAGAACTGCAGCCGCTGCGAGTTGTTTTTGCCAAAGCGGTAGATCGCGTTGTCGATGAAATCGTTGGACGACCGAAACGAGGGCGCNNGGCGTGCCGTACTGAAAGGCGCGGCGCAATCCGATGAATCCCGCATAGTTGGAGAACCGCTGCGATGGATCGGCCCAGCCCCATTCCAACCCCAGCTGATGCAAATACGGAGCCACCAGCGTCTCCACGTCGACGTGGAAATAACTCGGATAGGTGCCGTGTTTGGCGGTGAAGAGCACCAGGCCCGTACCGGTGTTCCCGTGCGTCGCGTCGCCGCCACCGGGAATCAACTGCACGCTGCCCACGCCGTTGAGCAGACCGAAGTTGGAGATATTCTGCAGCGTGTTCTGCAGATTGGCCGTGGGGGCGGTGTAGTCGATGCCTTCGAACTCGTAGGCGGCCTCAAAGGCGAAGCCGCCGCGAATCGAGACCGTCCCCGACTTGTCGATCGTAACGCTGGGAATACTGCGCAGCAGCGTGTTCTCATCGGTGTTGAAACTCTTGCCTTGCACCATGTCGATCTGCGCGCCGGTTACCGTGTAGGTGTCGATCGTCATGCCGCGCTGAAAGGCACTCCCGGCCGAACGCGAGTGCGTCGAAGCGATCACTTTGAGCGTCCGAGAGAGCGGGACGTTGACGGCTTGCTGCGAGCCGTTGAGCACGACCACCGCAATCGAATACGAGGCATACCCGCTCTTGACGAACGAGAGCGAGTACGTATCGGGCAAAACGCTCAAGAAACGATACGCGCCGTGGGCGTCGGTCGTCGTGCGATAGGTCGCACTGGGAGACTTCGCGATCACCGCTACCCCTGCCACCGCTACGCGAGTCTTGTCGTCGGTTACCCTTCCCGAAATGATTCCGGCGGTCTCCGCGAGCGCGCCCGCGCTAGAGGCGGCAAAGCAAAAAAAGCCGAGGAACAGGACGCGCTTTTTTATGCAGCAGAGGCCGTTGAACAAACTGTACTCCCAATAGCAACACAGGAGTCGGCTTGCGCCGATTCTTCCAACCCGATGCTAGAGGATGGCAAGCCGGCCGTGCATCCTGGAACTCGCGGGGATAGTTAAGGCAACTTGAGCAAAGGTTAATGTTCGGAGCCGTTCTTCGGGTCGGCGATTTGCCACCTAGAACGCAGGCCGAGGCGGCCCAAGATCGAGCTCACGTGCCGTTCGACGGTATGCTCGCTGATTTGCAAAGCCGCGGCCACCTCCCGATTGCGAGCCCCGCGCCGAATGAGATGGGCAACCTGCTGCTCTCGTCCGGTCAGCGCCGACCCCATAGGACGACCCCGGCGCCGGGGAAAGATCTCGTTCTCTTGCCGGACCAGGAGCAGCATCGCTTCATTCATCCAGCGTCGCATTCCCATCGCGCTAAAGGCTCGTGCCGCATCGCCCGCGTGGTCGATCCAAGCGGCGCGCTCGCCGCCCCGAAAGAGCAAGTGCGCGCGAGCGAGAAGCGCGTGGCCTTTGCAATACTTGCGATTGGGAGCAACCAGAGCGTTTAGCGCATCCGCGCCAAGCCGGGCCTCTTCGATTTCTCCGTACCGCGCCGCCAGCGAAAAGAGCTCGACGGCGTAGGTTGCTCCGCTCGACCGCAGCAAGGCCCTACGCAGCGCCGTAGCGATCGAGGAGCCGGGAACGAACGCTCGCGTCGAGAGTAGCGCAACGGTCGCCGCGATCGCGCTTTCCGTATCCAGCGAGCCCAATGCCGTCTCGAGGATCTCCGGGGCGGTCCACGCGGCAGCGGCCTCGTCGTCGCCAGCGTCGATCGCCAACGCGGCGCCGACCGGCGCCAATAAAGCAATCGCTTCAGGATTGCGCGCGTGCATTCGCGCACGCGCCAGCAACTCTCCGGCACGCTCGGAGTCGCCGGCGTCGAAGGCTAAACGCGCGGCGGCACCCGCGCTACGCGAAAACCATTCCGAGAGACGGTGAAGCAACGCTAGACGAAGGGCCTCCTCGAGCGCGTTGCGCGCGATCTCGAGATCGCCGAAAAGGATGGCGTGGTGTGCCAACCGTTCGAGCGAACCTACGGCGAACGCGAAGCGCTTCTCGACAAGCGCGCGATCGTGCGCGCTGCGGCAGAGTTCGTAAACTCCGGTTGCATCAGTGGCCCATGAGAGCACAACCGCGGCCGTGAGATAGTCGTGCGAAGCAGGCTCGCCTTCCAGCGATTCGAAGTGCGAGGCCACGGCGGCGGCCGAGCGCGACGCGAGCAACTGCGGCGCGACGAATCCCGCGAGATTTCGATCGTCGCCCAAGAGCGCATAGACTCCCGCGCAAAGGCGCTTGCGCGAGCCCTCGGCGTCGCCGCCTTCGTCGTGGCACGCCGCAGCAAGCCGCGCTGCCGCCTCAGCAAGGCGGCAGCGCGCAATCAATTGCTCGGCCTGCTCTTCATCGGCGACATCCATGCGACCATGCTAGCAAGCGATTCTTAAAGTGCCATTACGAAGCTTTAAGAAACCCTTGCGGTGGGGAAACCGCCGCGAGGCTCGAACAGCAGATTCCTTACCCGCAGCCTTAACACACCGGAGGTTTCCAGCGTGCTTCTCTTTCGAAACAGGTTCGTTCTTTTTGCATTAGCGGCCATTGCGGCCGCCGGCCCGGCAGGATGCTCGGGGAGTCACTCTCTTCTTCCGGCCGGTACTGCCGGCGCAGCGGGACACGCCGCACCCGGTTCGTTCGCTCGCGGGAAGAGTCAACCGCCGGATTTTATGCAGATGGCGTACTTAATGACCGACGGGTCGATTTTGACCCAAGGCAGCAGCAATGCGAGCGACTGGTATAAGTATGTCCCCGATGCGACGGGCGACTATTCCGATGGAACCTGGACTCAGGAAGCGACGCTGCCTTCCGGCTACTCACCCAGCGCGTTTGCCTCCGACGTCCTCGCAGACGGACGACTGTTGATCCTCGGCGGCGAGTACAACTCGCCGGGTAACTACGATCTGCAGCTCACGAACCTCGGTGCGATCTACGATCCGGTTAAGAACACTTGGACGAAGTTCGAACATCCCAAAGGCTGGGGCTTCATCGGAGACTCGCCGTCGAGCGTGCTGCCCAACGGGCTATTCGCTATCGGGCAAAAGCTCACGAAGTACGATGCGACCTGGAATTCCGCGACGAACCAGTGGACGCAATACAAGAAAAACGGAAAAGCCGACTTTAACGCCGAGGAAGGCTGGACGCTGCTTCCCGACGGCTCGATTTTGACCGAGGACGTCAAGGATTCGACGAACTCCGAGATCTGGAACCCGTCGACCGGCCAGTGGAAGAGCGCGGGTTCGACCGTCGCTGACCTACGATCGGAATCCCCGTATCATGAGTGCCTAACGTACGGACCGAAGAAGAAAGACTGTTACCTTCCGCCTGGCGAGATCGGCCCGGCGATGCTGCGACCGGACGGAACGGT
>PMTY01000173.1 GCA_003167155.1 Candidatus Cybelea tumulisoli
CGCGTTCCCGATATCGGCGACTTCAAGGACGTGCCGGTAGTCGAAGTTCTCGTCAAGCCCGGCGACCACGTGAAGAAGAACGATTCGCTGATCACCCTCGAGGGCGAAAAGGCCTCGATGGAAGTGCCGTCGGAGGCCGAAGGCATCGTCCAAGACGTCATGGTCAAGGTTGGCGACAAAGTCTCGCAGGGCGCGCCGATTCTCGTACTCACCGCTTCCGAAGGCGCCGCGTCTCCCAAAGCGGCTGCGGCCGCGCCACAGGCGAAGCCGGCACCGCAAGTGCAGCCCGCGCAGCAAGCCCAAGCAGCTCCGCAAGCAACGGCGGGTAATGGCATGGTGCATGCCGGACCTTCGATCCGGCGCTTTGCGCGCGAGCTTGGCGTGGATCTGCAGAAACTCCGCGGTACCGGGCCGAACGGCCGCGTCACCCGCGAGGACGTGCAGGGATTCGTCAAGAGCGCTCTGCAGAGCGGCATTGCCGCGGGAGGCGGCGCGACGCCGTTCGCCGGTCTGCCCCCCTGGCCGAAGCTCGATTTCTCGCAATACGGCGCGACGGAGCGTAAGCCGCTTTCGCGCATCAGGAAGTTTTCCGGTCCAAACCTGCACCGCAACTGGGTGCTTATTCCGCACATCACCAACTACGACGAAGCCGACGTCACTTCAATCGAAGCCCTTCGGAGCGAGGTCAATGCCGAGCAAGTAAAGTCCGGTGGACCCAAGCTCACGATGCTCGCGTTCTTGGTTCGCGCCAGCGTGGCGGCGCTGCAGCGGTTCCCGGAGTTTAACGCTTCGCTCGACGGCGACGAGCTGATCCTCAAGCAGTACTACAACATCGGCTTTGCGGCCGATACTCCAGGCGGGCTGGTGGTGCCCGTGATCAAGAATGCCGATAAGAAAGGTTTGATCGAGATCGCGCGCGAGGCCGTGGAGCTCGCCGGCAAGGCGCGCGAGGGCAAGTTGACGCTGCCGCAGACGCAGGGCGGCAGCTTCACGATCTCGTCGATCGGCGGCATCGGCGGCACGGCCTTCACGCAGATCGTCAACGCGCCCGAAGTCGCGATCCTCGGCGCGACGCGCGCGACCACCAAACCCGTCTGGGACGGCAAGCAGTTCGTCCCGCGGCTGATCTTACCGATAAGCGTCAGCTACGACCACCGCGTGGTCGACGGCGCGGGCGCCGCGCGATTCCTGGTCTACGTCGCCGAGCTTCTGGCCGACTTCCGCCGCGTGATGCTTTAGTGAATCGCAATCCCCCAAGCGCAGCCGGCACCCTGAATGTCGGCATTCGTGTAAAGCAGCGACGGTTTAAGCTTCGCGCTGAACTGCTTACGGCTCGTCGGATAGACGTCGATGCCGGCGCTACCGGAGTTACCGCAGTTAGCAACGTATAAGTCGCCCGTCGATGTAAACGCAAACGCCGACATGTACGAACTCGAAGGCAAACCGACCGGATCGACGATGCTCGGCTTGGCCCCTTTCTTGAGGTTGTTAGCATCGTAGCGTACGACGGCCGCTCCCGAGGATTCATTGCTCGAACTGTAGAGATTTCCGGCCGCATCGAACGTCAGCGATCCGGGAGAGGTAAGGCCGTCGAGGAAGTACGGGCCGCTTGTGTACGGCGGCGCCGCCACGGCAATCGAATTCGTGCCGGTGCTGTTAAAGATCGATATGTACAGATTTGCCGACTTGTCGAAGGCGATGCCGTACGGCTGATACCCTCCGCCATCGATCGTCTGCACGGGGCTGAGGGTTCCGCTCTTCGTAAACGGGCCGCTGTATTCCAAGACCTCGTTTATTTCCGGGCGAACTTGTCCAGAGGTTTCCGGACGGATCGAAGGCCAAAGCGTTGGAGCCGCCGGTGCCGGAAAGAACGAAACTGTACTTCGGCAACGACGACGCCCTTAGCGGCAAGACGAAGACGAGCACGGTGACCGGGTTGCCGCTGTATTTACCAAAGGACAAAATCCAGAGGTGGCCCGATTTATCGACGGTCATGCCGCTGGTGTAGTTGAGGTCGTTCTGCTCGTCGCCGCCTACGTTGAGCAGGTTGGACTTCGCATTTAGCGGTGTCTTCGCACCTTGAACTTCTGGATAGGTTGTGCCCGCGTAGAAGGTCCAGTAGATATGCTGCGTCTTCTTGTGGGCGTCGGCAAGTAGCGGCCTGAGAGCGGCGCCGGTCTGCGTCCCAATTTGCGGGGGGCAATGGCTCCGCTCGAGCATCCTGCCGACAGCGCCGCAAGCACAACGAATGCCGTGGTCCACAACTTCATTCTAAGCGCCCTCCGGGAGTCCAGGATTACGATGACGCCCTATCGCCGCCCCTGCAAGTAGCCGGACGCGTTTTTTAATGTGGACAGTAAGTGTCATATTTCGCCCGGTATGCTCTTGGAAACGCTACGACACGACAAAGGAGACCAACGGAATGATCAAGGGAATCGATATCGCGGCCTACCTGGTTCGCGACCCGAAGGCGCAGATCGCCTTTTACCGCGACGTTCTCGGCATGCAGCCGACCGAGATCGACGACCAAGGGCGCGGCGCAGAGTTCACGCTTGCCGACGGCTCGACGTTCGGCGTTTGGAAACCCGAGGGCGGCGAAACGGGCGGCGCGATCATGTTCGCGGTCGACGATGCAAAGGCAGCGGTCGAACACTACCGCGCGCGCGGCCTGCAGCTCAGCGACGCGATCGAGTCGCCGGTCTGTTTTATGTCGTTCGGGTCAGACCCCGAAGGGAACGGCCTCATCATCCATCAGCGCAAGACGTAGCGCGTTAGTGCCTGCCGCGCTCGCGCGACGATCTCGTCGCGCAGCGAGGCGGGCTCGACTAGCGTCGCCAAGTCAGCCCACGCAAGCGCTTGGAAGAGCGCCACTTCGATTCCGGGAAACGTCACGCGGACGCGCGTTTCGCTTGCGTCTTGCGAGAGCACCTCGGCCGGCCAATAGTAAGTGACGCGTTCGATTGCGTCGTTCGGCATGCAAAACGTCACGATGCAATCGGCGCTGCGCGACGCCTCGGCAAATCGCGCTGACGACTCAGCCCAATAACGCTCGAGATCGAAATCTTCGGGTCGCTGGAAGTGTTCGGCAAGCTCCTGCGCGGCGCGGACCCGGTCGACTCGGAAACTTCGCAGCTCACTCTGGGAACGAGCGATGAGATACCAGACGCCGGCCTTGGAGACCAGGCCCAAAGGCTCCACGCATCGCGTCGACGACTTGCGATTTCGATCTTCGTAGCGGATGCGAAGGCAGCGATCGTCCCAGACGGCCCGGCGCAGCGTCGTGAGCAGCTCCAGGGGCGGCTGCGCTTGATTCCATCGACGCTGATCGAGATGAATTCGCGAGCGCGATTTATCGGCGGCGCGCTGATGGACGTCGGCGAGGCCGCCGCGCAGCTTCTCGAGCGCGCGCGTCAAGCCGCGCTCGAGCCCGAGATCCGCGAGCGGGCTTGCGCTGGAGGCGAAGAGCGCGCGGACCTCGTCTTCACCGAAGAAGGTCAGAGCGCGGCGGTAGCCCTCGGAAAGCGCGATCCCGCCGGCCGCGCCGCGTTCCGCGTAGACCGGCACTCCGGCGGCGCTGAGCGCATCGACGTCGCGGTATATCGTACGCTCAGAGACCTCCAGCCGCTCTGCGAGCACGCGGGCGCTGCACAGGCGGCGCGCTTGGAGCAGTAGGAGGAGGGCGATGAGCCGGTCGGCCTTCACGGTCTCATCAAACTACTCAAACACGACAGAATATGTCAACTATGCTTCGTTCGATGCCCATTGAGACGGGAAACGACCCGGGCCCTCATGCTTTTTCCGCGGGTTCATGGTAACCTTAATCATCTTTTTGGAGGTGGGTTGGGATGCAAAGACAGGCCCTTCAGCTCGCCGGCACCGTGGCGGCGGCCTTGCTCGCCGCCGGAGTCTCGGGATGCTCGGCTCCGAGTACACTCGTGCCTGAAAACGCCGGCATGCAGCAACGCGGATCGTTCTCGATGCCATTCGCAAAGGAACGGGTGAGGATCAAAGAGTTTGCCGATCTTCCTCAGTACTACGGCGACTACTCGCCATCTGCCATCGCTTCAGGGCCGGAGCATTCCCTCTGGGTGACCGACGAAATCGATCAAGATTACGGCGAAAACTTGGTCGCTCGAATCGACACGTCGGGGACGCTGCTAAAGACGTTCTACTACCAAGGGCGCTCTACCGAAGGATCCTCATTTCAGGACATCACCGCGGGCCCCGACGGCGCGCTCTGGATCACCGACTATTACAACTCGCAGATCGTGCGCATGACGACCGACGGCACCTTTTCGACCTTTTCGCTGAAGACCGAGCCGCTCGGGATCACGGTCGGTCCCGACAAGGCACTCTGGTTTACGGAGTACAGCGCAATCGGGCGCATCACGACTAAGGGCAGCGTCACGATCTATCCGGCCGGCGAGCTCGACGACGACATTACCGCGGGCCCGGACGGCGCGTTGTGGTTCACCGAACTGACCGGCAATGCGATCGGTCGCATCACGACGCACGGAAAGATCACAACCTACACCAAAGGCATCAGCAGCGGAGCCGGCCCTTACTCGATCGCGCCGGGACCCGACGGCGCACTCTGGTTCACCGAAGCGACGGGTGGGCGCATCGGGCGCATTACCAGGAGCGGCAAAGTCACCGAGTACTCCCGTGGAATTACTCCGACCGAAGAGCCCGACGGCATCGCCGCTGGCCCGGATGGCGCCATGTGGTTCACCGAATTCGAGAGCTATGAATCATACCAGATACGCGATTCGAAGATTGGGCGTATCACCATGACCGGTAAAATTTCGGAATACTCGAAGGGACTTTCCGGCAGTTCCGGGCCAGGCGATATCGTTGCGGGACCCGACGACAACATGTGGTTCGTCGAGATGTACGCGGATCGGACCGGCCGCGCGAGGATCTAGTTGCGGCCGCTCCCAGTCCGGCAGTTCGCCCTCGCCGGCGGTCGGAGTTCTGCCGGCCGTTAAACACGTTAAGATCGAAGGGTTCTCCGATCTCCCCGCTCGACCTCGGGACCGACCGCGATCGTGCAAGGCCCCGATCGCAACATGTGGTTCGTCGAAACCACTGCCAACAGTTAGGCCGAGTCGACCTCTCGGGATCCTGATCGTAGCTGACGCAAGACGTACTGCAGAATTCCGCCGTGGCGGTAATATTCGGCCTCATTGGGCGTGTCGATGCGCAAGCGAACGGAAAACTCGATCGAACGGGCGGTCTGCGCGTCGGTCGCCTTGACATGCAACCTCATGTGAGGCTCGAGCTTCGCCTCGATCCCGGTGATATCGTAGATCTCCTCGCCGGTGAGGCCGTAGGTCGAGCGGTCCGCGCCGTCGAGGTACTCTAACGGCAGCACGCCCATCCCGATCAAGTTGCTGCGGTGAATGCGCTCGAATGAATCGGCGATCACCGCGGCGATACCGAGCAGATGCGGCCCCTTCGCCGCCCAATCGCGCGACGAGCCCGAACCATACTCCTTACCGGCCAGCACGATCAGCGGCGTCCCGCCGGCCTTGTATTTCATCGCCGCATCGAAGATCGACATCGCTTCGCCGGTCGGCAGGTAGCGCGTAACCCCACCCTCGGTTCCCGGAGCTAGCGCATTGCGCAGGCGAATGTTTGCGAAGGTGCCCCGCATCATCACCTCGTGATTGCCGCGCCGCGCGCCATATGAGTTAAAATCGCCCGGTTCGATTCCGCGCTCCATCAGATATTTCGCCGCAGGGCTGCTCTTCGAAATGCTGCCCGCGGGTGAGATGTGGTCGGTCGTCACCGAGTCGCCGAGCACCGCGATCGCGCGGGCTCCGTGCACGTCTTGCAGCGGCGCCGGGCGCTCCGGCATGCCGTCGAAGTACGGCGGCTTCTTGACGTACTCCGACTTCGGATCCCAGGCGTAACGTTCGCTGGTGGGAACGTTGAGGTTGCGCCAGTTCTCGTCGCCATCGAAGACGTGCGCGTATTCGCGCTCGAACATCTCCTCGCCGATGCACGTCGCCATCGTCGCGGCGATCTCGTCGTTGCCGGGCCAAATCTCCGCGAGAAAGACCGGTTTCCCGTCGCTTCCGATGCCCAACGGCTCGGTGGTTAAGTCGACGTCCATTCGCCCGGTGAGCGCGTACGCCACCACCAGCGGAGGCGACGCAAGATAGTTCGCCCGCACTTGCGCATGGATCCGGCCCTCGAAGTTTCGATTCCCCGAGAGCACCGCCGCAACGATCAAGTCGCGGTCGGAGATGGCCTCGGCGACGTCGCTTGGAAGTGGTCCGGAGTTGCCGATGCAAGTCGTGCATCCATAACCCACGAGATTAAAACCGAGACGATCCAAATACTCGCGCAGGCCCGCTTTTTCCAGATAATCGGTGACGACTTTCGAACCCGGCGCGAGCGAAGTTTTCACCCATGGCTGCGTGCGCAAACCCCGGCGCACCGCGTTGCGCGCGAGCAGGCCCGCGCCGACCAGCACCGACGGATTCGAGGTGTTCGTACAGCTGGTGATCGCCGCGATGACCACCGCGCCGTCGTACAGCTCGCCCTCGGCCGTCTGCGCGATCGTCGCCGTGCCGCCGCCGCCTTCGTCTTCAAAGCGCGCAACCGCGCCGTTGGAGCGCTCGCGCGCCGCCGTCCACTCCCCCATCGCCACATTGAAGGAACGCTTCACGTCGTACAGCGGCACGCGATCCTGCGGACGGCTCGGACCGGCTAGGCTCGGCTCCACCACAGCGAGATCGAGGGCGAGCGTATCGACGAACTCCGGATCGGGCGATTCGTCGGTGCGGAAGAGCCCCTGCGCTTTCGCATACGCATCGACCAGGGCGACCTGCTCCGCGGGGCGGCCCGTCAAACGCAGATACTCGAGCGTCCGGTCGTCGATCGGGAAGATCGCGACCGTTGAACCGAACTCGGGCGACATGTTGCTGATGGTGGTGCGATCGACTACCGGCAGCGCCGAAAGTCCCTTGCCATAAAACTCCACGAACTTGCCGACGACGCCCTTGCGGCGTAGCATCTGCGCGACGGTGAGCACCAAGTCGGTCGCGGTCACGCCTTCGCGCAACGCGCCGTCCAACCGGAAGCCGATCACTTCGGGAATCAGCATCGTCACCGGCTGACCGAGCATCGCCGCTTCGGCTTCTATGCCGCCGACGCCCCAAGCGAGCACGCCTAAGCCGTTGACCATCGTCGTATGCGAATCGGTACCGACCGCGGTGTCGGGGTAGGCCAGCACGCGTTCGTCCGAAGCATTCGCTGCCCCAAAGACGACGCGCGCGAGATACTCGATGTTGACCTGATGAACGATCCCCGTTCCCGGCGGAACGACGCGAAAATCTTGCAGCGCGGACTGTCCCCATTTCAAAAATGCGTAGCGTTCTTTGTTGCGCTCGAACTCAAGCGCCGTGTTCTTCGCAAGCGCGCCGGCGTTTGCAAAAGAGTCGACTTGCACGGAATGATCGACTACCAGTTCGACCGGCTGCAGCGGATTAATGACGCGAGCGTCGCCGCCCATCTCGGCCATGGCGTCGCGCATCGCCGCCAAATCGACGACGCACGGAACGCCGGTGAAATCCTGAAGCAAGACGCGAGCCGGAGTAAAGGCGATCTCGCGCTCGCGACCGCGATGGCCGTCGTAGCGCGCGAGCGCCTCGATATCGTCACGCCTCACGGCGCGCCCGTCCTCGCAGCGCAGTAAGTTCTCCAGCAAGATCTTGAGCGAGAAGGGAAGGCGCGAAAGTTTCCCTATTCCGGCGCGCTCGAGCGCGTCGAGACGGAAGTAGGCATACGAACGATCGCCGGCACGCAGCGAGTCCAGCGCGCTAAAACTATTGGGATGAGGACTCATCGAGCAACCGTACTTTGGGATCGCCGTTGGCGTAGCCTTCGATCCTGAGCACGGCTTCGCCGCGGAGCATCCGCCAGAGCGGATCGCCGACGAGTCCCAGCCGCCACGGCTGCAGCGCCAAGACGCGTTCGAAACTCTCCCGATCGGGCGGAATCTCGCGCGCCAAACGTTCGAGCGCCGCGCGCGGCACCAGCAGACTCGCCGGCAGTTCCGCCTCGCGCGCGATCTCGGCGATCATCGCGCCAAGCAGCGAAACAAGGGCGTCGCGCGCCGGCGCCGCCGGCCGGGCTGGGCGCTGGGGGAGATCCTCTTCGGCCAGTGCTTGACCGCGAGCCACGGCTGCGAGAATCGAAGGACCGAGCTGCCGCTTCATCCCGCCGTCAAACCGGCGAAGCTGGGCAAAATCATCCATCTTCGCGGGCTTTGTCGCGGCAAGCCCCGCAACGACGTCATCGGGGAGCACGAACCGCAGCGGAAGGTCGCGTTCGCGCGCGACGGCGTCGCGCAGCTTTACCAGTTCGCTGAGAATGCCGAGTTCGCGCCGGCTCATCCGCATCGCGCCGGGGATGCGCAGATAGGCTCGGCGTTCGTCCATGCGATATCGTTCGATGTCGCCCAGCTCCGCGCACTCCTCAAAGACCCATTCGTAGCGTCCTTTGCTTTCCAGGCGAGGAAGCAGCGCGTCGTAGAGCGGCAGCAGATGTACGACGTCGTCGACGAGATATTCGACTTGACGTTCGGAGAACGGCCGCGACGACCAATCGCTTACCGTTTGCGACTTGGACAAGCGGACGCCGCAGACGCTGCGCACGAGGTCCGCGAGCGAGATCTGCATGCCGTAGCCGAGAAACGACGCCGCGACTTGGGTGTCGAAAACGCGCGACGGTACCAGGGTGTAACGATCGGCGAAGATCCTTAAATCCGCCGAGAGCGCGTGGCCGACGACCGTCGTTTGGGTCAGCGCTAAGACGAGCGGCCGTAAGTCGGTCAACGCAAGCGCGTCGACGATGACTTCGCCGTCGTCGAAGGCGAGCTGCACGACCATGAGCCTCGCCGAGTAGGTGCGCTCGGCGTGGAACTCCGTGTCCAGCGCGACGCGCGCCGCATCGCGAACTCGAGCGCAGAGCTCGTCGAGACCGGCACGATCCGAAACGATTGACGGCGTCACGGCGAAGGCGAGGCCGTGGCTCGCCGGCGGAAGTGAAAGTGCGGACAGCGGTGCGTCATGCAATAATGGCGCGCGTAGCCGCGAGCCCGCCCCTCATATCCGTGCACGGCGACGGTAAGGCGATCCCCAAAGACCGTCAGCAGCGTGCAAATGGGAACGGCGATCGCGCACATCGTCCAGACGTGTACCCAAATCGGCACTCGAAAGGTGGCGGCGGTTGCGGTCGCAATCGTTCCCCCGAAGCCCGGAATAACGCGCACCGCCAGTAAGAAGGCCGGAGAGCCGACGGGGAAACGCTTCACCCACGCCGGAAGGCGGTGCAGCGATTCCTGCAGGTTGAAGAGCTTCGACGCGTGGAGGTTGATCCAATAGCCAAGTAACGCGGCGAGAACCAATCCAACCGTATCGACGATGGTGCCCACAATCGGTCCGAAGATGGCGCCGTTCATGATTGCCAGCGCGTCCGTCACGGAAAACGGTGCCGATGCGACGACCGCGAAGATCGCGACGGCCAGCGGGTAGGCAAATGGCCCGATGATCCGGATCTCGTGCTCGACGCGCGGCTGATGGCGAATCACCAGGAACGCCAGCACAAACGAACCGGCCAGTAAAGCAAGAGCAGCACCCCGCCGAAGGAGGCGATTCAAGCGATGATCGTACGCGCGGTGATCACGGTACTATGCGGAGTTGGGCTCTACACCTCGCTTTTCATGCTTCGCAAGAGCATCCAGGCCGCGCGGGGACAGATTCGCGGACCCAGCGTGGTCAAATCGCCCCGCGCACACCTCTTTGGCGTGCCTAACTCCTTTCTCGGATCGCTCTACTACCCGGCAGTGGCGCTTGCCGTCTGGTTCGTGCACTCCCGCCTCGCGGCGCTCGTCCTGCTCGTGACGGTCGTCCTTGCCGCCGCCATGTCGATGGTGCTGGCCCATTCGTTGCTGTTCATCACGCGCCGCGAATGCCCGTATTGTTGGACCTCGCACTACGTGAACTGGGCGCTCCTGCTCCTCTGCTGCTGGTTATTCGTGCCGGACGTATTGAGTCGCGGCATTTGATTTGATAGAATCGCCTTCTCTGGTCAGGACGGCGTGAACTGTCGCCGAAACCGCCCGAGAGCGAGTACCGGCTGCGCAGCATTAGTTCTGCGCTCCGGCGAACGGCAGTACTATCGGGGCTACGCGAGCGCGCAGCCCCTCTGCTTATAGCTTGCTGACCTCGGCGATCATGGCGCGGTAGGTCGAGTTTTGGGTTACTGTGCCGGCGAACCAGGCTTCGAGCATTTCGTCCGCCATGGCTGCCGAGGTTGCACGAATGCTCAGGCAGAGGACGTTGGCATCGTTCCACTCGCGAGCGCCCCGAGCGGTCGAGGCGTCGCTACAGAGGGCCGCGCGAATGCCCGGCACCTTATTGGCCGCGATGCTCACACCGGTACCCGTCCAGCAGCAGAGGACCCCGAAGTCGGCCTCGCCTTGCGCGACGGCCGCGCCAACGCTTCGCCCGACCGATGGCCACGCGTCGTCCGCTTCGGGCGCCAAAGCGCCGAAACGCCGGACTGCGTGACCGTGCGCCCGCAGCCAGCGGTCGACCGCCTCAGGAAGCTCCCCCGCCATGTCGCTGCCCAGAGCTATTTGCATGGGGAGGGTTTCGCCACGGTGTGACAGGACGCTAGTGCCTCGTGAGCGATGTGCGGCTGGCAGCGACGGTCATTCTCGTCCGTTCGCCGCTGGAGGTCTATCTGACGCGCCGCAGTGCCGCCAGCGCCTTCGCGCCCGATGCCTTCGTCTTCCCAGGTGGGACGATCGAGGCGCAAGATGCCACCGTGGAAGCGCAGGCCCGGACCATCGGGCTCCAAGCCGATCGGCTCGGTAAGGAGTTTCGGGCCTCGATTTCACCGGCTTTGCCCAGCAGCGAGCCCGCCATCACACAAGAGTCTGCTCGGAGCCTGCTAGTGGCCGCGCTTCGCGAACTCTTTGAGGAGGCCGGGGTCCTGCTCGCGTGCGATCCGTCGCAGCGGCCCGTAACGGTGACGGATTCGGAGGAGATGTCGACGCAACGCATCGCGGTCCGCAACGGCAAGCTAACCTTCGCGGATTTTTTAATCGGTCACGATTGGTTCGCCGACGCGCGCGCGTTGACGCTCTTTTCGCATTGGATTACTCCGCCCAGCGAGCCGCGCCGCTATAACACGCACTTTTTCTTCGCAGTCGCTCCACCAAATCAAGCAGCCCGAGCCGACGCGCACGAGACGCACGATGGGATCTGGATCGCTCCGTTGCGAGCCCTCGAACTGCATCGGGAGGGAGCGATGCATCTCGTCTATCCGACGATCAAACATCTCGAACGGCTCTCCACTTTCACTTCCGTCGGCGACGCGCTGCGCTTCGCTCGCACGAAACCCGTCCTGACGATCATGCCGGCGACCAATGCCGATAACTTCGCAATCCCGCCGGAACTGGAAAACGAATGGTAACGCTCGTCCGCGCACCCAATCCCTCGCCGATGACGCTCACGGGTACGAACTCGTACGTGCTCGACTGCGGCGATGGGACGGCGCTCGTGATCGATCCCGGTCCGGCAATCGATCGTCACGTTCGCGCGCTGATCGAGACCGCGTCCGCGCAACACCTCGGGATCACCCGCATCGCCTTGACGCACGGCCATCCCGATCATGCCTTAGCCGCGCCTGCCCTCGCAGCCGCAACCGGCGCCTCGATCTACGCGCATCCCCGCAGCAGAATCGCTCGCGACGCCGACCTTCCGCTGGAGGCCGGCTTCGCCGCCGGTTCACTCGCGTTACACGTAATGGATGCGCCCGGCCACACCTTCGACCACGTGATTTTCTATCTGGCGGCGGAGCGCGCGCTCTTTACGGGCGACACCATTCTCGGCGAAGGGACGACCGTAATCGCGCCGCCGGGTGGCGCCATGCGCCCGTATCAGCAAACGTTGCAGCGGCTCGCCGACGAGTTCACCGATGCTGGAACGATCTACGGCGGACACGGCCCGATCGTGGACGACCCGCAAACGAAGATCGCCGACTACATCGCCCATCGCGCAATGCGCGAGGAACAGATAATTGCCGCGCTGCGCGACGGAGCCCGGACGATCCCAGACCTCGTGCGAACGATTTATTCGCCGCGGCCACATCCGCTCTGGGCGGCAATGGTGCGCCAGATTCTCGCCCATCTCCTGGCGCTGCAGGCAGAGGGGCGCGTCGCCGCGCGACCCCGCAAGCAGGGCCTGAGCGCGGAAGAGTACGCGATGCTCAATCCAGACCTCGAAGCGATCGTCGGCCCCGATGAAGCGGCCGCGCTGGCCGCGGAAATCGGCGCGGAGATGCGTTTAGAAAGCCTCGACGAATACACGCTCGTATGCTGAGCCGATTTGCGCGTCGATTCCTTATGCTCGCGACCGCGCTCGCGTTAGCGTCGTGCGGCCGAGCCGGTGACCCCGCGCTTCCGCCGCTGGTCAACCCAGCGCACAACGCAGCGTGCTACGTGATCAAACAAGATCCCACGACGGTGCAGGCGACGATCACGTTTTACGGGTGGCCCGACAACTCGCCGCCGGGAGATAAAATTGCACACGGCATTATCCACAAGCACGCGGGCGGCGACGGAACGTACTGCAATCCGACGACCTTTGCAACCGAAAAGAAGAACGACACAACGATCCCCTACGGCATCAAAATCTACGTGCCGTTCATCAAGCAATACTTCATTCGTGAAGATCTCTGCGCCGCGTCGGGACCTCACAAAGGCAGCGGCAGCAACGGCTGCAAGGGGCTGTGGTTCGACCTATGGATCGGCGGAACCGCAAAATCCAAGGCACATGAAGTGATCAAGTGCGAGCGGCAACTCACGCCGAACGGTAAGGTCGACGTTATTCTCTATCCGAAGGACGGCATGCCGGTAGCATATCCGGGCCCGATTTATCAAAACTCTCCCCCGCCCGACGGCACCTGCGACGGCAAACCGCCCTAGTGCGAGCTGATCGCTAGAGCCGCGGGACCGTCAACTCCATCGGTGATGGTGCGCAACGGCTTGGTTCCACCGGAAGCGTAGATGGTAACGGAGTTCCCCGCGGGTCGTGCACCGATATTAGCCACGTAAAGGTTGTCGGAAGGATCGATGGCAAGAGCCCAAGGCTCATCGACGCCCTGCGTAAGCTTTCGGAGCGGCTTCGTGCCGCCCGGCGCGTAGACGCTCACCCATCCCGGTTGACGGCCGCGTTGCGTAAGTGGCACGCTTGCGACGTAGAGTCTGCCGGTGGAATCGATTGCGATCGCCTGCGGATACCAGATGGTGCGTTCGAGCTTCAGATCCCGCGCCTCGTAGGCGGCGACGGCGCCGTAACTCGGATTGCCATTGGCGACAAACAATTTCCCAAACGAGTCGAGTGCGAGTGCAAACGCACCCCAACCCGCCTTGATCGATCGGAGCGGCTTTGAGCCATTCAACGCATATTGGGAAAGCCTACGGCCTCCGACGTAGAGCAACGGGCCCTTCGCGTTCGCGAGCGGAGCAACGTCCGGCAGCGCGGACGCAGCGCTCGGCCGTAGGAGGCCGGGGAGCATCCGCCGCAGCAGAGGAGCGTTGCTAGGGCGAGAACTCTAGTTAGCATGGTCGTAGGTCCTAACCCACGCGAAGGACGACCTTGCCGAACTGATCGGCGTTCGCAAGGTGCTGCATCGCTGCAGCGGCGTCTTGCAGTGGGAAGACGCGATCGACGACGGGACGCAAACCTTTTCGGAAGAGCTCCAGCATCGCCGGAAAGTCTTGCGGGCTGCCCATGGACGTTCCCAAGATCGTGACGTGTTTCCAAAAAAGCGGAAAGAGTTTGATCGTCGCATCGCCGTTCGTGCCACCGTAAATCGCGATTCGGCCACCGGGGCGTACGACGTCGAGCGCCTTGCGCAACGTTTCACCGCCCGAGGAGTCCACAACCAGATCGATCGGCCCGGCGGCGCGTACGATCTTGGCCCAGTCCGGCGTCGTCTTATAGTTGACCGCGAGATCGGCTCCGAGCGCTTTCGCGCGCTCGAGTTTTTCGTCGCTGCCCGAGGTTACGATCGCACGCGCGCCGGCATGCTTGGCAAAGAGCAGCACGAACGTCTGAACTCCTCCGCCCACGCCGGTGATGAGAACCGTCTCCCCGCGCTGTAAAGCTCCGCGCGTAAAGGTGGCACGGTATGCCGTGAGCCCAGCCAGCGGAATCGCGGCGGCCTCCTCCATCGAGAGCTGCTCGGGCTTGCGATAGACGTTCTCCGCTGGAATCGTGACGTACTGAGCAAACGTTCCGTCGCGCGGCATTCCGAGAAGGCTCGACCCCGAGTCCCAAACGCGCGGATCGTCACCCCAACCGAGCATCGGATCGATGACCACTTCCTCGCCGGCGCGCCATCCAGGCGAATCGCCGTTGACGGCGACGACCTCTCCGGCGCCGTCCGATCCGAGCGTAACCGGCATCCGGATATTTGGATAGAGTCCTTGCGTGATGAAGACGTCGCGATGATTCAGCGCCGCGGCGCGCAGCCGCACCAAGACTTCGCCTTCTCCGGGCTCCGGAATCGGAGTTCGGTCGATGCGAAGGCTCTGCGGGCCACCCGTTTCGTGCAGCCGTGCCGCTTCCATTTCCGCCATCATTCGCGCAGGGCAACCAAGCAGCACGTTGCAATCAGAAGGGGCGGCATCGCTGACCCGCTTCGTCCGTTGAGGCGCCAGGCCTTCCGGCGCGAGGCGCCGTACAAACATGCTGATGAATAAACGAGCGCGCGTGCTGCGCGCATTCCTTCGCGGTTTCGCACGCATCCAGCGAACGTTTACGATTGAGGTTGGACCATTGCGCGCCAGCGGCGTTCCCGCCATCCTGGTCGGCGTTACCGGAATCGTTCTGGCCAGCGGGGTTACGGCTGCGCTCGCCAAGGGCGCGAGTCGTCTTCCCGAGACTCTCGGCGAAGCGCGCAACCTAGCCGAGGCGCTTAATACCGGTTCGCCGCGCTTGAAGTCGTGATCGACGACGACGCCTTGACCGGCCTCATCGTCAACGGATTGCCCGACGCAAAGGTAAGCATCCACGACCGGACCGGCACGATGGACCATTTCAACGTCACCGTTCGCTCGCAGGCATTCAAGGGTAAAACGCTGATCGAGCAACATCAGCTCGTCTACCGCGCGCTGAAAGGCGCGCTTGCAGACGGACGCGTTCATGCAGTCGAACTCACCACCATCGTCGCCGAAAGCTAAGGAAGCATCATGCCGGAAGAGTTGAAGGAAGAGATCGCTCGCGAAGTCGCGAGCACCCGAATCGTGGTCTACGGTAAGGGGACGAAGATGGCTCCGCGATGCGGCTTTACGCTCGAGACCGTCGAATTCTTCAACGGCCTCGGCTACCCGTTCGAAGTCATCGACGTCTTAGAGAATCTGCCCAAGCGCGAAGCGCTCTCGGAAATGACGGACTGGCCCACGCTGCCGAAGGTCTTCATCAACGGAAAGTTTTACGGCGACACCGATATTCTCGCACCAATGGCGGCGAGCGGCGAGTTGAAGACGACGCTCGAAGAAGCCTTCGGCGGGGCGCCTGCGGCGCCTAAAACCACGATCAATCTGCGTTAGCAGCCGAAGCGTTCGCGTTGTTTAAAACGGTTATCTCCCCTGAGGCGCTGCACGAGCGGTTCGGTCGCTCCGATCTCGTCATTCTCGATTGCCGTCACTCATTAGCCGACTTTGCGCTCGGGCGGCGGCTCTACGACGAGTCGCACGTACCGGGCGCCTTCTTCGCCAGAGTCGAGGAAGATTTGGCCGGGCCTAAGACTGGAAAGAACGGGCGCCATCCGTTGCCCGACCCGCAAACCTTTGCACGTTTCTTGCGCGCTTGCGGCGTGGACGACGCGACGCAGATCGTCGCCTACGACGCAGGGGCAGATATGTTTGCGGCGCGGTTGTGGTTTCTCTGCCAATGGATCGGTCACGACGCGACCGCCGTCCTCGACGGCGGCCTTGCCACCTGGAATGCGCTCGGATACCCCGTGACCGCCGCACCGCCGCAGGCCGCGCGCGAAGGCCGGCTCACCATTGCATTGCGGCCGGAGCTCGTAGTCGGGGCGGACTTCGTTCACCGGAATCTCAACAGCACAGCGATGCATCTGCTCGACGCGCGCGCCTTGGAGCGCTACTCGGGAGAAACCGAGCCGATCGATCCCGTCGGCGGGCACATTCCCGGCGCGAAGCAGCGTTGGTTCAAAGAGAACTTCGACACCGACGGCAGATTGAAATCACCCGAACGTCTGCGCGAAGAGTTCGCGCAAAGCGGGCTCGATCCCAGACGTACGGTACATCAGTGCGGTTCGGGCGTCTCGTCGGCCGTCAATCATCTTGCCATGGCCCACGCCGGCCTCGAAGGCTCACGAATTTACAACGGCTCGTGGAGCGAATGGGTCTCCGATCCCGCGCGACCGGTCGCTAAGGGCGTTTGACCGGCGGCGGGACGGCGAAGGGTTTAGCGATCGTCCCGGCGGGCGAGGCTTGCAGGCGCGCGAGTTCTTCGGGCGTCGGTGTCTGCGGAAAATCGCGACAGCTATCGACGAAGCAATAGAAGCCAAACGGCGTGTCGCCGCGATTGACGAACTGATGCAAAACCATCGGGCCGACGTAGACGACGTCGTTGGGTGCTAGCTCGCTAACGTCGTCGCCGATAACGGCATAGCCGAGGCCGGTACGAACGACGACATAGTGCTCGTGCTCGTGCTTCTCCAATCGTGACGCGGCGCCGGGCTGCACCTCGAAATAGCGCAGTTCCATCTTTGGCCCCGGCTCGCTTGGGTCGTTTTTCCGGTTTCCCACGATGGTGTGGCGAGCGACACCGGTGCCGGGCGCGTTCGGAGCGTAGCCGGCGGGCTCAACGCCCTCCCAACCGTGCTGCGAGGCACGCATGATTTGTTGCTGCATGGCTGAATCACGATAGCACATCAAGCACTCCCGCAGCCAGGGCATGGGGCGCTCCTCGCGAACAGCGCAGTGATGTTTAGGCCTATCCACGCGTTGCGCTACGCAGTGTGCCTTTGCGTGCTTACGGGCGCGCTCGCCGGTTGCGCGGGACTTCCGCCGGGGACGAGCCCGGTAGCACCGCTGCACAAAGCCCCTCTCGCGCGCAACGCAGGATCTCAAACCGACCTTCTCTACGCCGGCGTCAAGCAGAGGGCCATCGTCTTTACCTATCCGGACGGCACCTTCGTAGACACGTTTAAGACGCCGTTCTTGATTCAGGCGATGTGCTCGGATACCAAAGGCGACGTCTTTATCACGGCAGAGGTTCAGAGTAAGTCGGGCGCCCACACCGGGTACATTTACGAATACGCGCATGGAGGCGAATCGCCGGTTACAACGCTCGACGTTCCGAGTCGCGAGATTCCGGTAAACTGTTCGAGCGATCCGACGACGGGAAACCTGGCGGTTACAAGTTACGACATTCGTAACTTCACACCGATGGTCGAAATTTACACCGGCGGAAGCGGCGAGCCAAAGCTGTATCACAGCGCAGAACTCGGAGCTGGCCCGCAACCGGCCTACGATGCGAGCGGCAACCTTTTCGTGATCAGCGGTGGAAACGTAGCCGCGCTGCTTCTGAAAGGCAAGCAAAATTTTGAAAAGATCAGGCTGAACGAGACGATCGGCAACGTCGCCCACGCCCAATGGGACGGCAAGTATTTTGCCCTGCAGTCGTACGCACCGACCAAGCACAACGGTGAGAACATCTTCGTGCACTACTTCCGCGTGCAAATTTCCGGCACCACCGGGACGATCGTCGGCATCAGCCATTTCATCAATTGGCGCCAGAAAAATGCGGGCCAGTCGTGGCTTCAGGGCGATACGCTCGTCGCGACCCCCGGCAACTCGATTACCTTTTGGAAGTATCCCGCCGGCGGGAAGGCCTTCAAAGTTTTGCATCCCTCGGATCCAAGCCAGGCGGTGACCGTCAGCCTGGCTCGGTAATGCCTCGCTACTGGCTGCTGAAGACCGAGCCTAGCGCCTATTCATTCGAACGGCTACGCCAAGAGGGCACGACCCCCTGGACCGGCGTTCGCAACTTCCAAGCCCGCAACAACATGATGGAGATGCGGCTGGGCGACCTCGGACTCTTCTACCACTCCAGCATTGCCGAGCCGGCCGCCGCCGGCATCTGCAAGGTCGTCAAGACGGCCTATCCCGATTTCACCCAGTTCGAACGCGCCGGCGAGTATTTCGACGGACGAGCGAAACCCGACAAACCGATTTGGTTCATGGTCGACGTTGCGTACGCGCAAGCGTTCGAGAATCCGGTTACGCTCGCGCGTATGCGCGCCGAACCACGACTGGTCGGCATGGCCTTGCTACGGCGCGGACAACGGCTCTCGGTGCAGCCGGTGATGCCACACGAATGGAAGATCGTTTTAGAACTCTCGAAGAGCCCTGAGGCAGGGCGCTGAACGCCTCTAACGGCAGTTCACGGAAGCGAGGAGCAAAGCGGATGAAGAGCTTAGATTTTGGCCGATACGCCATTTTCGCCTGCATAGTTGCAGCAATGCTCGCAGGGTGCGGCGCGCAGCCGCCGGTCGGAGCGCCGCTTAACGCAGCCGCCGGCGGCCTTTCGGCGCAGCGTTCGCAGGCGAAAGCCAAGTACAGGATACTTTACAGCTTCAAAGGTCACTCGGACGGCGAATCCCCGGAGGCGGGCCTGATCGATGTCGGGGGTACGCTCTACGGCACGACTTCAGCCGGCGGCGGGAAGTGCTATCCAAGTAACGAGTGCGGTACAGCTTTTGCGATCACACTTTACGGCAAAGAAACTGTGCTCCACACCTTCAACGGCGCGGGAGACGGCGAATCACCGCTTGCGGGTCTGATCGATGTTAGCGGTACGCTCTATGGCACAACCTGGCAGGGAGGCACGAACTGCACCCCAACCGGCGGTTGCGGAACGGTTTTTGCGGTTACAACTTCCGGCAAGGAACAAGTGCTCCACAGCTTCGGCGACGCAGGAGACGGTACGTTCCCGTTTGCAGGCCTCGCGAAGCTGAAGGGTAGGCTGTACGGCACGACCTACGTCGACGGAGCGTTTTTTACAATCACCCCATCCGGGAAGGAAACCGTGCTCTACCGTTTCGGTGGATCGGGCGACGGCTACCACCCGAAGTCAACTCTCATCAACGTCAATGGCACGCTCTACGGCACTACGTCTGCGGGAGGAGCTTACGGCCACAACTCTTACAGCGGCGGAGCGGTCTTCGCGATAACAATCTCCGGGAAGGAGACCGTGCTCCACAGCTTCGGCGGCTCGGGAGACGGCGAAATCCCCATGGCGGGTCTCATCAACGCCCATGGCACGCTCTACGGCACGACTTGGGCAGGCGGCGCGAACGACCGCGGAACGGCCTTCGCAATCACGACCTCCGGTGCGGAAACCGTGCTCCACAGTTTCGGTGGCTCGGGAGACGGCGAGCTCCCTCAGGCCGGACTCATTAACGTCAGGGGCATGCTCTACGGCACGACCGTTGGCGGCGGCACGGGCAAAGATGGAACGGTCTTCGCGATTACGACGGCTGGTGCAGAAACGATTATCCACAACTTCGGGTCCCTTCGACTCGAAAGACGGCGAGTCACCGGACGCGGGACTCATCAATGTCAAGGGGACGCTCTACGGCACCACCTCTCAGGGAGGCAAGTATGGCACGGAACCGTCTTCGCGTTGTCGTTGTAGCGCCGGTGACGCTCGCGCGCATGCGGACCGAGCCGCCGATTCCCCTCAGGAAGCCAGGCGGTTGAGGACTTTAGAGGAAAGGCTCTCGCGCGGGCGCTACGCGGTTGGGGAGGCACGATGAGAGTTTCGCGCTTGGTTTGCATAGCCGCGGGCGTTGCCGCGTCTGCCGCAATGCTCTCGGCATGTACCCTTCCCTCCGCTCAGGGCGGGCCGGCACGGGATGACATCGTTCCGCCGGTTGTGACAAGCGCTCATCACGCGTCGTGGATGGAGCCTCGCACGAGCGGAGAGGATCTGCTCTACGTGACGAATGGCAACGGAATCGTCAACGTCTACACGTACTCGCAGCAAGAGTTGGTTGGAGAGCTCATCAACTTCACCGATCCTAAAGGGGAATGCACCGACGCGAAAGGCGACGTGTACATCACCGATTACGGCGCCGATCAGATTGACGAATACGCGCACGGCGGCACGTCGCCGTTGCGCGTGATCGACGAATCGGGCTACAAACCCTACAACTGCGCGATCGACCCGAAGACGGGCGATCTTGCGGTCGCGAACTATACCGGAGATGGGTATGAGAGCGAAGGGAACCTCGCGATTTACGCACGCGCGAAGGGGAAGCCAACCTACTATTCCAACGCCGACCTGTACTACCTCAATGCCTGTGGGTATGACAAGTTCGGCGATCTGCTGGCCACCGGCTTCACGCTCTTTAGCGGTACTTTTCTGTATACGGCCTTTGCATATTTGCCGGCGAAGAGCAAGGATTTTGCCGAGATCGCGTTGCCGCCGCCCGATTCCAGCTTTGGCTGGGACGGCGTGGAAGTGCAAGGCATCGGCTGGGACGGCAAGTATTGGGCGGTGGAACCCTCCGAACATCTCTACGAGTACTCGATCAATATCAAACCCGAACTCGTTGGCAGCGTGGAGTTGGAAGGCGCCGATAGTCCGATCGCGTTTTATGGCGCGGCCGCGAAGAAGCAGGCGACTCAAGCGATTGGTTCCGACGGATTTTCCGGCAGCGACGACGTCTACTACTGGAGTTACCCGGCAGGGGGCGAGCCTCTGGTCAAGATCACGCACGGCCTCGACCACCCCTTCGGCGTCGCGATAAGCTTAGGAAAGGTAGCGATACGATGACTATCTCGCGTTTGGGATTCACGGCGGCAGGAGCCGTCGCGCTCGCGGTGCTGCTTTCCGGATGCTCTTCCCGCGGCGAAACGCCGCTGCCGGTTGCGCAAGCGGTCGCGCGCGGCGGATCTTGGATCGAGCGGGGTGTGGCCGGGCACGATTTGCTCTACGCGAGCAACGCCAACGGCATCGTCAACGTCTACCGGTATTGGCAGCAGACTCTCGTCGGCGAGCTGACCGACTTCACCCAGCCCGAAGGGCAGTGCACCGACGCGAACTCCGACGTCTATATCACCGATTACGGTGCCGATGCGGTCGTCGAATACGCGCACGGCGGCAACGCGCCGCTGCGAACCATCGATACGACGCCGTACAAGCCGTACGCCTGCGCGATCGACCCGAAGACCGGGGACCTTGCGGTCGCAGACTATAGCAACGCTTCGTACTACAGTAACGGGAATGTGGCCGTCTACGCGCACGCGAAGGGCAAGCCGGCTTACTACTCCTCGAGTGACCTCGAGCATCCCAATGGGCTCGGCTACGATAACTACGGCGATCTCCTCGTGACCGGCTTCATGTTATATGGCAGTAGCTCGTACACGTATACGTATTTTGGCTATCTCCCCGCGAAAAGCAAAACGTTTAAAGTGATGGATCTACCCCCGCCGGAGTCCAGCGGCTGGCCCTATGTCGACGGCATCGCCTGGGACGGCAAGTACTGGGTAGTCGACGCCTACGGCACGCTCTATCAGTACTCGATCAACATCAAAGCCGAACTCGTCGGGACGGTGGAGCTGAATGGCCGAGGCAGCGATGGCCCCGTGGCCTTTTACTACCCCAATCCCAAGAAACAGGCGACGCAAGTGGTTACCACCTATGGCTCTGAAAACAGCAGCGAAGTCGATTACTACGACTATCCCGCCGGAGGAAGCCCGATCCACGAGATTACGCACGGACTGGATAAGCCGTTCGGCGTGGCCATTAGCGTGAGGAAGTAAGGCAATGATGAAAACCCGGATACTGATTACTCTTGCGGCGATTGCGCTCGCTGCCTGCAGCGGCGGAACGCCGGCATCACCGATCGCGCCGGCGGCCGTTGCGCAGCTTTCGACATCGGTCGCCGCCGGATGGCCCGTCGCCGCGCATCCCGATCGCCGGCCGTCGTGGGTCTCGCCGGATATCGACGCGAAGCAGACGCAAGTGCTGTTCGTTTCCGACGCGAGTACGCTCGACGTCTATATGTACGAGTTGCCATCGCTGAAGGTCGTGGGCACGATCACCGGCTTCTCGCAACCGCAAGGCGAGTGTTCCAACAGCAAAGGCGACGTGTGGGTCACCGACACCAACGCCCAGAAGATCTACGAGCTTTCGCATTTGGGACGGCTGGAGAACACGCTGTCGGATTCGGACGGCTATCCCGTCGGGTGCGCCTGGGATCCGAAGAGCGGCAACGTCGCGGTGATGAACATCTTCGATCTGCTCGGCAAGCAGGGCGAGGTGTTGGTTTATCCACCGGGCTCTAAACAGCCGACTTCCTACGTGAACGCGCACCAGTATTACTACGACTTCGGCGGTTACGACGGCTCCGGCGACCTCTTCTTTGACGGGCGCAGCGAAGGCGGGGCGTTCATGCTCTCCGAGCTGCCCGATGGCTCGAAAGCGGCGCAGACCATCAAGGTCAGCGGCGGCCGGATTTACTTCCCCGGGATGGTGCAAATGAGCACGGCAAGCAGCAGTTTGCTCGTCGGCGATCAGGAGTGCGGCGGCGCTAGTGCCGCGTGCATCGATCAACTGACGATTAGCGGCACGACCGCGAAGATCGCCGGAAGCGTGAAGCTAGAGGATGCGAAGGGCGATGCGGTTTGCGATCTCGTGCAGGGCGTGGAAGCCAACGGTGAAATCGCCGGCTCGGACTGGGAGTTCTGCGGGTACACGGCGAGCACGACCGATCTTTGGGCGTATCCGAGCGGCGGAGAACCCTCGGCCGGCAACGACAGCACCGACACGACGCCCGTAGGCGCCGCGCTGAGCAGTGGGAGATAACGAGGATGAAGAGACAAACGATCGCGATCGCGCTCATCGTTTTGCTCGGCGGCTGCGGTGCGCCGGGCCCGGGAAGCATGATTGGCGGCGTTTCGCAAGCCCAGATGCGGCACGCCCGCACGTTGCCGGGTCAGGCGTGGATGGATGCCGGCGCCTCGAGCGCGGATCTCATCTACGTTTCCAACGCCGACGGCGAAGTGACCGTTTACAACTACTCGACAAAGGCCCTCGTGGGTGTGCTCGCGGCATTTGAGACGCCGCGAGGCGAGTGCGTCGACAAGAGCGGCAACGTGTATGTCGTCGATGCGGGCACCGATCAAGTCTACGAGTACGCCCACGGCGGGACGAAAGCGATCAAAACTCTGGACGATTCGCCATACGAGCCCAACGGCTGCGCCGTGGACTCCGCCACTGGGAACCTCGCGGTAGCGAACTCACAGGGCGCCTCGGGCAGCGCAGGCAGCATCGCCGTCTACGCGCACGCCTCGGGCGCGCCGACGGTCTACACGTCGCCGACGATACCGGACTTTGCCGGCTGCGCTTATAACGACGACGGCTCGCTCCTAACGACGGGGTACGAGAAGAGCAGCAACGATTCGCTGTTCGCCTGGCTGCCGAAGCACGGCAATGCGCTGGTCAGCATCAACGTGCCCGGGCCGAAGGCGAGTTGGACTTGGTACGGCGTCACCGGCATCCAGTGGGACGGCGCGTTCTTAGTGCTCGACGACGGCGGCAACGGCGTTTACCAGATCGCGCTCATTCACGGCCAAGCCTATTGGGTGAATCAAACGCTGCTCACCGACCGTTACATCGGTGGCGCCGAATACGGCATTTACGATCCCAACCCGAAACATCAGGGAACCGAGATCCTCGCCGGCTACATCGATGAAAGCTACAGCAGCGGCGTGTACTACTTTCCGTATCCAGGCGGAGGATCGTCGACCGGCTCGTTCTCACATGGCGTGGACGATCCGTTCGCGATCGCGATCAGCCTAGCGAAGTAGCCGAGGCTGCTCTTGTCTATGGAAGGTTTCCCGGCGGATTGTACTTGATCACAGCGTCGCCGCGAAAATAGACGGTGGACTGAAACGGGGTCGGCGCGTCGTAGCTCCAAACGGCAAGACGATCGAGCTGCGCGATCGTTCCGTAAGCCGCGGGATAACCGAGGATGCTCGACACCATCTCATGGGTCATGCCGGGGAGCACAGTGTTTTGCTTGAGCGCAGACTGAAAACGCGCCGGCCACTCCGGGTGCTCGCGCGGATCGCGTAAGGAGAAATGACGCTCGATCTCCCAAGGGTCGGCGAGCATGAAGTCGCGATGGATGCATGCGCCCGATTTCGGCAAACGAATAACGGCCGGCAAGCTAGGTGGCATCACAAAATGGTTATCTGCAGTCCGCACGCCAACGATCAGGGGATCGAGTGCGAGAAAAGCTCCGTCGGGGTTTTGGAAATAACCAGTCTCGACTGCGCCAACACTTCGCTCGATCGACGTGATCGTAGCAGCCTGGTACTTGTTGAGTGCGACACGTGCGGTTGGATCTCCAGCGCAGCGGCCGGTCTCGACGTCGGACGGCATCGCGTAAACGGTCTTGCCGAGATATCGGCGACGTGCGTCACGCAGCCCGTCATCGCCCGAAATTGCCGGCACGTAGAGCATCGGCGGCAAATACAAGTGCCCTGGATTTAAAGGGGCGCCGTCGGCCGATCGCAATGCGTCTGTTCCCACGATTTCGACGGCGTACATTCCAGCGCGCAAGTTGCTCGGCACGACGTACTCAAGGTGCGCGTAGTATCGTCCTGTAAGAAAGGATCGACCCGCACACGAGTTTCCGTAACAGGGAGCCCCTATTTGGGAAATCGTCGTGCCGCCGGACGTTGCCGTAAGAACGTGGGGTTCGGGCGGCCGGTCGAGGGAGGTGAGTGCCAGTTGCGCCTTGGCTCCGTTGACGTAAAAACTCCCGCCGGAGGCTTCCCGCAAGAAGAAGACGGTGATCCTGTGGCCCGTACCTTCAAGAACGCAGAATAGGCTAGTAGGTTGCGATTTCCCAAGCGCCGTTAAAGCGAGCATTATGGCAACGACCGTCAGCAGAATCTTGCCGAGTTTCATGACGACCGGCCGCGGAAGGCCGAGCGTTCTCTATTGTTCGAGTTCTTGCAGCGTGTTCGTTTTGGTATCGGTGTAGAACAGCACCGTATCGCTATCGCTCGTGCCCGTCGCAGCGAGTCCGAAGAGGTCAGCAGTCGCGCTCGTGTCGATTGTTTTGGTGTCAAGTACCTTACCCGTCGGCGTCAGCTCCACAAGCTTGTTTCCACCTTGGGTATTCGCAACGATGAGGTTTCCGTTNNGACCGTGTTATCGACCCCATCCACGATATAAAGTGTGTCGTTGCAAAGAGTACCGGTTCTCGTGCTATTGTATTGTATTCCCGATGGGCCCAGGGCGCTCCAACCTGAACCCTTGTTAACCCCGAAGCCGGTTATCACTTGGGTTATTTGCACGTTGCCGGAGCTAACGGGGACGAACGCCAACTTAAGGATTGAGCCGGTCTTGGAATCCGCAATGTAGATGTCCTCGGGAGCGTAAGCCTCGCCGCAGAATGCATCGGCGTCGGCGAACGGAGCCTCGATGGGAGAACCGTGACTCTTCTCGAGCTTGCCGGTTTGACTGAAGCGCGAAACCAGACCGCTGACCATCCCTGCGCCGTAGAGTTGATTCGTCGCGGTGACTGCATCGCCGTCACAGCCCTCCAGCTTGGTGCTTTGCGTAAAGGTCCGTGGCTTGGAGTGCGGGTCTGGATCAAGTACTTCGATCGTGGTACCTTTCCCGGCAGTGCCCGCCGAGTCGTCGAAGTTGCAAACGACCAGCTGCCCTTTCTTGAGCCCGAAGGTCGATCGGGCCACCGAGATTGCGCGCGGGCCCATGTCGCCATTTTTCGGATCGACCGTCGAGCCGATTTCGACGTCCTTAGTAAGTTTTTTCAGAATCGAGGTCGTGTCGTTTGGAACAATGGAACTCGCGCCTGGCGCGGAGACTTGCGACGTGTAGGTTGGAACCGTGGTGTTTCCTCCACACGCCGAAGTTGCTAAGAGTGCTCCCGCGGTCAGCATAAGCACGCGATTGTTGAAAGTTTGCATCCTAAACCTCGGTCCTAACGTAGTGGTGACGAAGCGGGCTTCGAAGTGCCTCTTTCGTCGCCTGCAAGAGCGAGCGACCGCCGTCCACCTTACAAGCGGGAATGGTGCAGCGAAAACAACTAAAGTCACTATAAAGTGAGCTGCGATCCACACCCGACAGCCACGCTCCAGTTGGCGCCCCGAAGGTCGGCGGCACCGGCCCGATTAAGACGCTCTCCGCATCAGTCGGTGAGCCGGCGGTTCACCGATTGCGACCCCGACGGGCAGCTTCGACCTGCCGATCGGCGCGGTCTCGGTCGAGAAATAGCCTGCGATTCGTGTTTACTCAGAAGGGAGTAACGTGATGACTACGACTGGTTTCGTGAAATACGCCGGCGCTTTGGTTGCGCTCGCGATATGCTCGGCGTGCAGCGGCGCCCCGGCTATCGCGCCGTCAACGGCTGCGCTCAATGCCGCGTACATCGGTAGGACACTCTCGGTGAACGGAAGGCTGATAACGGCAGCGCACGCGAATCTGAACGCGCTGCCCACTTACGCAACGATTCTTCCTGACAGGCCTGCGAAGGCAAAGACCTATGAGTACGTCATCAGCTTTTACGGTACCTACGCCAGCATTTTCGACTATCCGAAGAGCGTTAAGCAGATCGGTACGATCGAAAACGTCGGCGGTCAAGGGTGCACGAACGTCCTCTACGGCTATGGGAAGAAGACCTTCTGGATCGTCGCGGGCACCGACCAGATCACGGAGTACCAGATCCCGCAGAAGCCGCTCAAGACGCTCTCTGTCCCCTATGGTGAGCCATCCAGCTGCGCCATGGATACCAGCGGCGACCTCGCGGTCGGGAACTTGAGCAACGGCGACATCGTCATATTCAAGAACGCGAGCGGCTCGGGCGTTATCATGACCACGCCTTTGGCCAGAGAGTACTTCGACGGCTACGATAACAAGGGGAATCTCTTCTTCGACGGCTTTACACCCGGCTCTGCCTTCGAGCTCGTCGAGCTTCCGAAGGGCAGCAGCAAGTTCCAAACGATCACAACGAGCAACAGGGTGAGTTTCCCTGGCTCCGTGCAGTGGGACGGCAAGTACTTGACCGTCTTCGATCAAGACACGGCCGAGATCTATCAATACACCCTAAGCGGAGCGAAGGCGAAGCTGGAGGGCACGGTATCGCTCACGGGTTCCAGCGACTGCGCGCAGACCTGGATCGCTACGGGCGTTGTCTATTGCGGGGACGCGGGTAACGGCAACGGCGAGGTTTACAAGTACCCGGCCGGCGGTTCGGCGATTGCGGTCTTTACGGGCCAATTCGATGTACCGCTCGGCGTGGTGGCAGCAGAGAAATAATCTGCGTCACTTGTCTACGCAGAGGAGCGCTCGCATTTCGCGGCGCTCCTTTTATAAGGCAGGTTAACCGTTTGCCCGACTCGCTTTATCCGTGGGCAAAAATAGCTGCGAGTCGTGCCTACTCAGAAAGGAGTAGCGTAATTAATACGACTGGTTTCGTGAAATACGCCGGTGCCCTGGTTGCACTCGCGCTATGCTCGGCATGCGGCGGCGCACTTCGACAAGCCCAGGATGACATGGGGGTCGCGCCGTCAACGGCTGCGCTCAACGGCGGGTCCATCGGTAAGACGTTGTCAGTGAACGGAAGGCTGGTAACGGCAGCGCACGCGAATCTGAGCGCGCTGCCCCGTTACGCGGCGATTCTTCCTGACAGGCGTGCGAAGTCGAGCACCTTTGAGTACATCATCAACGACTACGGTACCTACGCCAGCATTTTCGACTATCCGAAGAGCGACAAACAGATCGGTACGATCAAGCACGTCGGCGGCCAAGGGTGCACCAACGTCCTCTACGGCTATGGGAAGAATACGTTCTGGATCGTCGCGAGCGCTGACAAGATCGCGGAGTACCAGGTACCCCAGAAGCCGCTCAGGACGCTTTCTGTCCCCTACGGTGAGCCATCCAGCTGCGCCATGGATACCAGCGGCGACCTTGCGGTCGGGAATTTGACCAACGGCGACATCGTGATCTTCAGGGACGCGAGCGGCTCGGGCACCGTCATGACCACGCCGTTGAGTGAAGAGTACTTCGACGGCTACGACAACAACGGGAATCTCTTCGCCGACGGCTTCAACAGCGACGATGCCTTCGAACTCGTGGAGCTCCCGCAGGGCAGCGGTACGTTCCAACCGATCACCACGAGCAACACCGTGAAGTTCCCTGGCTCCGTGCAGTGGGACGGCACGTACTTGACCGTCGTCGATCAGGAAGCGGCCTCGATGTATCAATACACCGTCAGCGGAACGAAGGCGACGTTGAAAGGCACCGTAGCGCTCTCGGGTTCCGGCGACTGCGCGCAGACCTGGATCGCTACGGGCGTTGTCTTTTGCGCGGACTCGGGTAACGGAGACGGCGAGGTTTTCAAGTACCCGGCCGNNGCACGGTGGCAGCAGAGAAATAACCTGCATTGCTTGCCTACGCAGTTCCTTAAGGAGTACCGTCTCGAATGCGATAGCGCAAGTGGATTACTCCGGTGTCGAAACGGCGCGTCTCCAAGAGTTCGAGATTCCGCCGTAAGGCG
>PMTY01000083.1 GCA_003167155.1 Candidatus Cybelea tumulisoli
CGCGCATTTTGCGGAGCCCAACACGAGCTCCGCGTGAGAGTCCAACGAGCGCTCTTCGCGCTCGTGCTGGCGACGCTTCCGACCGCGGCGTTCGCGCAGGGTTTCGCGATCCCGCCGACGCCCGACCGCTTCGTGACCGATAACGCCGGCGCACTTTCGGCCAGCGCGCGCGCGTCGACCGAGAACGAACTGCAAGCCTACCAACGGGCGACGGGACATCAGGTGATCGTTTGGATCGGCCAGAGCACCGGCGACGTGCCGCTGGAAACCTGGACCGGCGAGACCGCCGACAAATGGAAGGTGGGCCGGCGCGGGCACGATGACGGTGCGGTGCTCTTTCTGCTCATGCGCGACCACAAGGTACGCATCGAAGTCGGCTACGGCTTGGAGAGCGCGCTGACCGATGCGGACAGCTACCGCATCATCAACGACGTGATACGGCCGAAGATGCGCGCGAACGACGTCGACGGCGCGGTGAGCAGCGGCGTGGCCGCGATGCTGACGACGATCACGCCGAGCTACGCGGGCGTGACGCCGCCGCCGGAGGCTTCGTCGAGCGGTGAATCGAGCGACGTGCCGGTTCTCTACATCATCTTCGGCGTGCTGTTCTTTGGCTTCGGCATGTTCATGGTGATCGTGCGGATCGTGCGCGGCATTCGTTACGGTTATCTGGTGATGCGCGAGGGCTCGGCGCAGGCCGGCCGCGACATGCGGCGCTCGGCGCTCTGGGGCGGCGGCTTCATTGGCGGCTTGACCAGCGGCGGCGGAGGCGGTTGGGGCGGCGGTGGCGGCGGATTCTCTGCGGGCGGCGGCGGATTCGGCGGCGGAGGCGCGTCGGGCGGATGGTAGTGCCGGCGGCAATGATGCTGCTGCTCGCGCTGACGACGCCGCCGACGGTGGGGCCGCAACACTACGTAATCGATCAACCGGGCGTGCTGACCAATGCGACGACGGCGTGGGTCGCGCAGAATCTGCAAGCGTTTCAGGAGCAGACGGGGCATCCGGTCTTCGTTGTGGTCGCGCGCAACAGTGCCGAGACGCCGGCGGAGAATTTCGCAGGAGACGACGGCGCCGTGCTGTTCCTTTGGCTGCACGGGCATGAGGCGGGGATCGTAGCGGGACCCGGGCTGCGCGTGGAGTTGAACAACGCAGTGATCGCGCAGATTCTCGACGGCGTGGTGCGGCCTCGAATGCGGCGCGAGGACGCCGACGGCGCCGCGTCTTACGGCGTGGACGCGATCGTTCACGCGATCGCGCCGCAGTATGCAAACGTAGCGCCGCCGAAATCGACGCCGCCGATCCTCTTCGGTCGCGCGTTCATGTACACCGCGGTGTGGCTGGTCTTCGCGGCGATCGTAGTGAGCTTGATCGTGCGGGCGATTTCATCGGCGCGGTGATGCGCGCCGGCGTGGGTAATTTGCGCATGTTCTCGCGCGGTACCATCAAAGTATGCATTTATTCTGGCACCGCGTATTTGTTGTGGCCACCGCTTCTCTGACGCCGCCAGTTCCACTCGGGCCGAATGCTCCGATGGGCTGGCCGAAAAGGAAGAAGGCGCAGGCCATTCTCTTCGTGGCAGACTCGAAAAAAGGCGTACTTATGTACGATCCGAACGACGCCAACAGTTCGCCTGAAGGCTCGATTACGACGGGCGTGGATTACCCTGACGGCATCGCGGTCGACAACACCGGGGCACTATACGTTACCAATTTGGGCAGCAATACGGTGACCGTCTATCCAGCCGGAATGAACTCTCCGAGCCTTATGATCTCCACCGGTATCAATCAACCTTACGGGATAGGCGTCGACTCCAAGGGCGACGTCTTCGTCAGCAACCTGGGCAACAATACCGTAACCGCGTATCAGTCCGGCGGGACGGCACCTTACGAGACGATCAGCTTCTATTCATATGGTCAACCTACGGGGATCGGCGTCGACGCTCATGATAACGTCTGGATTGCGTGCGACTCGACGAACAAAGTCTACGAGATTGCCGCCGGTTCGTCGCAGCCCCGGGGATGTAGCGCTCAAAAGCCTCGATCAGCCGATCGGCATTTCATTCGGCGAAAAGGACGAGATCTTCGTCTCAAACTATTCCGGCAGCAATCTCAACGTGTACGAGTATGGTAAGAGGACTCCTTCGGCACAGATTACCCATGGAATCGAGGACGAAGGGCCGGGGCTTGCCGGCGTCACGTCGTCGGACACGTATTTTCAGTCCAACGAAGCCGATGACGTCGTCGGCTATCGGAAAGGGAAGACATCGCTGCACGGCGCTTCACGACGGTAGGGACAAGCAGGCGCTGGAACTTCTAGAGCAGGCTTTAGAGACGTTCAGAACTCTTCGGTCAGGTTCAACAGCGGTAGCCCTGATTAACCTGGCCGAGGCGTGCTACGTTACCGGTGACCTTCCACGCGCAGCGGCCCTCCTCCACGAGTGTTACAGCCTCCAGAGGACCAAGAGGGTCAACACGTCGCCCGGGGCCTTTCGGTTTTTGTCCCTCTTAGCCGCTGCTGCAGTGGCGATCCCCGTTGGAATCATGCTCGCGGACGACGCGCTGTTGCAGGTCGGTAGCGACTCCTCATTGCTGGACGTTGCGTTCTCGTGGCGGGTTCACTGGGTCCTGGGGCCGATCATCGAGGCCTTCTGCGCACTTTATGAGTTTCAGGGGCATCGCGAGAGGCACGACACCCTCTTGGGTCAGGCGGCAGATCCGATCACCACGCTTGATATAAGCTTCGATCTTGGGATCAGATTGGCGCGGCTTGGAAGTGCTCATCATTTGCCGCGCATCAGCGCACTCATGTCCCGTCAATGTTCCGTGCCGTCGCCCTTTTGTCAGGCGTACAAGGATCTGTTCGATGCTTTCCTTGCGACTCGCCGCCGCATGCCAAGGCGCGCTCGGGAACGTGGGCTGCACGCTGCCGACGAATTTCGCCGAGTTGGACGTCCCTTCCAACACGCGCTTGCGCTCGATGCGGCCGGGCTCCATCAAGAAGCGCAAGCCCGACGACCACGGCTAGTATGAGAGTCGCGGCCGCGACGTTGAACTTCGAGAACTTCATACGCGCTACGCTTCGTCACGCGTGGACGTGGCGGCCTGTTCCCAACGGGGTCACGCGGTCTGCCTATTCAAGACAAGTGACGTAAGCGGAACTCTAGATCAGAAGGCGCCTGCGTAAGCGAGCGCCTTTTGGTCGGCTTGAGAAACCCGAGACGATCACTCCGAGCTTCCAAAGCGTTGCGGCCGCGCCGCGGCGGCCGGGGCCGATTCCGCTGCAGGTATTTATGTACTGGCTGATCTTCGGGCTCGTGCGGGGGGAGTTTCGGCGGCGGCGGGGCATCGGGCGGATGGTGAGGTTCCTTCCAAGCCTATTAGCCGGCCTGTTTATCGCCTGCGTGCCGTCAATGCCCGCGCTCGCTGCAGATTTTACCGTACCACCCGCGCCGACGCATTACGTTACCGATAACGCGGGCGCACTTTCGACCGCGACGCGAATGACGGTCGATGCCGAACTCAAAGCCTACGAGAAAGCGACCGGACATCAAGTGATCGCCTGGATCGGCGACACGACAGGCGATATTCAGCTCGAAACGTGGACCGGCGAGACCGCACACCAATGGCATATCGGGCGGCGCGGGAAGGACGACGGCGCGATTCTGTTCTTGTTCATGAGCGATCACAAGGTGCGCATCGAGGTCGGCTACGGCCTCGAAGCCTCGCTGACCGATGCCGACTCGTCGCGGATCATTCGCAACGACATCGTGCCACGGATGAAAGCCAACGATCCCAACGGGGCCGTAAGCAGCGGCGTCGCGGCAATGCTGACGACGATTACGCCGTCGTACGCGGGCGTCACGCCACCGCCGGCTGCGGAGAACACCGCGCCGTCGAACGTTTCCGGATTCGTCCTCGGGCTGATTGGCTTCTTCGCGCTCCTCGTGCTGTTCTTCATCGTCGTGGCCGTCATGCTAGCCGCGCGTAAGGGCGGCCCCGCGGCGAAGAAGGAGAGGGGCTCTGGGTTTTGGAGCGGCGGCGGCGGATCGTCATCGTCGAGCGGCACCGACGATTCCAGTAGCAGCGACGACGACTTTTCATCGGGCGGCGGCGATTTCGGTGGCGGCGGCGCTTCGGGGAGCTGGTAGAACGCGTTTGCCCATAGAGGGCTGTTGGATTGCACTGCCAACGTTCCAAAGCGTTTCACCGTTTTGAGAATGGAGTGCCTTCATGAATCGTGTAGTTGCATCGTTAGCACTGGTAAGTGCGCTCGGCGGTTCAGCGTCAGCGCAGACGTTTTCCCAGGCTACGTCAGAGCCTCTCATCATTGCCGGCGAGTCCCAGCATTTTATCAGCCGTTTGACGAGACATTTCAGTTCGTTGCCGTTGGGACGCAGCAGTAACGCAACTGAGCGAAACTCCGCCTCCAGCGGAATGAGTGACCGCGAGTCGGCCCGAAACTGGTGGTAAAGCAAAACCCAAAACTACAGCTCGTCCGTCCGCAGGGCGAAGGGAAGTGCATCGTGGGGACAGCCACACGTTATCTTTCAGTGAGTGCCATCATCGCGGCTGCTCCGATGATGGTCGCCTGCGGCGGCGGATCCGACGGAAATGTTCCTCCGCAGACCGCCGCGATTGCCTCGCACGTCAGACAACCGGTGGCACACCCGACCTCGCTTTTCTTCTACTCGCCTCACCCGCTCAAGTTTACGGTGCGGCAGACCGGCTACTACGGCCGCTTCACCATGTCGGATCCTGCCTGCGGCTACATTGCGAGCGTGAGCCCCAAGTCGGCCAAGGGTCCGAGGGCGACGTTCAAGGTCAAGCCAATTGAGACGGCATCGGGCGGCGTATGCGTGGTAAGTGTTGCCGACGCTCAGGGATACACGGCAAAGGTCACTGTTTCGAATCCGGGATATTAGCCGATGCCGGAGACGATCTAACACGGTGGCGGCGGCGCGATTCGCGCTTGCGCTCGTGGCGCTACTCTACGCGGTGCCGGCGGTTGCGGCCGGCGCGGGTTTCGCGATTCCTCCGACGCCCGCGCATTACGTTACCGACAATGCGAACGCGCTTTCAGAGAACGGGCGCGCATCGCTCGAGAACGAGTTGCGCGCCTACGAGAGCGCGACGGGCCATCAGATCGTCGTATGGATCGGGCAGACGACCGGCGACGTTCCGNNCTTTGTGTTCATGCAAGACCATAAGGCGCGCATCGAAGTCGGCTACGGGTTGGAGGGCGCGCTGACCGACGCCGACTCGTTCCGGATTATCACGCAGATAATCCGGCCAAAGATGCGGGCGAACGACGTGGACGGCGCGGTCAGCGACGGCGTCGCGGCGATGCTGAAAACCATTACGCCGTCGTATAGCGGCGTTTCGGCCCCAGCGGAAGAGGCGCAGACGCAAACGATGACGGGTAAAGACGCGTGGGTGCTCGTCATCCTTGGGCTGATCTTTTTGTTTGCGATTGTCGCCGTGGTGAGAGGCGGCCGTGGCGGATATTTCGTGACGGGCGGAGGATTCGGTGGGGGCGGGTTCGGGGGGGGCGGCGTTGGCGGCGGAGGATTCTCGGCGGGCG
>PMTY01000071.1:0-6214 GCA_003167155.1 Candidatus Cybelea tumulisoli
ACGGTACTGAAACGGCGCTTACGTTTTTAGATGCCGACGAGATTGAGATATTGCAACCAATGCTCAGTGGTGGCATTCGATTCGCAGCCCTCCTGGATCGCAAGAACCGCCCTCCAGCGAGCCATCACTCTAGCCGGATGCAGTCGATGCACGACTACCCTGGTACTGACTGAGCCCGGAATATTGCTGGACGATAACGCCACGCGCCAGCGTGGACAGGAGATCCCCTCCGGGGCTCACACCGCCGCACGACGATGTATGGTACATGATCGTAAGCGTCAATCGGGCTGAATGGAACGCACTACGCGATGCGTGTCCGCAGAACGAAGATGGGCTATTCGTGTTTGGAACCGTTAAGCCGGAGCGCCAGAAGTTCCGCTAGACCGTTGCCGTGCAGAGGGGCAGAGGCGTGGGGGCGATTAGGTTTTCGCTCGACTTACTGTCGCCGCAGACGGGTAGTTTACCCCAGAAGTAATCACCTTTGTGGCCAATCCACCGGAGGGATACCTAAAAAACTCCACCTGCTGCTTGTCGATATCGGGATTTATGAGTCGCTTGTCATCTATCCAAAAGCCGAGCGGATACGAGTTCGTGAGGGATATCTTTCGCTTAACGACCCCCTGCGTGCCCGTCACATCAACCCGATAAACACCTAAATGTTCCGGGTCTCCGTCCCCCACTACTACGTATTGTCCGTCCCATTGTACTCCCGTAGGAGTAACGAAAGTTTCATTTATAGTGATGTCCTTGAATGTGCCTTTACCGCGGGGGAGTTCCACCAATTGGAAGTTATGGTTGCTATGGTAGTAATTGAAACCGTCCACAAAAAGATTTCCGTCATCATCGAAGGCGCAATAGTACGCGTCGATAAGTATGGGGTTGTGATACGTCTTCGCGCTACCCTTCCCTTTGCGGTAAATCGCCACCGAACCGTCGATGTTCGCAACCGCTAGATTTCCGGTTCTCGGGTCGACAGAGCATCCGTTGGGTTGTTGCGCGTCCCCGAGCGTCCTGATCGGCTGAGAACCTCCGTGAGCGTACTCGAAAATCTCGCGCTCGTTAATGTCGGAGATGAAGACGTTGCCGGCCTTGTCAACGCATGCGCCATTAGGGCTACTGAACGCTGTAAGGTCACCTACGACACCACCGTGCGGATACGAGAAGACGGACACCGAGCCGCCATCGCCGAACGAGCCGTAACCGCTGTCCGTAACGTAAAGCAAATCTTCGCTCTTCGCTTCCGGCAGCATCCACGACGTGCCACGATCGGCGTGCGTTGCGATCGCCGAGGTTTGCGGCATTGCATCCGGCGCGCCGATCGGCGGCTGCGATCCGCCGCAGCCAGCGAGCATTGCCGCGGCTACGCAGCAGCTTACGACGTAGTTGCAAAGAAACGAACTCTTCATTGGCGGTAACCCCTTCATTCGGGATCGGGCGGTTCGCCCGATGGTCTCTGATGTAGGAAGAACGATAGCGGAACCGCCGGAGGAATCTTCTTGAACTTGCGCGGAGATTTCCACCCGTAAGGAACGCGACCAAAATGGCTCTAACGCATGGACTGCCCATCATCCCTCTCCGTTCAGCGGGCTTTACGAGGCGTCGTTCTAGACCGCCGGTTAGAACCATCGCAGCAGGCGGGCCGATTATCGGAAAAGCGAAGGGCTGACCACGACACTAGAAATGCTGGCGCCTCCGCTGACCTTCAGTGTCTTTGTCGGACGACCGCCTCGCGGGTACCGCCAATACCTGATGACTGTCAGCGCATCCTGCCTGATATCGGGACCGACGATCGTGCTGCCTTGCACCCAATCGGCGACTCCATACTCGGGGTTGCTGTCTCCGTAGCTCCACAACCTCGCTACCTTGGTGACCGTTCCGCTGCTGCCTGAGACAGCGATCTGGAAGATCTTCTCTCTTCCATGATGCGTGAAGGTTCCGCCTGGAGTCACCAAGGTGCCATTAAGCCACTGCAGGCTCTGGGGCCAAATATCTAGGTCTAGCGTTATCTCCGCAAACGTGCTGCCGCCGCTCGGCAATTCCCCTATAATATCCGGGCCTCCGCTATCGATAAACACATCGCCCGCGCCGTCGTAGGTGCAGTAAGCCGGACGATTAAACTCGGCGTCGGAGTAGATGGTCGGCGGCCCTTCGGCGTTTTGATAAATCGCCACGTCTCCATCCAGGTTCCTGTCCTGCGTGCTCCATGTATTCGCTACGGCGAGGTTCTCGGTCACGGGATCGACCGAACAACTATTCGCCCAGCCTGCATCGCTCAGCGTTTCAATCGGCTCCTTTCCGCCGTGTTGGTATTCGTAGACGTACCCTTGGGTCTCGGAATCCGCAACGGTTACGAAAATGTGCCCATTCTGGTCGATGCAGACTCCCTCGGGACCCCCATCGAACCCCGTCAGGTTTCCCACTGGTGTTCCCTTGGGATAAGCGAACACATGCACGCTGCGGAGCGGGAAGTCAGCCGCGTAGAGCAGCGCCTCGCTCTTCGCTTCCGGCAGCATCCACGACTTGTCACGCTCGGCGTGCGTTGCGATCGCGGAGGTTTGCGGCATCGCGCCCGGCGCGCCGATCGGCGGCTGCGATCCGACGCATCCTGCCAGTATTGCTGCCGCGCTGATACCGAGGCAAAGGGCGATCGATCTCATGTGCGGTGCCCGATTTGCGTTATGGTTACCACGAAATGACGATAACGCCATTGCCGGCCGCCGCTGTGCCTTGTTCGTTCTTGACGTTTGTCGCTCCATGCTCGATGTAAGAAGAACCCCCACCGCCGCCGCCGCCGCCTCCGACGCCGCTCGTAGCCTGCGATCCGGCCTGGCCGCCGCCACCGCCGTAGTAACCTCCGCCGCCGCCACCTCCACCACCGCCGCTGTAACCGCTGCTCGATTCGCTGCCACCCTCGCCGCCGACGCCGAACTTACCGCGATGGCCTTTCTCGCCGTCGCTAAAGCCGGAGCGCTCTTCGCCTTCGCCACCCTTTCCGCCACGACGTTGCGTACCACCGGTGCCGCCGTGTCCGCTCGGCGAACCAGAGCCGGTCACTCCGCCGGTACCGCCGATCTTTGCGCCGCCACTCCCGCCACCACCGGCGCCGTAAAGGCCGGTCCCGACGCCGCCGCCACCTCCACCGCCGGCAACGATAACGCGGTCGCTAAGTGCATCGCCGCCTTGTCGCGCGTCCGACGCGCCGCCGCCGCCGGTACCGGGTCCGCCGCTGACTCCGCTGCCGCCGTCGCCACCGCCGTTGAAGCCGCCCTTGCCGCCGGGGCTGCAGTTCGATCCGTCACCGGTCCCCTCACCGCCGACGTAGATCGCTAAGGTCTCTCCGGGCATTACCGGTATCGTGGCCTTCACGATACCACCATTGCCTCCGTAGTATTGGCAGTAGCCAGCGGAGGCGCCGGTCGGACCGCTCGCGCCGCTGGCGTCGATCGTTACCTGCGTTACGCCTGAAGGCACCTGGAAGTACTGCGCTTTGCCCTTGTAGTGGAACGTTCGACGGTGCGAAGGGGAATGGCCAACGTCGTTTGCGCCGTCGGGCAACACGGTCAGCGCCTGTGAGCCACAGCCTGCAAGCATTGCTGCGGCCACGCAAACGCCCAAAGTCCGGCGACCAAAATCCAAGCTCTTCATCCTGCCGTGCCTCCTGAAGTGCGAACACGTCGGCAGCCAGCCGCGTTCGACGCAACGCGGGGCTCACCCATCGCACCGAGCTACGCAAGTAGCCGTGACTACAACTGCGAGACTCTTGCAAGCACGTTCCAATGCCGCTTATGCGGTACGAGTAGCCGGCTGCGTACCTTCGAACCGTGCGAGATGCTCGCACCCATCGCTTCGGAAATCACGCGCACCGGCAGGCTTTGCAAACTTCGGAAGAATGTCGCGCCGGACGTCCGCGCGATCGAGCGATCCGTCATCCCGCCACGCGACTGCGGCTTTGCGCCGCTTTGAAGCTGTGGCGGCTCGGCGGCGCTGCGCTTCGGGCGTGGTGGTCGGATCGTGACCGGCTGCGCGCGTGGCGGTGATCTTGGCTGCACCCCCGGCTTGGAACGCGGGCGTCACGGCGCGGCGCTGTGCTTCCCATTTTGATCGGGGAAGCAGCGGTCGCAGTAGACGCGCTTGCGGGTCGTCAGCTTAGCACCGCAGTTGCGGCAGGCATTGGATCGCCGCGGTCGACGCTCCAGAGTAAAGCGCTGCTCGTAGACCCGCAAAATGAGGCTCCCTCTTCCGGCGCCCGGGCGGCGAGGCGGCTGGGCCCGAACCAGGCTTCGAAAAACGGGCCCCTGCGCCGCGCTGAGCGGCGAGGCTGCGTCGCGCAATGCGACTCCGCCCGCCTACAAAGCAAAGCTGCAAAGCGCAAGGCGCTGATGCGGAAGCCGTGCGCGGGGCAACGCTCTTTTACCGCTTGTTGTACTTATTGCCGCTCGCAGTCGTGAACGAAACCCCCTTCGTGATCGGAATGATGTCATCGGTCACCTTTGCCGCCAGGGCGTCCTTGTAGAAAGCGTAGTAGCCAT
The DNA here is from genome assembly GCA_003167155.1 of Candidatus Cybelea tumulisoli. Lineage (GTDB taxonomy): Bacteria > Vulcanimicrobiota > Vulcanimicrobiia > Vulcanimicrobiales > Vulcanimicrobiaceae > Cybelea > Cybelea tumulisoli. Next base: position 4,530 of record PMTY01000071.1, read on the forward strand.
ATTCCGAGCATCCGCCCATGTTGTAACCGAAGCAGCCATCTGCCGAGCATGCGCCGGTGAGGACCTGAACATAACCGACAATGTTGATCGGTGTTCCGACGTCGCCAATCAACGTACCAACGTCCTTCGTACCGGCAGGCCCGCTATAGTTGTCTAGCTGAAAGACAAACGTTGAACCTTCGCACGAGCCCACCACCTCTGGGTAATGCCCTCTGGCATCCTTGCCTGCTGGGCCTTGAGCATCGAATGTTGGATTCGAATCGGGGTCGCACTGCGCAATGACTGTTTTTGGCGAAACGGTAAGCGTGACACGGAACTTGACCTTCGTGCCGTGCTTTAAGGTGCGCGAAGTAGGCGTGAGATAATCATTCCATTGATATAGAGCTTCGTTTGCCGCCCAAAAATTTTTATAAGATGTCGTGTTGTTAACAAACTCCGACTGCGAGAATGTCACGTATCCGAGTTCCGATGTTGCAGACTCGTTTACGCCATCGCACCAATAAGGAGCGTCCACGAAAGACTTTAAAACATGATATTTTCCCGATCGTTCGCCGTAGCGCCAGGCGGGGCAGCTTTGAAATTGGTGGTAGCCGGGAGTCTGACAGAAATCGTGGTTGAAATTGCCGCAGCCGCCGCAGTTCCCAAGAAAGACGTGGGCATCATAGCCGATACCCCACGGCACGCTGCCCGGACGGGACTTAGCCGCCACGAGTGAACGCGATGTTGCAAAGGGTTGGAGACGCTGATCAAACGATCCCGCTGCCGGCGTTACGGGAGGCGCTTGGCCCAGCGGCGCGCCGCTTCCGCCGCGACAACCTGCGAGCATGGCAGCTGCGCAAACGCCAATTGTGTAGCACCCCAGACTTAAAACTCTCATGTTCGTAATACCTCTGACTGCGAAGGAGACAGAGCCGTTTAAACGAGGTCCCCCAACTGGCAGTACCGCTTAGTACAGCGCGGTGATTTCAAAGCCCGCCTCACCCGGAGCCGCAGTGGGTGGTGCAGTCGGCGCTGTCTGTGCCGTCGGCGTTGCCTGCGGCGTGGTAGGTGACGCCGGCAGCGGGGGTGCGGTCGGAATGGGCGGTGACGTCGGNNCGGAATGGGCGGCGACGTCGGAAGCGGTGGCGACGTCGGCAGTGGGGGTGCCGTTGGAATGGGCGGTGACGTCGGAAGCGGTGGCGACGTCGGAAGCGGTGGCGACGTCGGCAGCGGGGGTGACGTCGGCAGTGGGGGTGACGTCGGCGCGGCCTGCGCCACCGTCACCGGCTGAGCGGTCGCGAGCGTTACGCTCGCGCAAACGATTGCGCCGAAGGCAACGCCAACGACAAATCTTTGAAGCACGGGTTTGCGCATATGTGGGCTTTCCATGGGCGTAAAGCGATCGAGGTTCACCCGCGTTCGCTCAAGATCACTTGGGAGCCTATCCACCGGCCCTCGCGCCATATGCCGATCCACCCCGCAATGCCGCAATGGCCTAAAGCCCGCATAGCAACACGGCCTCGCCGATCGCGAAGCCGTGTGTCCATGGTCCTGCTGCCGTAGGCGCTGGGTTGCTATGGCTCAATTCCGGCAAAAACCGCGACGAACACGGCCCGCATTCGCGGGCGCCGTGCTTCGGGGCAGACGCGCGGGCTGGGGGCGACCGTTGTTATTGCGAGCCGCTCGCCGCGTCGAACGTAAACGTC
>PMTY01000071.1:6272-6534 GCA_003167155.1 Candidatus Cybelea tumulisoli
GAGCATAGACCGCAATAAAATAACCGCTGTAGCCGCCTGCAAAACCGCCCGTATAGAGGTTTCCGGAACCATCTACTGCGATTGCTTCACCGCCGGGGTCCTTGAGCGCGAGATCCGTCACTTGTAGCGAGCCCGGAACGATTTTGAAGACGTTCACCACACTGGCGTTCCCCTCGTTCGCGGCGTACACGTTACCCTGTTTGTCGATCGCCATGCCGCCGGCCGTCAAGCCGTATTCGGCCGCCTGGGGCAGATCAATCGT
>PMTY01000121.1 GCA_003167155.1 Candidatus Cybelea tumulisoli
GAGCGCTCGATGTCGAGGATCCCGTGGATTGCCGTGATAAGGGGATGCTCTTCATTGAGCATCAGCGCGGTATTCGCGCGGCGCAACGTCTGTGCGGGCGATAAGCCTTCCAACGCGGTGAGGCGCAACGCTTGGCGCGCCGCGTTCATTGCGACCGACGCTTCGAGCCCGTGGCCGCCGACGTCGCCGATCGAGAGCGCCATCTCAGTCTCGGAGATCGCAAATGCATCGTACCAGTCGCCGCCGACGCGCGACTCGCGTTCGGCGGGGCGGTAGGCGAAACTCAAATCGATTCGCGGATGCGACGGTAAGCGACCGGGGAGCAGCGCTCGCTGAAGGGTTGAGGCTACGCGTTGTTCCTGCTCGTACAGGCGCGAGTTGTCGATGGCGAGCGCCGCCCGGCGCGCCAGCTCCTCGGCAATCTCCACCGTAAGTTCTGAGCGGCGCGATGCGGGATCGATATTGACCAGATGCAACGTGCCCCGAGTGCGGCCTCGCGCGACCATCGGCACGATCAGCGCCGTGCCCAGGCCGGCCGCTTCGTAGATCGCCCGGTCCTCCGGATCGGGAACGTTCTCGCGCACGGCGCGCATCGTCGCTTCATGATCGAGCGCTCGGCTCTGCGCCTTTCGCAGCACCTGCGGCGAGCCGAAGGCCGCGTTCCGCACGACGACGCTGCGCCCGACCACGTTTTCCAGGAGCCTATTCAGCTCCGGATCGCTGTGGCGAACCGCTTCCACGACCAGCTCATCCTCAGGGGAGAGCGACTGAACCTGACACCAATCCGCAAACTCCGGCACGCAAAGCTCGGTAATTTTCTGCAGCACCTCTCGACCATCGAGCGTCGAGGCGAGAACCTCGCTTACGTGCGAGAGAAATCTATCGCGCTCTTCCAGGCGCTTACGGTCATTGATGTCCGTTGCGGTCGCGAAGAGGCGAACGACGGAACCGTCTTGCGCGCGCACGGCCACCGCACGCTCCAGAAACCAATAGTACTCGCCGGATCTCGAGCAGATTCGCGCCTCGACCGAAAAGTCGCTGCCGCCTCGCGTGGCGGCCCGCCATCCGGCTTCGACTGCGGCCCGGTCGTCGGGATGAAGCGCCTGCAGCCAGCCGTCGTTCTCAAACGTCTGCGCTTCGCTGAAGCCGGTAAACTCGAACCAACGGCGATTGAAGTAGTCGATCTTGCCGTTGGGACCCGCCGTGCAGATGATCTGTGGAATTGCGTCGGCAAGCATACGAAGCATGCGCTCGTGGTCCATAGCATCGGCTCGCGCTCGCTCGAGCATCTAGCAACAAAGACCACAGCGCATAGGCATAAGGAACCCCCGACCAGGTTTTCCCAAGGGGGGCAAACTCTAAACGCCTAGGAGCCCTACAGGCTCTTGGCGCGGGAATCAGCTCGATTCCATCACGACGAAGGCCTCACGGCGAGTGAACCGTTTCCAGGATTCGTCGGCGAAGCGGGCGCGAAAGCGGCGCCGGCATGCGATGAGGATGTGCGCGCTGACCAACGCGTCGCCGAGGGCGCGATGCGCTTCAAACTCTTCGCCGGCAGCTCGATCGATGTCCAGGAATCGCCGCAGCGTCTGATTCTTATGGTTGGGCGCTTCGGGAAACAGCGCTCGCGCGAGCAGCATCGTGCAGAGCCCTTTCCGCCCGACTGATGGCCCCACGAAGGACAGGTCGAATCGCGCGCAATGGGCCGCGACGACACGGCCTTTGCACCGCCGCCGCAAAAGTTCGAGCGCCCGGCCGAGGCGCGGTGCGCCGCCGACCATCTCGTCGGTGATGCCGTGCACCGCGGTCGCATGGGCCGGAATGGCCATGCCTGGGTCGACCAGCGTTGCCCAGCGTCCCACGACCCGCTCGCCGTCGATCAGCGCGCATGCGACCTCAACGATCCGATCGCGCGCAGCGCTAAACCCCGTGGTTTCAACGTCGATGACTGCGTACCGCTCCCGTTGCATGGCGCCATGATCGCTGGTCTGAGTGCCAGACGTATGGCAGTTTGTTCGGGGGCGCGCTCCGCAGGAAGGCGAAGGGGTTGGCGGCGCCGGCAGCCAGGATGTACCAAGCCGTTGCGCCTACGTGCAGCGATGCAAAATACTTATCGACGTCGCAATCGCTCAGGCCGTTCTTCGACGCAGCGATGATGCCGAGACCGTCACCGTTGGGGCCATTCGTCTGAGCGTACTCGATGTCGCTGACGTAGGTTTGCGATTGAGACGGGTCGCCGGATTCGTTGCGCAGCTCGAGTGCGTCGGCGAGGTGCGCGGTACCCTCGAACCACACGCCGGAGCGATCGCCGCTGCAGAAGCTCACGCCGCTGAAGCCGCCTTCGGTCACCGCTAAGTTCGTGACGTCCCAGCTGGGCGCCGCGGCCCAATCCGGATTTTGAAAGGCAAGGTAACTCCACGAGTTGACGTCCTCGGGCTTGAAGGACTTGTTCGGCGTGATACCGTCGTCGCCGGTTCCGACGTAGAAACGCCCGTCGCCCGAATCCCACATCGAGCCCACGAACCGTTCGGCCCATGCGGCGTTCGTCGTCCATTCGGTCTCTCCGGACTCCGCGGCCAGCATCGTAAAGAACGCGTAGATGTCGATGTTGTGCTCGGTCGACTTCCACTCAATCTTTTTGCCGCTCGCGGTATAGCCGCCGGTATAGCCACCGTGGCCGCGCGTGTCGTAGGTGTTGTTCTGCAGCCAGTTCGCGATCGCAAGCGCGCCATTCAAGAATGAGGTGTTCGACGTCTTTGCGTAGAGTTGAACGAGTGCCTGTCCGACCCATGCCATGTTGCCGACGTCGCTGGTGTTGTCGTCAACCTTGATGTCGCCTGGATCGCGCAGCGGCTTTGGGCCGTACGCCGCGCGCAAGCGGCCGTCTCCGGCCTTATCGTAGGTTTGAAGGTAGAGGAATGCGTTACCGACGACTTTCGACCGCGCGACGTCGTCGGGCGAGCCTTGCGCCAAGAGCGCGTCGATGAAGAGCGCATCGTCGTACGTGACCGCAGCCTTGAAACTCCGAAGCGGGCCGCCGTCAAAGCTCTGCACGAGCCGCGTCGCCGAACCCTTAGCGTACTTGTCCATCATCAGACGAAGGAACTCGTAAGCATCCGCTACGCTTCCCGACGACGACCCGGCGCGCTGCACGGCCGGTTTGACCGGCGAGAATGAAGCCCCGTAGGGCGAACCGCCGGAGCACGCCAGGGCTGCAAGCAGTAAGCCGGCGGCGATTGCCGCCGCGGCACCAGCCGCTAACGAGGCCCGCGGCTTCACGATTTCTTCATGCCTTCGGTTTACCATCGGTTCATACGGTCTGAGATGCCGCGCAACGTACGGTTGCACGTGTCTGGGGGAAACCGAGCGCCGCGGCACCTCGACCGTTACTCGCCGGGCGGGTGATACCTGACCGGTCTCTTGACGGCCTCGTCGACCTCTTCGGGGGGTATGAGGACGGTCGACCTCGTGCGTATCGAACCCGAAGCGCTCACGGCCAAACCAATCGCGGATGCGGCGACTTGGTCCGGAAGATCGATAATGAGGATCGCATCCTCGTCACCAAAGGTGAAATAAAACGCCTCAAGCTTTCCGCCTAGCGGAGCCAGCAGCTCTTCGACGGCTCTGCGGCGCGCGGTACCGCCGCTTTTCAACAGGCCCCTTGCGCCTTCGGCGGTGTACGAGGCGTGAATCAAATATTTTGGCATTGGGTAGCCTCCGTTTTAGGTTATGTAGACGAGTTCGGTCATCATGCCGTCGTTCATATGGATCTCATTGTGACAGTGCAGCAGCCAACGCCCGGGCGATGAATCGGCGGTAAACCGCCACGTCGCGGTGCCGTTTGCGGAAACGAGCGATCCATCTTTGGCGAGCGGCCGCAGCAGCGGCATCTCGTTGACTTCCGTGAGCATAAAGATGTGGCCGTGCAGGTGCATCGGGTGATCCATCTCGCTAGTATTGCGAAAGCGCACCGTGACCACTTCGCCGTGGCGCACGCGCAATTTTGGCGTGCTCGGCCAGATCTTGCCCTCGATCGTCCACCGCGAGCTCCCCCAACCTCCGCCGCCCAGCACGAGATCGTATGTTGCCCGCGCCTCCATCGCCGGCTTCGTCTGCGCTCCGACGCCGCCGGCAGCCTCATAGGTAAAGAGGCGCAAACCGTCGAGCATCGGCGACTCCGTCTGCGCCGGCGCATTTTCCATGCCCTCGGTATACAGCATAACGGCCTGCTGCGACTCGAGCGGATCGCTCGAAATGCCTTGCAGCAGAAACGCCCCCGCCTTGCGCACTTCAAAAAACGCGTCGTACCGTTCGCCCCCACCGATGCGAAGGGCGTCGACCGTTAGCGCCTGCGCGAGAGGATTACCGTCGGCGTGCGTAACGACGAGCTCGTGTCCGGCAAGCCGAACGTAGCGAGTCTGCGTCGGGCTCGCGTTGAGCAGACGTAAGCGCACGCGATCGCCGAGGTGCACCGCAAGCTTCTTGCCGTTCGGATACGTCGCACCGTTGATGCAATGCGCGGCATAAGCGACTTCGTCCCCCATCCGGGCATGCATCATTTGCATGCTCTGCCCCGACCCCATCGGGTCGCTCATCGGCGCCGCGCTCACGCCCTGCATCGCCGCTTCCATCGACCTCCACCTCGGTACGTCGTGAAAGACGAGCGCAAACTCGCGGTCCGCCGGCTCGTCGTTGGGGTCCTCGACGACGAACATGCCGAAGAGCCCGCGCGCCGAGGCTAAGCTGAAGGCGTGGTCGTGGTACCAGCGCGTACCGGGCGGTCCGGGCGCAAAGTCGTAGACGAAAGAACCACCACGCCGGACCGCCGGTTGGGTGACGCCGGCGGCACCATCCATATCGTTGGGCAGAAGCATGCCGTGCCAGTGGATGCTCGTTGGTACGTTTACGCCGCTGACATAGCGAACGCGAACGCGCTGGCCGTGCACGACGCGCAAGAGCGGTCCGGGAATCGTACCGTTATACGCCAGCCCGGAAAAATGCAAGCTGGGCCCGGGTGAGAACCCAACCGGTGACGACCGCAGCGTGACGTCCACGACGTCGCTTGCCAACGCGCGCCGCGTCAACCGTGGTATCGAAGCTACCGCCAACATGCCGGCGCCGGCACGTAAGAAATTGCCCCGCTTCATCGCTTCACCGAGCGTCACTCTACCCGCAGCGGCGCCTCTTCGACGGCTTCGTCGCCGGGCGTGTTTCGCGCGATGATGTAAAGCTCGTACCCATGATACCGTGACAACGGCGGCAGCTCGAGCACGCGCATGTGAAAATGGTAGATTCCGGGCGCCAGCCGCGTGCTGTCGATCGAAAAGGCGGCCGTGCGGACTTCGACCGACGCAACGTTGCTGCTTCCCACGATTGTCCCGTCGAACCACGTTCCCGGCCGAAGGGTCAGCGTCGAAAACCAGATGCGTACGATGCGTGGCGGAGCGTTCGGCTTCGCGATCGGAACGGCCGGCAGCACGCGCGGCCTCGTACTCGAAACGACGAGATTTGGCGGAATGGTAAGCGGTTTGGGCGAACACGCGCTAAGACAACAAAGCGCCCCGATCACCAATGTTGAAAGTGCGCTATGAGAAGGGTTTCGAGACGAGTAGAAGGATGACTTCCGATACATGAAGCTTATGGATTTGCTTTCCCCTCGAGCAGAAGCCGGGCCTTCCCTGCCCCGCCTCGACGTCGTCGTCGAGCGCTTGGCCGAGCCCAGCCGCCTCGATTGGCTGGCGACCTTCGCAGGCCTCTGGATTATGACGGGCCTCTTCATCGACGCGCACCAGCATCTTTTTCTCGCCGTCGAATCCTTCCTCAATCCGTGGCACATGACGATGTACAGCGGCGCGGTCTTTGCGCTGGCCGTCTTAGGCGTGACTATTTGGCGCAACTACCCCCGCGCCGGCTCCTTTTGGAAGGCGATTCCGGCGGGCTATTCGCAGAGCGTCGTGGGAGTGGCGGTGCTGTTGCTGGGAGGCGCGCTCGACTTCGTTTGGCACGCGATCTTTGGCTTCGAGCACCAGCTGGATCTGCTGCTCAGTCCGCCACATCTCTTTTTGCTTACGGGCCTCTTCTTCTTGATTACCGGGCCCGTGCGCAGCGCGCTCGCGCGTCCGCAAGGCACGCGTCTGGCCGACCAGCTTCCGATGTTGATTTCGCTCGGACTCGCTTTCGAAATCATTCAGTTCGTCACGCAATACGGCTTCTATCCCGAGGCCTTGATGCGCGACCATCCGCTTCCTCAGGTCGCGTTCCAAAGCGAGCAGTTCGTTCTTTCCGTCTTCCTCTTCTATAAACAGGCACTCGAAATCGCGATCGTGATTTGGCAGAGCGTGCTGCTTGCCGCTGCGGTGCTTTATCTCTGTGCCGGCAGGCGACTGGCCTTCGGCGCCCTCGCCGTTCTTTGTGTCGTGGAAAAGCTTTGGGTCGGCGGCGAGCTCTCGAGGGATCTCAAAGAGCTTCTGCTCATCGTGCTGGCCTCGATCGCAGCGGGGCTCATCGGGGATTTTCTCGTTGCGAAGCTGCGCCCGACGGTCCGCAACCCCAACGCGTTTAGAATCTTGGGCTTCGCGGTTCCCTCGGCGTATTTTGCGGCGTACTTTGCGTTCGCCGTCCCGATGTTCGGTGGAACGTGGTGGGACGCTAGCTTCGTCTTTGGATCGATTATCGAAGCCGGCATCGTCGGCCTCTGCATCAGCCAACTCTTTCTCGCAGGATCGCAAACGGCTTCGAATACGGCATGAAGCTTCGGCTTCATCCCAGCGCGTACGCGCTCGCGCTTGCCACAACCGCCTTGCATCTCGCCGTGTGTCACCGTTTTGGATATTATCGCGACGAGCTCTATTTCATCGACTGCGCGAAACACTTGGCTTGGGGGTACGTAGACCAGCCGCCGCTTACGCCGTTCGTCACGTGGCTAACGGCCCCGCTGGGATATCCGGTTTGGGGGTTGCGTTTCTTCCCCGCGATACTATCGGGCGTTACCGTGCTCTATGGTTGTGCGATCGCGCGAGAGCTGCGCGGCGGCGCGTTTGCCCAGGCGCTGACCGGTTTGACGATCGTTCTGGCCCCGGGATTGATGGGCATCGCTTACGGCCTTTCCACCGAACTTCTTTCGCCGGCGGCGTGGACGGTTTTGATCTATTTGACGATTCGGCTGGTCAAGACGCAAGACGCCCGGCTGTACGTCGCGATCGCCCTGGTCGTAACGCTCGCAATGTATGCCAAATACTCGATCGCCGCGTGTGCCTTGGCTTTGGTGGCCGGATTGCTGCTGACCGGCCACGCGAATCTGCTGCGGTCGCGCTGGCTGCTGCTCGGCGTCTTGTTGACGGCACTGCTGGTAATGCCTAACGCGCTCTGGCAAATCCGGCACGGCTTCCCAATGCTCGAAGTGCTGCACAACGACCAACTCAACCGCCACGCGCTTCGCAACGGCATGGCCGACGAATCGCCAAACCGGTGGATCAACGCGCTCTACATGTTCGCGCTGCAGTTCATGTATCAAAATCCGCTCTTCGCACCGGTATGGGTTTGGGGATTGGTCTGGTTGTGGCGGGAAAAGGCTTACCGCTATCTCACCGTTGCCTATCTCTTGCTGCTGGGACTCCTGGTTGCCAGCATCGGCCGGGGCTACTATATTCAAGGTTTCTATCCCGCCCTCTTTGCCGCGGGCGCGGTGGCAATCGAAGCCGCATTGAGCGCGAAGCCGTCGCGCTATAGAGTTGCGCTACTGACGGCGATCTTCATCGCCGGCTTGCCGATGTTTCCACTCTCGCTTCCCATTCTGCCGCTTCCGGAGTACATGGCCTACGAGCGCGCAATCGGGTTGAGCCGCCCTGCTCCGCCGGACGGCAAGAGCCATCTGATCAATCCGATGTTCGCCGACCAGCTCGGCTGGAAAACGATGACGCAAACGGTCGCGGGCGCGTATTGGTCGCTGCCCACACCGCAACGCAGGATCACTGCGGTCTTTGCAGACCGCTACGCATACGCCGGCGCGCTCGATTATTACGGGCCGCGCTACGGACTGCCGGCCGTCATCAGTCCGAACAACTCCTACTATCTCTGGGGCACGCGCGGCTATAGCAGCCGGTCGGTCTTAGCCGTCGGCGCAACCGACTATTGGCTGCTGCTGCACTGGTTCGGGAGCGTTCGCCAGATAGCGGTCTACCGCAACGATTACCGCTGGATGCTCGAAGGTCCGCTGCCGATTTATCTCTGCACGCAGCCGCGCGTTCCGCTGGCCACGATGTGGCCGGCGCTGAAGTATTACGGCCTTTAAATAAGCCGGCGCGGAAGGAAGGAATTCCTTCATTTATGGTATGACCTATGCGCCTATGGAAAACGTGCACGCGGAGCGCTCCGCCGGCTGGTCCGTCCTTTGTTACGTCGCCGTTCTCATTATTGCGACGTTCTTCAACAGCAGCATGCCGGGGATGGACGTGAAGCCCTCCGATGCCGCGCTGGTGCTGGATCAACACCGATTCGCGTTGCTGTGTGGCGCGTGGCTCACCTTTCCGGCCGTCGCCTTCCTTCTCTGGTTCTTGGTGGGATTACGCAGCTATTTGACGGCAGCTCCGGGCCGTCAAGAGGGGCTTCCCACATTCGCGTTGATTGCCGGCGTCGTGATGGCGGCCAGCTCTTTGTGGGCGGCATGCTTGCAGATCGCGGCAGTCTATTTTCCGCCGGACACCTTTGCGGCTAACGGCCTGTCGAGCATTTTCGATGCCTTCGTCTTTGTGCAAGGCGGCCTCGGCTATGCTCCCGTGGCGATCTTCCTCTTTGCCGCGGCACATAGCATGCGGCGTCACGAGTCCGCGCCGCAATGGCTCGCGAAGCTCGGCTATGTCGCGGCGTTCGGGGCGACGCTTGCGACCCTCTCGATCTTTTTCCCGGGCGGCGAGATGGCACCCGGCGGTGCCGGCCCCGGTATCGTCGGAGCGCTGCCTGCAGCGGCGTGGCTGATTGCAACCGGCATCGTGCTCATTCAAAACAGACGCGGGTCGGCAGCCGCCAGTACGTCGGCCGCATCGTAGGCTGCGTTATTGACGCGCCTGGAGACCTCGCGCACCGCCATGAGCGCCGTGTCCAACGGGCGCAGCATCGCACCGGCATCGCCGGCCGGTAGCGGCTCGGGATCGAGCCAACGCGCGAGGCTCTCCTGCGAAAGGATGACGGGCATGCGATCGTGCACCGCAGCGACCAGCGAGTTGGGGCGACAAGTCACCACGTCGCACGCCGCGAGGCCGTTGCCGGGCTCCCAAAGACCGGCGAAGGCAAACGGCTCACCGGAGCGCAGCGTATAGTAAAAGGGGCGACGGTCGCGCCATTCGTAGAAGCCGTCGGCAAACTCGATGCAGCGTTGCGCAACCGCGCCGCGCCGCGCGGCTATCGATTCGGCGCGAATGTTGATGCGACCGCGCACCCCCCAACGCATCTCTTCAACGGTGTTGCGCCCGTCGTTGCGGACCCCCAGCACGTCCTGCGTTGGCGCGATGTTAAACCGTGGCAAGCGCGTCTCGCTGAACTCCGGATAGCGAAACTGCGGAAACGCGGCGGGAAGCGCCTGCGGTTTGGTGAGCGTGAATCTGCCGCACATATGTGGCATAATAGGGTGGTGCTTAAACATTTGCCCTCCCTTCTTATTGCCGGCGCCTTGGCGTGCGCTCCCGTCTGGGGATCCGCGCAGCCTGCCGTCCCCGGCCCGCGCCCTTCGATCGCCGTGCTGGACTTCTCGACCCAAGGCCTCACATCGGATTCATGGGGTTCCTTTCAGCCGGGCGTGGCGCTGAGCGACCTCCTCACCGATCGGATGGTTAACGACGGACGGTTCAACGTTCTCGACCGCTCGCATCTCAGCTCGACGCTGGGCGAGCACCAGCTCTCGGCAAGCGGCGAAGTCGATCCCGAGACGGCCATCAGGGCTGGGCATCTGGTCGGCGCGCGGTATCTGATAACGGGCAATATCCTCCAGCTCGAGCAAACCGGCCAGAGTGGGGCGGGCGCGGGAAGCTTGCTGCCCGGCGTTTTTGGGGCGGCTGCGGGCGGAGTTTCGACCCATCGCGTGACGATCAAAGTCGCCGTGCGCGTGATCGACGCGAGGACCGGCCAGATCGTCCAGAGCTTCGCCGACGAGGAGTCGCGCTCGGGCACGTCGTGGAACGCCGGCGGATTCTCGGGTTACGCGGCGGGCTCGTATAGCAACGAGCAGTTCGTCAACAGCGACATGGGCCATCTCATCGACGATGAGGCTGCGAAGGTCGCCACCACGATCGACCCCAGCCGATTCAACTCAGGTCCGGTCGCGCCGGCGCTCACCGGGCAAATCGCGGCGATCGACGGAAACAACATCATCATCAACATCGGCTCCAATGCCGGCGTGCAGGTAGGCCAGACCTTCGATATCGTCAAGGTGAAGTCGCTCGTCGATCCCACGACGCACGCGGTACTGCACGTTAGCGAAAACGTCGGCCGGCTGCAGATCGACTCGGTAAGTTCGAGTGCATCGGTCGGGCACGTCGTTTCCGGCAAGGCCGCGGTGCGCCTAACCGTTACCTCGGGTCCGTAAGATGACGCGCTCGACCTTCACGACGCGCGTCTTTGTCAACCGGTCGTGGAGCAGAATCCGGCGCCAGAAGAAGCTCATCGCCACGATCAGCCACCAAACCAAGAAGACGACAACGTAGCGCCAAATCGTACGCCCGATGCCGGGCTTGCGAAAGTCGGTCGTGACGACGCGCAAGCCGGCGATCATCATCCCGAAGGTCTGCCCCGCGAAGACGACCAGCACCGTTAGATAGACGGGGTACCAGAGGAAGAAGCCGAGATGGCGGATTGCCTGGGCCACAATCGTAAGTACCGCGTCGACGGAGCGGTTGAGGTTGCCTCCGTCGAGCGCCGTCTCTGCCGGATTTTCCCAATGCCAGTTCGTACGCGGTGGCGGAGATGGAGATCGGCCTGTCGCGACCGCGTGCGTTTTACCACGGATCGTAATGTTGCCCAGCCCCGGGGCCGAGGCGGTAACGTTGCCAGGAGTAACGGAGATACTTGCGTCTGAGTCGCGCGTGCCAGGTGCGATACTCCCGCCAAACGAGGTAACGATCGCGATAACCACGACCGCATCGATGCCGGCGGCAGCGAAGCGCCGCCACCAGCCGGCGCAATCTCGCGGAGCGACCGTCGCTTCGCCCGGAAGCACGAGCGCCGGCGGCGCTTCCCCGCGCTCGCGAACGAACCAGGCCTGCGCGTCCAAATAGGACGCTGACGTGATGAACCGGCGCATCGACGCGATTCGCCGCGTTGCATAGGGCTCGCTGCTCAGCCACTCGCCCCAGCGCAGGACCGAGTCGCTCGCGATCTCCGCATGCTGCTCGGCAAATGCCTCATAATCGACCTGCCGGCCGAACGCGTGAAACGTTGCGACTCCCAACGCCCGCACGGCTGCATCGAGCGAGCCGCAACAGAGCAGCCCGACTTTGTCGCACGTGAGCGCACAGCGCCGCAGCCAGCCGCCGAAGATCAGCGAGATCAACGGATTTTCGTTGCCGTTGACGCTCAGCAACGAGTGGAAGCGCGTGTGACCAGCCGCAATATGCCCAAGCTCTCGACCGATCACAAAGGCCAGCTCGTCGTCGGAGAACAGCTCGATCCAATGGCTCGAGAGGACGAGCGCATACGGCTCGCCCAGTCCAAGCGCAACGGCCGGGACGAGGTTATCCTCGCGCACGAAGATCAGCGGCGTCGGAATCTCCAGTGCCGCAGCGGCATTCTGCGCTATCGAGAATACGCGCGGATATTGCATCTCATTGATGCGCACGCTCGAACCGAGAAGCCGGCCGCGCGCGAGCGTCACATAGAGCATCGCAATAACGATAAAGAGTGCGGCTTGCGAGGCGCCGATCGATTCGTGAAGCACGTAGCCGATCAGCAGCGCTGCGGGGAGCGCGAACAGCCCGGTCAGCCAGAAGGCTAGCCGCTCCGATGGTTCTCTTAGCGAGTGGGGTCCGGTAAAGAGCGGCTGCACGACCCACGTGAGTCAGACGGTGCGAACCGGCTTTCCTTCGTGAGGCCGCTCACGAACCACGGGCCATGAAGTAAAACATGCCGGCCGTCGCGCCGCCCATCAGCGCAAAGGTCGCCCATCCCCACGCCTGGGCAAGCCCCGAGCTCGTCCATTCCCCCATGATCTTTCGATTCGAAGCGAGCCAAACGATAACGGCGATGAGCGGCACGGCCGCGACACCGTTGAGCACGGCCGACCAAAACAATGCCTTGATCGCATCGACCCGCAGCAGATTCATGCCAATGCCGATTAACATTCCCGCCGCAATAATCGTGTAGAAGCGCGGAGCGCGGTGCACCGGCTCGCTCAAACCCTCCCGGAAACGGAAGGTCTGCGCCGCAACGTAGGCCGACGACGTCGCGAGCACCGGCACCGCCAGAAATCCGGTTCCCACCATTCCCAGCGCAAAGAGCAGCTCGGCAAACCGACCCGCCAAGGGGCGCAACGCTTCCGCGGCCTGTTGGGCGGTGGCGATGTCGTGCCGTCCCGCGGCGCCGAGCGTCGACGCCGTCGTGACGATGATGAAGAACGCGACGAGGTTCGAAAAGATCATACCGGCATTGACGTCGGCGTGCATATTCCGCACCGATTCGGCATCGGTGCCGCGACGCGCGGTGATACTCGTCTTCCCGGCATCCTTTTCCACTTCGACCATCAGTGACGACTGCCAGTAGAACAGATACGGAGTGATCGTCGTCCCGAGCACCCCCACCATCGTGGAGAGCCAAAGCGCGTTGAAATGAACTCTCGGAACGTCAAACTGTTCGAGCACGTGCAGCCACGGCGGATGCGTGATGAAGGCCGTCACGACGTAAGCAAAGAGCGAGAGGGTCAACCACTTAAAGACTCGCGCGATCGTGGCATAGGGTAGCCACGCCTGCCCGACGAGCATTGTGATCCCGAAGAAAAAGACGAGAGCATCGACGGGCACCGGAACGACGAGCCGCGTGGCCGCCGCCATGCCGCCGATATCCGCACCCAAGTTGAACGTGTTGGCGACGATGACGAGACCCGCCAACGGATACGCGAGCGCGAGCGGCAACTGCTTGCGCATGAGCGCGGCGATTCCCTCACCGCTAACCATCGAAATGCGAGCGCACATTGCTTGAATGACGGACATCATCGGCGTCGAGACCAGCGTGAGCCAGAGCATGGAATATCCCGTCGTCGCGCCCGCGACGGAATAGGTTGAAATTCCCGACGGATCGTCGTCCGCGGCGCCGGTAATGAGGCCAGGCCCCAGAATTGAGAAGAATTTACGGATTCGGCTGACCATCGGAGCGGCTCATACCCCGTTTGCGGGGCTTCCGAATCGAAAAGAACTTATGTCAGAGGTAAGAGTCCCGCAATCTCGCTGCCCGAGATCGCGCCGCTAAAGACGCTAAGGTCTCCGTCGCGCAGCGCGCGAGCGGTTTCGACTAGCGAGGTCATCGCACGTCGGTAAAGTGCACCACCAACGCTAACGCGGCGCACCCCGGCCGCGCTCAACTCGGCCAGCGGCACCGGTTTGCTTGGACCGATGAGCACGTTGACGGGCTTGGGCGCCACGGCAGCGACGACGGCGCGGATGGCATCCATGTCCGGTAAGCCCGGCGCGTAGAGTACGTCGGCGCCGGCTTCGGCGAAGGCGGCTAGACGCGCAATCGTATCGGCTAAATCGGTACGTCCGTGCAGATAGTTATCGGTTCGGCCGGTCAAGACGATGCGGCCGCTCGCGGCTCGAGCAGCAGCACGAACGCGCTCGACCGCAAGGTCGAATTCGTGAATCGGACGCGCGGAATCTGCCGTCGTGTCCTCGATGCCAACTCCCGCCAGACCCGACTCAATCGCCGCGCGAACCGTTGCGGCGCAGTCCTGCGGATCCGCACCGAACCCATCTTCGAGATCGCCGTTGACCGGCAGACCACTGACGCCCGCCAAGAAGGCCGCATGCGCGATGGCTTCGTCGCGGGAAACGGCGCGGCGTCCGTCTTGACGCCCTAGCGAAAACGCAAGGCCAAGCGAAGTGGTACCCAGCGCCTCGAACCCCGCCCGCGCGAGCAGCACCGCCGATGCGCCATCCCAGGCATTGGGCATGACGAACGCCGTTTGGCGTTCGTGGAGTGCGCGAAAACGTTCATAGGCGGAGTTTGCGGGAGCTACGATGCGCTCCACTCCGGCGCGCGTTCTTTGCTCGCCTCGGAGAGCGCTGCGCGCACGCCCTGCGCGTCGAAATCCGTCAAGTAGACGGGCGTACCCGGTTGCTGACGCCACGATTCGTCGAGATCGCCCGCGTCGACGGGGTCGAAGCCGATTTGGTCGATGAGCCGCATCACGAGTGCCTTCGTCGCCGCATCGTCGCCGGCAATGGGCAGCGCGTTCCGATCCGGACTTCCCGCCGGTTTTCCACGCTTGAGCAGATGCTGCGCGACCATGTTGTTGAAGGCCTTGATAACGGGACGGCCGAGCTTCATTTCGACCCAACAGCTTTCGGGCATGCCCTTCTCGATCTCATCGATGCGCCCGTCGCGCTGTCGCGGATAGTAGTTACCGGTATCGATCACGGCGACGCTCCGCGAGACGTCTTCAAAAAGTTCCGGCGGCAGTTGTGGGATATTGCCCTCCGGTATGGTCACGACGACGATATCGCCACAGTGCACCGCTTCTTCCACGGTCACCGCCCGTGCCCCGGTCGCGGCGGTTAGCTCGGCCAGCGTCTCGGGCCCGCGCGAGTTGGCCACGAAGACGTCGTGGCCGACCGCGGCGAATCGGCGCGTTAGCGTGCCGCCGATATGTCCCGCACCGATCATGCCGATCCTCATCGCTCTCCTTATTCGTGCGCCAATTCGTACCCTAAATTGGTGTGCCCTATAACGGAGCGAGTTGGCCGTTGGATTGCCTATTCGGCCGGCATTTCGCTTGCGATGACCCTCCTGGGACCGCGGCGCCTCTCCCAGGCCTTCGGCCAACCGGCGGTCGAGCACGGGTCTTTTCGCCTGCTCCCATTGAATACCAGAGCATGCCGCCGGGTATAGGAGCGGCAGTACGCTTGGCTTCAGGAGGTAGTTCTGCATGTTTCGCGCCTTAACCGCCGCTCTTTTCATCCTCGCACAAGCTCCGGTCCTTGCCACGGCCGCCACCTGCGCAGGGGCCGACCTGGCAATGACCTCGGTCTCGGTGCAGAGCGTCACCAAGACTCGGTTCCTCAACGAGTATCGCGTCGTCGGAACCGTAACGAACGTCGGGGGCGCCATGCAAGGTTCAAACGTCTTGCAGTTCGTTGATATTAATCAGTACGGAAGCCGACTCGACGACCGAGGAGTTCCGCCGCTGGCGCCCGGCCAGTCGTATAGCGTCGCGTACGTTTGGAACCGCTCCGTCGATGCCGGCAACTGGACGACGCCGCTGAGCTTTCACCTTCGCGGCGTGGCGCCGCTACCCGTCTCACTCAACGACTGCAATCCCGCCAACGATCGCTACGATATTCACTTTTAGACCGCGGTCGTGAAGGGTAAGCTTCAAAGCATGCGCACAGTTATTTTAGCCGCCGTCCTTCTCGGCCAGCTTGCCGCCAATGGTGCTGCGGCAAGCTGCGCTGGGGCCGACCCCGCGATCGTCTCGGCGAAAGTGCAGAACGTCACCAGCAACGGCTCCGTCAACCACTATACGCTGGTCGGCAGGGTCACCAACCTCGGAACTGCGAAGCAGGCATCTAACGTCTTGCAGTTTGTCGACATCTATCAAAACGGAACCCGTTTAGAAGATCGCGGAGTTCCACCGCTGGCACCGGGACAATCGTATACCTTCTCGTACGATTGGCAGCGCGCGAGCGACGCGGGCACCGGCACGACGACGATGTACTTTCGTCTGCGGATGACCTCGCCGTCGCCGCCCGGAAACCAAGACTGCAATCCAGGAAACGACACAAAGAGCGTTACGTTCTAACGCCTCTGCCTAAACGGTAATCCGCCGCCCGGCGACGTACCTAAGGCCGCAATGCCAGGCACACTTCGCATCGGAATCGACGTCGGCGGGACCTTCACGGATCTCGCCGCCGCCGAATCCTGGAGTGGGCGAACCGTCACGCGCAAAGTCGCCAGCACTCCGCGAGAGCCGCACCGCGCGGTCGTCGACGCAATTACCGCAATCCTGGCGGATTATGAAGAGTCGCCGACGATCGAGCTGCTCGCGCATTCGACGACCATTGCAACCAACGCGCTCCTGGGTCAGCGCAACCTCGAGCTTCCGCGCGTCGCACTCGTAACGACCGACGGCTTTCGCGACGTTATCGAGATCGGGCGTCAAAATCGAAGCCAGCTCTATAACCTGTTCTTCGAACGGCCGCGCCCGCTGGTTGCGCGCGCCGATCGCCTGACCGTGCGCGAACGCGTCGATTTTCAGGGGAACGTGCTTCAGGCGCTCGACCAAAAGGACGTCGAGCGCCTCTGTGAAGAGGTGCGCGAACGCAAGGTGGCGGCGGTCGCGATCTGCCTGCTGCATTCGTACGCGAATGATGCCCACGAGCGGCTCATCGGCGAGGCCCTCGCCGCAGCGCTTCCCGGAATGCGCGTGACGATTTCTTCGCAGGTCGACGCGCAGTACCGGGAGTACGAGCGGTGCTCGACAACCGTCGTCAACGCGGTGCTCGCGCCGATCGTGGAAGGCTATCTCGAACGGCTCACCGCAGCGCTTCGCGCAGCCGGAATCGACGCGCCGCTCTACGTGATGCGGAGCGACGGGGGCCTCGCGGCGGCGGGGATTCTTACGCGACCCGCCGCGTTGATCGAAAGCGGCCCCGCAAGCGGGGTAATGGCGGCAGCTGCGCTCGGCCGGCGAATCGGCATTGCCCGTTTGCTCTCGTTCGACATGGGCGGGACGACCGCCAAAGCCGGCGCCATCGTGGATGGAGTCGCGCAGGTGGCCGGAGAGTTCGAAGCTGCCGGCGCGACGCACAGCGGCCGCGCGATTAAAGGCAGCGGGTATCCCGTTCGGTTTCCCTTCGTCGATCTGGCCGAGGCGAGCGCCGGAGGCGGCACGATCGCCTGGCTCGACGATGCCGGTTCGCTGCGCGTCGGCCCGATCTCGGCGGGCGCCGATCCGGGGCCGGCCTGTTATGGAAGATCCGACCAAGCTACGGTTACCGACGCAAACGTCGTACTCGGCCGTTTGAATCAGGAAGCATTGCTTGGCGGAGCCTTTCCGATTGACGCAGCGGCTGCCCGTGCCGCCGTCGCGCGCCTCGCCCCCGCTTTGGGATCGAACCTCGAAACGACGGCCGCCGGCATCGTCAGGCTGATCGACCACGCGATGGCAAGGGTGCTGCGGATCGTTACCGTCGAACGCGGCTTGGATCCGCGTGAGTTCGCAATCGTCGCTTTCGGAGGCGCCGGACCGCTGCATGCCTGCGCCGTTGCCGACGACCTGGGAATCACGCGCATCGTCGTTCCGCAGCATCCCGGCCTCTTTTGCGCCCACGGCTTGCTCGAGGCCGAGCTTCACACCGACGACATCCTTGCCGTGCTGCGATCGACCGGAGAGATGGACCACGCCGCGGTGCAGCGCTGGTTCGAGGAGAGCGAGGAACGCGCTGGGGTCTCTCTGATCGCCCAAGGCGTGCAACCGCAAACGATCGGCTTTTGCCGCCAATACGACGCTCGCTATCGCGGACAGAGTTTCGAGCTGACGATCGAGCACGGCGTATCGCCGGAGTCGATCGCGCAACGATTTCACGAGGCGCACCGCGCTCGCTACGGCTACGACGTTCCGGGCGAGATCGTCGAGCTGGTCAACGCACGTCTAACGGGCACCGGCAGCCTGCCATCGCGTGACGCCGTCCCATTGCCGTTCGCCGGCCCTGCGGAGCGACACGAGGAGAAGCGTCGCCTCTGGCTCGACGGCGCGTTCATCGACGTACCGGTCTTGCAGCGCGTTGCCCTCGAGGACGATACGCGCATCGACGGACCGGCGATCGTCGAAGAGTACGACTGCACGACCTACCTCGCGCGGGAGTGGTCGCTCCGCGCCGACCGTGGGGTGCTGCGTTTGGAGAAGGCGGCGAAGTGATCGATCCAATCACTGCCG
This sequence comes from Candidatus Cybelea tumulisoli, assembly GCA_003167155.1. Taxonomy (GTDB): domain Bacteria; phylum Vulcanimicrobiota; class Vulcanimicrobiia; order Vulcanimicrobiales; family Vulcanimicrobiaceae; genus Cybelea; species Cybelea tumulisoli. The sequence continues at coordinate 18,131 of PMTY01000121.1, forward strand.
AGATCATCAACGCAGCGCTGGTCTACGCGAGCGAAGAGATGGGCCTTGCGCTGCGCAATAGCGCCTACTCGCCGAACATCAAAGAACGCCTCGACCATTCCTGCGCGCTCTTCGACCGCCACGGCCGTTTGATCGCGCAAGCCGAGCACATTCCCGTGCACCTCGGTTCGCTGCCGTGGGGACTCAAACGAATGCTCGAGATCGTCGAGCGCGAGCACGGCGGCGTCCGCGAGGGCGAGATGTGGGTCGCGAACGATCCTTACGTCACCGGCACGCATCTCAACGACGTCACGCTGCTGCGCCCGATCTTCGATCGCGGGCAGTTGGCCGGATTTGCCGCCAATAAGGCACATCACGCAGACGTCGGCGGCGCGGTGCCGGGTTCGATGCCGGCCGATGCGCCGGACCTCTTTGCCGAAGGCGTCGTCGTTCCACCGATGCGTTTGATGCGCGAGGATCGCGTCGTCGTGGAAACGGTCGCCCTCTTCCGCGCGAACTCGAGAACACCCGATGCCCGTGGCGGCGACCTTCGGGCGCAGATCGCCGGCAACTACACAGGCGAACGGCGCCTGCTCGAGCTCTTGAGCCGCTACGGCGCGCAAACGTTTGAGGAGGCAGTCGCGCGCGCCCTCGATACCAGCGAGCGCGCGATGCGCGCGGGGCTTCGCAAGATCGGCGACGGCGTCTTTCACGCGACCGACTATCTGGAAGATCGCGAGGGCCAGCCGAGCATCGTCATTGTCCTGCGCCTGGTGCTACGTGACGGAAGCGCCTTACTCGATTACACCGGGACCTCGGCGCAAGTCAGCGCTCCGCTCAATGCCGTCTTCGGCGTGACGCTCTCCGGCATCCACTATGCGCTGCGCGCCGTCACCGACTCCACGATTCCGATGAACGAAGGCTGTTTTCGCCCAGTCGAAGTGCGCGTGCCCGAAGGTACGCTGCTCAATCCGCGGCGCCCGGCACCGGTCTCGGGGGGAAACGTCGAGACCAGCATGCGCAACGCCGAGGTCGTCTTGCAAGCGCTGGCTTGTGCGGCTCCCGAACGCGTGCCGGCCTGCAGCGGCGGTACGATGAGCAACGTCATGCTCGGCGGGACCCGGCCCGACGGAAGAACCTGGGCCTTCTACGAGACGCATGGCTGCGGTTCGGGTGGCCGTCCGAAGGGCGACGGCATCGATGCCATTCACTGTCATATGACCAATACGCTCAACACGCCGATCGAAGCAGTCGAACGCGAATTTCCGTTGCGCATCGCGCGCTATGAAATCGCGGAAGGCACCGGCGGCGGGGGACGCCACCGCGGCGGCTCCGGTTTGATCCGATCGATCGAGCTGACCGAAGGCACCGCGCAAGCGACGCTCCTCGCGGATCGCCATGCACTGCCGCCACCGGGTGCGCAGGGCGGAGAGCCGGGCGCTTGCGGACGCCACACGTTGAAGCGGGCTGGGACCGAAAGACGCATCGCTGCAAAGACCAGCCTGCCGCTCCAGCCCGGAGCCATTCTCACGATTCAAACCCCGGGCGGCGGCGGCTATGGGTCGATCGAGGCGCAATTTGAGGCAGGGCGAGCGGGCGCTTGCGGCCGCGAGGCAACTTAAGTTTCGGGCAAAGCGTGGGCTACTTCTACTTGGCAAACCGACCCGCCCATGAGAGAATGCTGCACATGAAAAACCCACTGCGTATTGCGATCGGGCTCTCGGCCATTGGACTAACAGCCGCCCTAGGGATGACCGGATGCAGCTCGATGGGCTCGGGCACCGGCGTGCCATCCACCGGCGCACCATCACTTGGCAGCGTCTCGCCGGCCTCGGGTACCTCGGCATACATCCAGCACGTCGTCATCGTGGTTCAAGAGAACCGCAGCTTCGACGACTTCTTCGCGACCTTTCCGGGCGCCGACGGAGCAACGCAGGGGCTGATGAAAACGAAAAGCGGCGACCAGTACATAACACTGAAGTCCGAGCCTCTCGACTCGTTGAGCTTGGCCCATCAGCACTTATCTTTCCAGCACGAGTACGATAAAGGAAAGATGGACGGCTTCGATGACGTCGAGCTGACGCTCAAGAAAGGCACGAGGGAGCCGGCGGGCACGTACGCCTACCGGTACGTCAACCCGAACGACATCCCGGAGTATTGGTCCATGGCTAAACAATACGTTCTGGGCGATCACATGTTTACTACCCAAAGCAGCGATAGCTTCACTGCCCATCAAGACCTCATCGCCGCGGGGACGCCGGTCGGTACCAAAGGCGATAACGTTATCGATTTTCCGACGCCGGGCTCGTGGGGATGCGAGGCGTCGCCTAAGGGAACGGTAACGTCGCTAATCACTCCAGCGGGCAAGGAGCTGCGGGGTCAGGGGCCCTTTCCGTGCTTTACATACTCGACGATACGCGATCTGCTCGATGCCAAGAGCGTCTCCTGGCTCTATTTTACGAGTGCGTCGAAAGGCGGCACGTGGGATGGATTCGAGGCAATCAACGCCGTGCGCAATGGCCCAGAGTGGGCGACGAACATCATACAGCCCGAAACGCAGTTCTTCAACTACGTCTCCGGCGGTACGCTGCCCGCCGTATCCTGGGTGATACCCGACGCAATAAACTCCGATCATCCCGGGAATCACAAAGATACCGGCCCGTCCTGGGTGGCCAGCATCGTGAACGCGGTCGGAGAGAGTTCCTACTGGCCGAACACCGTGGTGATCGTCGTTTGGGACGACTGGGGCGGCCAATTTGACCACGTGGCGCCTCCGCAGCTCGACGGCCAGGGGTTGGGCATTCGCGTTCCGATGCTGCTCATCTCCGCGTACGCGAAGGAGACCTCATCAAGCCAACCGGGGTACATCTCGCATACGCAATACGAGTTCGGCAGCATTCTCAAGCTCGTCGAGAGCAACTGGAATCTCGGAACTCTGGGACGGACGGATATGCGCGCCAATAGCCTCCTGGATTCTTTCGATTTCACGCAGTCGCCGCGAAGCTTCACGCCGATTGCCACCAAATACTCAAAGGCGTATTTCTTGAAGCAGCCGCCGTCCGGCTTGCCGGTGGACGACTACTGAGTTCGGCTGGCCGGCCGCTCCAAACCGAAGCGTGCCGCGCAAAGCAGATCCACGACTCGGATCGCGCTGCGGCGGGGTGAGAAACGCCGTCGCGAATCGGCCGCCACGAGGTGCCCGTACCATCCTCTGAGGACCGCACTGTTGACGAAGCGCGCAGTTGCGTTCAGTAACTCCGATCGCTGCGCGAAAATCGCAACGTCGGCGGCGAAGATCGCCCGCAATCCGTCATGAGGAAGCACGACGGCCGGGATCCCGGCTTGCCCCAGCAGCACGTTGCCGAACGCGGCGTCGTCGGTTAGCCCGCAATGAACGACGCAGGCAACGGGCACGCGGTCTCCGCCGCCGAGCAGCATCTGTGGCGTTATCCGCACGACCGGATAGCCCAGGTCGACGTCGCGTAGATCTTCCGGCGGGCCGGCGAGTCCGACGGTGATGCACGTGGGATCGGAGGAACGCGCAACGGCGCAGAGCACGATGCGCTCCGCGGCCGCGCATGGAAGCCACGGAACCTCGACGTCGATTGCGCCGTGCGTCCGAATCGAAGGGAAGGCGTCCGGACGACGCTCGATCGTGATTCCCGGCTGCGAAACTTCTCGCGAAAACCACTCGATCGAAGCGGCCTGCCGAAAACGCCGGTCGAACCAACGCCGGCGATGCAACGGACCACGAACCACTGGGTGGCCGAAGGAGCGAAGCGCAGCGACCAGATCCTCGCGCGCCGCTGCAATCAGCCGATCTTCATGCGCGTCTTCCCGCATCGTTATCGCTCCGACTTCGCCGCGCTGCGCTCGCGGTAGCGACGCCATGCGCGAGGTCCAGCGTTGATAGAAACGCTCCTCGTTCTCACGCTCGCGGTCGAATCGCCCCGCTGAAGCACCTTCATAGTGGGCGAAACGAGCCTCGGCAACATAGGCGATCGCAGCGCCTCGCTCGCGCGCTCGCAGGCAAAGGTCGACGTCCTCGAAGCCATTGACGAACGACTCGTCAAATCCGCCGCCATCGAGGAACCACTGCGTGCGGACCGCCATCGCCGCGCCGGAGACGCCCAAGGCATCACGCGAAGTGGTAACGCCGTCGAGCGATGAAGGCAGATTGCGGCACGAATAGTGCCAATGTGCGTTGCGCAACAGGACGAACCCCGCCGCTTGAGTCACGCCGTCTTCGAAGAAGAGCGCTCCGCCCGCGACGGCGATTTCGGGCCGGTCGAAGGCCGCAACCAGCGGCGTCAAGGCATCGCCGAGCGGATAGGCATCGTTGTTGAGAAAGAGCACCAGCGGCGCCTCCGCCATACGAGCGCCCGCGTTGCAAGCTCCGGCGAAGTTGCGGTTCGTCTCGTGGCGAAGATAGCGCACCCACGGGAAAGCGGCAATTGCCTCCGGCGTTTCGTCGGTCGAAGCATTGTCGACCACAATGGTTTCGAAAAGCACGGAACCGGATCGACGCAGCTGATCCAGCTCGCTCAAGCACCGCGCGGTGAGCCACCAGTTGTCGTAGACCGGAATGACGATACTAAGCTGCGCCAACGCGAACTTGTTCGAGCAGTTCCTGCTTGGTTTCGGGAACCATGATGCGCACGAAGATGATCGTCACGATGCAGAGGGCCGCATAAGTCCCAAACGTCGCCGGGCTTCCCTGGCGCTCGACCATTCCCAGAAAGGACTGCGAAACCGCAAAGTTTCCTACCCAGTTGGCCAGCGTCGAAACCGACATTCCGGCACCGCGCACGGGTAGCGGAAAAATCTCGGAGAGCAACAGCCAGAGGATGGGTCCGAAGCTAAACGCAAAGCATCCCACGTAGACCATCATGCTGACCAGGGCAATCGTACCCAGCGAACCCGAGAGGTGCGGCTGCGAGAAGGCGTACGCCAATACCGTCAGCGCCACGAACATGCCGGAGAGGCCGGCATAGAGCAGCGGCTTGCGACCGACGCGGTCGACAAAGAAGATCGCAACTAGGGTCATCCCGCAGTTTACGGCACCGACCAGCGATTGTGCCAAAATCGAGGCCGCCGCTGATCCGGCGCCTGCCATTTCAAATATCCTAGGCCCATAATAGATGACGGAGTTGATGCCGGTAACCTGTTGTAATATCGCCAGCGAAACGCCGACGAAGAGTGCCGGTCGAATCGCCGGACTCAATAATGCGCGCAGGCCGCCGCGCTTGACGGTCAGACTTGCCGCTATCGAGGCTTCTTCGCGTGCGCTTGCAGCCTTGTCGTCATAGATGCGCTCCAGCTCCTCGTGAGCCCGATCGTGCTGGCCGATTTTGAAAAGGTAGCGCGGGCTCTCAGGCATGCGAATCATTCCGCCCATCAAGACGAGCGACGGAACGACGGCAAGGCCTAACATCCAGCGCCACTGGCCGCCGCCGGCCAACACGTAGTCGACGATGTACGCCGCGAGAATGCCGATAGTGATCGCGAATTGGTAGAGCGAAACCAGCGCACCGCGGTTCGCCGCGGGCGAGGCTTCCGAAATATAGAGCGGAGCGACCACGGAGCTGAAACCGATTCCGATGCCGACGACGAAACGTCCACCGAGCAGCGCCGCTTCGTTGGCCGCCAGCGCCGAGAGCAGCGCTCCGACCAAGAAGACGACGCCCGCCCCAAAGAGCGTTGGGCGCCGGCCGATGCGGTCGGCAACCGATCCGGCGACGGCCGAACCTGCGATGCAGCCGATCAAGACGACGCTGATCGTAAAGGCTTGCAGCCGGTCGTCGAGCGCGAACTGCTTGCTGATAAAGAGGATCGCGCCGGAGATTACGCCGGTATCGTAGCCGAAAAGCAATCCACCTAGGGCCGCGATCGACGCGACGAGCAAAACGTAGCCCCTCATGCAGGCGCTTTTGCGAGCGGCGTCCGAACGCTCCTCCAATGGCGCTCCAGATCGAGATCCCCGCGGCCACCGCGTACGCGCGCACGCATGCATTGCACGCGATGGTAATCGCGCTCGGCGACGAGATCCTCGCGCAAGAGTACGGCGACGGCTTTGACGCGAAAAAACCCCATCCGCTTTATAGCGGAACGAAGAGTTTTTGGGGTCCCGCGGCGCTCTGCGCTCGCGACGACGGATTGCTGGAACTCGACGAGCCCGTCGCCGCGACATTCCCGGCGTGGCGTGACGACCCATGGAAGCGACGCGTCACCTTGCGTATGCTACTCTCGCTCACGGCCGGCTTCGGCTTTGGCGGCTTAGGAGCCGCGGTCCCAGAGTACGAACGCGCCCTGACTACGCCATTGAAAGACGAGCCGGAGACGCATTTTACCTACGGCGGCATCCCATTCCAAGTCTTCGGCGCGGTGCTCGCGCGCAAGCTCGCCGATCGCAAGCTGACGCCGCACGATTACCTCCGCGAACGCCTTCTCGATCCGGCGGGCGTCCGAGTGGCGAGCTGGCGCAGCCTAAAGGACGGAACGCATCCGCTGCCAACCGGCGCTTCGCTCTGCGCGATGGACTGGCTTGCATACGGACGCTACGTCGTGCGCGAGCGCGAGCGCCTCGCGCCTTGCTTCCAAGGCTCCTCCGCTAACGCACGCTACGGCCTTGGCTGGTGGCTGGGCGCGCGCCATGCCCCGAAGGATCTCGTCTACGCGAGCGGCTCCGCGGGACAAGCGCTCTACTTGGTGGCGTCGCTCGATTTGACGATCGTACATTTCGGTGCGAGCGCATCGTTCCGCCACGAAACCTTCTTGCGCCGGTTGTTAAGGTGACACTGGGGTTGCGCCGTCGAGGGGTTTGATGCCGGCGCTCTTCAAGGCAGTCTGTAGCGGCGAAAGTAGCCCGACGTAATCGTTGTACTGCGCGACGGCAGCCGCGTACGCGGTATCAAAACGCTTCGCATAATCGAGCTGCTCGGCCGTTGGCGGAAGCTGCGAACCAAAGCCGGTGCGCGGAATCGATTCGCGAAGCGAACCCGAACGCTGAATCGAGTCCTCGTCGTTCTTGTAGTCGGCGGTAAACGCGGCAAAGACCGCGTTCCAGCTCTGCTGCGCGGCGGTAACTTGACTGGTAACCGACGCGTCATTCTTCGCCGCTGCCGCAGCGTGCGCGAGCGACTTCTTGATCGCGTCGAGATTATTGAGAACCTCGTCGATCTTTCCATAAATCGTCGAATACTTCCGCGCGAAGGCGTAACCGGATTCGTACTGGTCTTGCGTCCAATTGTCGCGCGGATCGGGCTTCACCGTTACCGTTTGCGACAGCGTTTGCGCGCCCAGCGCCAAGCGAATCGTATAGGTTCCGGGAACGACCGCCGGACCGGTCTTGGGCCCTTGATACTCCTCGCGCGCGGCGCCATGCCACTTCGTGGGCGCGTCTTCGGTAAAGTCCCAAACGTACCGGTTGATGCCGGTCTTATTGGGAACGTAGGGCTCTTCTTTTCCTTTTACTTTATGCGTGCCGCTGACGGTGCGAATCAGGCGGCCGCCTGCGTCGAGAACCTGCAGCAACGGCGGCCGCTTCTGCGGCGCGGTCTGATAGAAATCGACGATCGCGCCCTTTGGCGGATTGTCGCCGGCGAACTGCGTGTAGATTCCCGGATCGTTGGAGTGGTAGTGATACTCGTAGGCTACCCGCGGTGGGTAGAGCATGGCTCCGGCGCGCTGGGCGTTACCGAGCTGCTGGATGGAGTCGACGTCATCGAGAATCCAGGCGTCGCGTCCGTGCGTCGCGATGACCAAATCGTTGAACTCGGGCTGGATGCGGATGTCGCGCACCGAGACCGCGGGCAGATTGATTCGGAAATCCTGCCAGTGGCCGCCGTTGTCGAGCGAAATCCAGAGGCCGTTTTCGGTCCCCGCGTAGAGCATATAGGGATTGCGTGTATCCGGACGGATCGTGCGCGCGTACTGATCGTTCGGCAGTCCGGTGACGATTTTCGTCCAGTGCGTGCCGTAATCGCGCGTGACGTAGACGTAAGGCGCGTAGTCTCCCACGCGATGGTTATCCGCAACTGCATACGCCGTTCCGGCAACCAGCGGCGAGGGCGCCACCGTTTCGAAGCGCGCGAACTGGGGCGCGCCGGGCGGCGTGACGTTTTGCCAGTGCGAGCCCCCATCACGCGTCAGCTGCACGTAGCCGTCGTCGGTTCCAACCCAGATCTCGCCTTGGCTTATCGAAGAGCCTTCGATATAGAGGAGCGTGTCGGAGTACTCCGCGCCCGAGACGTCCTTCGCCAACGGTCCGCCGGAGGGCAGCTGGTGTTCGGTAATGTTGCGCGTGAGATCTGGGCTAATCGGCCGCCACGTTTCGCCGCGGTCGGTCGACTGAAAAACGACGTTTCCACCGAACCACGCCACGTGTCCGTCCCAAGGAGCGAACGCGATTGGTGAATCCCAGTTGAAGCGGTACGCCGCCTTGCTCAAGTCGAACGGCCCAAGAAAGCTTCCGGGAAACGAGTCGTACGGACGAATGAAGCGGCTGACGCCGGTCCTGCGGTCGTAGAGGGTGACCGCACCGTCCTCCAAATCCGCCCAAATATAGTTCGGATCGACCGGGTCGGGCACCGTCCACATTCCATCGCCCCCGACGACGTTGATCCAATGGCGATTGAGAATGCCTTCGTCGTCGAGCGAGTTCGACGGACCGCAAAAGCCGTTGTTATCCTGGAAGGCCGCGCAGACCAAGTACGGATTTTCATTGGAGAGGCCGACGTGATAGATCTGCCCGATCGTAAGATTCCGGGAAAAGGCCCAGTGCTCGAGGTCGCTCGTTAGCGCGAACCCGCCGTCTTCGCCGGTGATGATCCGCTTGGGATCGTTGGGAGCAATCCAGATCGCGTGATAGTCGACGTGAACGTCCTTAGCGATTTCTTTAAACTTGCGGCCGCCGTCCTTGCTCTCCGAGAGCATCTCCGAGACTGCATAGACGTGGTCTGGATTTTTTGGATCGACGGCAATGTGCGTGAAGTAAAAGGGGCGCTGATCGACGAGCGTGTCGTCGCTGGTCATCCTCCAGCGCGCGCCGGCGTCGTCGGAGCGCCACAAAATTCCACCCGCCGCTTCGATGAGCGCAAAGACTCGGTTGGGACGGCTGGGCGCGACGGCCAACCCAATTCGCCCGGTGAACCCCTGCGGCAAGCCATGGCCGCTCAGCCTTCGCCACCTTCGGCCGCCGTCGACGGATTTGTAGAGGCCGCCGTCGGGGCCGCCGCTGGTGAAGGTCCACGGAATCCGGCGAAAGTGCCACATGCCCGCGTAGACGATCTTTGGATCGGCCGGATTGATCGCAACGTCACTCGCACCGCTCGCCGGACTGAGATAGAGCGATTTGGTCCAGCTTTCTCCGCCATCGAACGTAACGTAGACGCCGCGGTTCGTTGAATCCTTGAACGGGTCGCCGAACGCGCCGACGACGACGTGGCGTGGATTGCGCGGATCGATTGCGATTCGCGAGATGCTCCAAACGCCGGCCACGCCGGCGCGCCGCCAGCTCTTCCCCCCGTCGCTCGACTTGTAGAGTCCGTCGCCATAACTGACGTCGTTGCGCGGATTCGCCTCGCCGGTTCCCGCCCAGACGATGCGCTCGTTGGTCGGATCGATGGCGACCGCGCCGATCGCCGAGACCGCCTGCTTTTCAAAGACGGCCTGCCACGTCGCACCGCCGTTGGTCGACCGCCACACGCCGCCCCCGGCGGTTCCGAGATAGTAGAGCTGGTCGTCCTGCGGCGTTCCGGCCACCGCAGCAACGCGCCCGCCCGCGATCGTCGGTCCGATCGAACGCCACGACAGATTCGCGTAAGCGGCAGCCGCGAAGAGTATTGTTGAAACGAGCATTAGAGTGCCCCCACTTCTTTGGCCGGCGGCAGCGGTTTCATGCCGGCTTGTTTCAACGCCCCGTTGATGCCGGGCAGCACACCGGTCACGAACGTGTTGTAGCGCACTATGCCCTGGCGGTACTGGGTGTCGACGCGCGCGATGAAGCTCGCCACCGCCGGCGTGATGAGGCCTTGTGCGCTCTGGAACGCGCCAAGAACGTCTTCGTGCAATGCAGTCTCGTCCTCCGTTCCTTCACCTCGAATCTTTACGGCGAGCGAATCAAAGAGCGTCTGCCGCTCCTTGGATGCGTCGTCGAGCTTGGCCGTCAAGTCGGCGTTATTGGCCTTCTTTGCGGCGGCAAGCGCGGTGTCGATCGACTTCTTGAGATCGTCGAGCGTGTTGAGCATGGTGTCGATCTGCGATACGTGGGACAACTGGCGCATCGACTCGTCGAAGGTGCGCTGGTACTCGGCCTGCGTGAACATCGACCGCGGATCGGGTTCGACTTTAAAGCGCTGCACGTACGTCCGCCCCGAAAGCGTCATGCGCACGGAATAGAGCCCCGGCACCACGCCCGGGCCGCCCTGGGGGTTGGAAAAGTCATTCGGCGCAGCGTTCCACTTCACCGGGGCGTTGACGTTGAAATCCCAGGTGTAGCGATTCAAACCGATTTTGTTGGGAACGTAGGGGCGGTCCTTACCTCCGATTTTGTGAGTTCCGGAGATCGTGCGGATCACGCGACCGAAGCTGTCGAGGATGTCGATTCTCGGGGCGTCCTTTTGAGGCTGCGCCTGATAGAAGGTGATCATCACGCCGTATGGCGGGTTGTCCGCCGCGAAGTTCGTGTAGACGCCGTCATCGTTGGGATGCAGCGACCACTCGTAGCCGACCGGCGGTGTGAAGAGCCGGCTCTTTTGCGCAACCGCGTCCATGAGCTGCTGCACGGGGGTCATGTCGTCCATGATGTAGACGTCGCGCCCATGCGTCGCGATTACGAGGTCGTCGTATTGCGGCTGCAACCGAATGTCGTGCACGGAAGCGGGCGGCAGACCGTTCTTGAACGACTGCCAGCTCGCTCCGCCGTCGAACGAAATCCAGATCCCCTCTTCCGTGCCGAGATAGACGATGCTGCGATTTCGGATGTCGGGCCGGATCGCGCGAGCCCATTGGCCGGCGGGCAGCCCGGCGACGATCTTCGTCCAGTGACTGCCGTAATCGTGAGTGACGTAGGCGTACGGCGAGTTGTCGCCGGTGTAATGCCCGTCGGCGATGGCGTAGGTGGTTCCGGCAACGAGCGTCGAGGGCGCGACGGTCGCAAAGCGCGCGAACTCAGGCGCGCCCGGCGGCGTCACGTTCGTCCAATGCTTTCCGCCGTCGCGCGTGAGCTGGACCAGCCCGTCGTCGGTGCCGACCCAAATCTCGCCACGGTTTTTCGTCGAACCTTCGACGTCGAGAATCGTATCGCTGTACTCCGCGCCGGAGACATCGTTGACAATCGGACCGCCCGCGGGCTGCTGATGCGCTTTGAGATTGCGCGTGAGGTCGGGACTGATCGCACGCCAAGATCGTCCGCGATTTGTCGTCTCGAAAAGAACGTTGCCGGCATACCAGCCGACGTTCTTACGAAACGGATCGAATCCGATCGGTGACTCCCAGTTGAACCGGTACTTGCTTGTCGAGAGGTCCCACGACTCCTTACCCGTCGGAAGGTACGGCTGTCCCGACCATTGATCTTGCGTCACGCGATTGTAAACGGTCAGCGAGCCGTTCTGAGCGTCGGACCACAGCCAGTTCGGATCGTCGGGTTCGGGAATGCTCCATTCGCCGTCGCCGCCCGTCGAAGCGATCCACGCCTTATTTTGAATGCCGGAAGGATCCAGCGAGTTCGAAGGGCCGCACCAAGCACCGTTGTCTTGCAGACCGGCGCAGACCGTGTACGGATTATCGTTGCCGAGTCCGACACGGTAGACCTGGCCGATCGGTAAGTTGGCCGAGAAGAACCAGTTCTCGCCGCCGTCGAGCGTCAGGGCGTAGCCGCCGTCCTCGCCGGTCATGATGCGATCCGGGTCGTTGGGTGCGATCCAGATTGCGTGATAGTCCACGTGCACGCCCGGCGCGATCGCTTTGAACGTTTTGCCGGCATTCGTGCTCAGCATCAGCTGAAAAGAGACCGCGTAGACGCGGTCGGCGTTTTTCGGATCGACCGCGACGTGCGAGAAGTAAAAGGGACGCGCGTCGACCGCCGAATCGTCGCTGACCATCGTCCAACTCGCGCCGCCATCGTCGGATCGCCACAGTACTCCCGCTTTTGATTCAATCACCGCGTAGACGCGGCTGCCGTTGCTTGGCGCGACCGCCAAGCCGATGCGTCCCATTGGACTCGCCGGCAGACCATGCCCCTCGAGCTCCGTCCACGTGGCGCCGCCGTCGGTCGACTTGTAGATGCCGTCTTCCTCTCCACCGCTAACGAACGTCCACGACCGGCGCTGAAATTTCCAAATGCCGGCGTAGAGCACGCTGGGATTCTGCGGGTTCATCGCAAGGTCGGACGCGCCGCTCTCGGGCCCGACATAGAGCGTCTGTTTCCACGTTTTGCCGCCATCGTCGGTAACGTAGATGCCGCGCTGAAGGCTATCGCTAAAGACGTCACCCAACGCGGCAACGACGACGTGGTTGTGATCCCGCGGATCCACGACGATCCGGGTGATGTACTTCGTCTCCTTCAGGCCGGTATTCGTCCAATGGTCGCCGCCGTCGGTCGTCTTATAAACGCCGTTGCCGTAACTCACGTCGTTGCGAGGATTCCCTTCCCCCGTTCCGGCCCAGACCGTTTGGTTGTCGGTTGGATCGATCGTGACCGCGCCGATTGCCGCGACATCTTGATCGTCGAAGACGGGATCCCACGTTTGACCGCTGTTAGCCGATTTCCAAACTCCGCCGCCCGCGGTGCCGACATAGTAGAGTTTAGGATCCGTCGCCGAACCGGCAACCGCCGGCGTCCGGCCTCCGCCACCCGCCGGACCAATTTCACGCCACTTCATGTTTGCAAACGGCGGCCCGGGCGTCGCCGTGGGCGAGGCTGACGGCGAAGGCGAAACCGATGCCGCGGGCCTGGGAGGCAGCGGCGAGGCCGGCAAAGGTGATGCGACCGGATTTGCCGCGTAAAGCGACGCCGCAAGTAGCAGGGAAACGATCAACTCCAAACCCTCTCTCGTCTAGGTCAAGACGCGCCCAATCAATTCAATGCGCGGGTGCGGCCCGGTGCTGCGCTTGATACCTCGGAACGTTCACGTGAATTGCGTACCACTGAGACCACGCGATCAGGCCACACATTACGATGAACAGGAACAGAAGGACGGCGAGAGCTCGGCGCGAACCCACCGGCCCCATATGCGCAGGATTATCCTGAGCCTCCTGGCTGCGGCCGGCTTTTCTATTGGGCCGCTGCTGCTTCCGGCCCAGGCGGCCAATCGAGCGGTACCCGCCACAGCCGTCGCCGTCGCCGTTTACGCCAGAGTTCTGAGCCACATCAATCCGCAGTTGCCGCGCTGGCAGAGCCGCGATCTGGCGCGCCGGGTGCTCCTCAACGCCGTCCGCTGGCGCCTCGATGCCAACATGCTCGTGGCCATCGTTACGGTCGAATCTCGCTGGCACACCCATGCGCTTTCGCGCGCGGGCGCAATTGGGCTGGGCCAGCTGATGCCGGGGACGGCAGCGCTGCTCGGCGTCAACCCGCACGACCCGGCGCAGAACATCTCCGGCGCTGCGCGCTATCTTCGCGGCTTAGTCGGGCGCTTTGGGACCAAACACTACGACCTCGTCTTCGCGGCCTACAATGCCGGTCCGAAAGCGGTAAGTGAATACGGCGGCATTCCGCCGTTTGACGAAACGCAAAACTACGTCGTGCGGGTACTTGCGACGTGGGAGGAGCTTTCAAAGACGGTCCGCCTTCCCGAAAACGCTTACGCCGTCACCGCGCCGGTCGGCGGAGCCGACCTCGCTTATTGGCTGGAAGGCCCCCCAACCCAGTAAAGCCCTTCGACCTCGCTCAGGATGACAAGGTCAGGGGTCGCCAGTGCGAGCGATCCGATCCAGAAACTCCGAAAACTTAGGGCTGTGGTCTGAGCCGGCGCCGCTTTCACGTTCGGTCCACGCGCGGAGCTTCAAGAGGTCAACGCTACCACGCTGAGATTGAGCGACGGCAACGGCGGCTTTAAGAGCCGTGTAGTCTCCCCAATAATAGAAGTGCGCGAGGCGATCCCGGACGCAGTCGGTTGGCGTTAGAATCCGAAGGTGCATGTTTGCGCGCTCGAGGGTTGCGACCTCGTGAATGTAGTCGCCGCCGACCGCCAGTGGCCCCTTCGGAAAGTCGATCGTGAATTTGCTGTGCGGATGCTCGAACATGCCGAGCGTAGCCGACGGCACAAACCCTAGTTCCGCGAGCGCTAGTCGCAGAGATTCTCGATCGGGAAAGTTGGCAAGCACAAAATCCGCGTCCAGCGATGTATATGCGTGCGGTGCATACATGGTAGCGGCGCTGCCGCCAGTCAGTATGGCCTCGATCGAACAGCGATCGAGCGCCACCGCGACGCCAAAACAAACGTCTTCTAGCGTTGACGTTTCGTCGATCACAACGTCTTTCCGCGCCTCCGGGGACGTTTTCGGATCGATTCCCGAATCTGTTGATATCGCGGGTAGCCCTCAGCTACGCGCAATAAAAAGGCCCGTAACTCCTTCATCGCGGGATATACAGGATTGAGTCTAACGGTGCGGACGACCCGGTGCCTGGTGGCAATGAGACCTTCACGTTCGAGGAGATCCAGGGTGCGCTGCACGGAGGAAATACTCGTGCCAGAGTGTCTTGAGAGCTCACCTGGGTAGGTCTCCTCCAGGATCGCAATAAGCAGCAGCAGCCTGGTGCGCATCTCCGTACCAAAGACGGGGGGGGCGGGCGGGCGACCGTCGCCCTGCGGGATATCCGTGTAGGCAGGCAGCATAGGTACTCCTAACAGTATAGTATTGTATACAGAGCGGTATAGTCAACTATACTGCGCCGTCCTTGGCGGCGCTTGGTCAAGTTCCGGCTTCGTAGCCAGCCAGGAACCTAGCTTACTTGCCTACTCGCCGTGCCATCGCAAGATGGTCTCGACCGCGTCGGCCAAGCCCGCGCGCCCTTTGACGCGTAAGGGGATTGCGCCGGCGTTCCGCGCGGCCTCGACGTCGCTCTCCCGATCGCCCACGACCACGCAGCAGGTCGGATCGACGCCAAGCGCTCGCGCCGCATCGAGAATCAGCTTCGGCTTGGGCTTACGGCAGTCGCATGCGTCCTCCGGGGCGTGCGGGCAGACGAAGAATCCCGCGAAGGGTCCGAGCAGCTCGTCGACGCGCCGGTTCACGGCATCGACGGCTTCGCGCGTGATGAGTCCTCGACCGATGCCGCTCTGATTGCTCACGACGGCCAGCGGCAGACCGGCCTCGCGAAGGCGATCGAGCAGTGCGCGCGCGTTCGGCGCCGGCTCGACCCGCTCCGGATCACCGTTGAACGGCACGTCGACCACGATCGTCTCGTCACGATCGAAGAGCACCGCACAGGGCTTCACGCGTCCTTCGACAGGCTCAGGATGACACAGGGACATAGACCTCGGCGCCGGACTCGATAAACTCGCGCGATTTTTCGGCCATCCCTTGTTGCGCGTACTCGCGGACCTCTTGCGTGATCTTCATCGAGCAGAAATGCGGGCCGCACATCGAGCAGAAGTGCGCGATCTTCGCGCCGGGCGCCGGAAGCGTCTCGTCGTGGAACTCACGTGCCGTTTCGGGGTCGAGCGAAAGATCGAATTGATCTTGCCAGCGAAACTCGAAACGCGCCTTTGAGAGCACGTCGTCCCAATGTGCCGCGCCTTTATGGCCCTTTGCGAGATCGGCCGCGTGGGCCGCGATCTTGTACGCGATGACACCGTCCTTGACGTCCTTTTTATTGGGTAGCCCGAGGTGTTCTTTGGGCGTAACGTAGCAGAGCATCGCCGTGCCGAACCAACCGATCATCGCCGCGCCGATGGCGCTGGTAATGTGATCGTAGCCGGGAGCGATGTCGGTCACGAGCGGTCCGAGCGTATAGAACGGCGCCTCTTTGCAGACGGCGAGCTGTTTGCGCATATTCTCTTCGATCATGTGCATCGGCACGTGGCCCGGCCCCTCGATCATCACCTGCACGTCGTGCTTCCACGCGACGTCCGTCAGCTCGCCCAGCGTCTCGAGCTCGGCGAATTGCGCCGCATCGTTCGCGTCGGCGGTGCAGCCGGGGCGCAACCCGTCGCCGAGCGAGAAGGCGACGTCGTACGCCTTCATGATCTCGCAAATCTCTTCGAAATGCTCGTAGAGGAAGTTCTCGCGATGGTGCGCGAGGCACCACTTGGCCAGAATGGAACCGCCGCGCGAGACGATGCCGGTAATGCGGTTTGCGGTGAGCGGCACGTACCGCAACAGCACGCCGGCGTGGATGGTGAAATAGTCGACGCCCTGCTCGGCCTGCTCGATCAGCGTATCGCGGAAAAGCTCCCACGTCAGCTCCTCGGCCTTGCCACCGACCTTTTCGAGCGCTTGATAGATCGGAACGGTCCCGATCGGCACCGGCGAGTTGCGCAGAATCCACTCGCGCGTCTCGTGGATGTTCGCGCCGGTCGAGAGATCCATGACGGTGTCGGCGCCCCAGCGCGTCGCCCACGTCATCTTCTCGACCTCTTCTTCGATCGACGAGCTCACGGCCGAGTTACCGATATTGGCGTTGATCTTCACCAGGAAGCTCCGGCCGATGATCATCGGCTCGCTCTCGGGGTGGTTGACGTTTGCGGGAAGAATCGCGCGCCCGCGCGCGATCTCGCTGCGCACGAACTCCGGCTCGACGTTCTCGCGCAGCGCGACGAACTCCATCTCGGGCGTGATCTCGCCGCGCGCAGCGTAGTGCATCTGCGTTACGTTGCCGCCGGGCTTCGCCTGCCGGGGCAAGCGCGGCGACGGAAAGCGCAAGGCGTCGAGCTCGGACATCGCCTCGCGACCGCGGCGATAGAGCGAGGTCGGCTTTTCCAACTCGATCGTATCGTTACGCGCGCCGATCCAACGCTCGCGCAGCGGCTCCAGGCCGCGACGGATGTCGAGTGACAACTCCGAATCGGTGTACGGACCGCTGGTATCGTACAGTGTATGGACCGTTCCGTCGGTCAGCGTTACCGCGCGGCGCGGAACGCGAATCGAAGGGTCGCTGCCCCCAACATAAACCTTCATGCTATCCTCCCTACGCCGGCATTATCCGGGTCAGGTACAGTGCGGTCGGCGACTCGGGGTCGCCCTCTCAGCCTCTCAGCTCCCGTGCATGGACTCTATACGCCCGAAGCGCAGTTCTTCCCAGGCAGGCGGACGCTTTTGGAAGAGATGAGCGCGCCAGACGGAAATGACGGCAGCAATGACCAGCTTCGCCCCCGACCCCGATCCTCAAGAGACTCGCGAGTGGCTCGAGGCCATGCGAGGCGTGCTCGCCGTCGAAGGCCCCGGCCGCGCGCGCGAGCTGATCGCCTCGCTGGTCGACGAGGCGCGGCGCGCCGGCACGCACGTATCGCTTGGATTAACGACCCCGTACGTCAACACGATTCCCGCCGACAAGCAGGCCCCGATGCCCGGCGACCGCGAGGTCGAAGCCCGTCTGCGCCACTACGTCCGCTGGAACGCGATGGCGACCGTCGTCCGGGCAAATAAAGTTAGCTCCGAACTCGGCGGCCACGTCGCGAGCTTCGCCTCGGCCGCGACGCTATACGACGTCGGCTTCAACTACTTCTTTCGCGCGCCGAGCGAAACGTTCGGAGGCGATCTCGTCTTCTTCCAAGGCCACTCGTCGCCGGGCGTCTATGCGCGCGCCTTTCTCGAAGGCCGCATCACCGAGGAGCAGCTCGAGCATTTTCGGCAGGAGGTCGACGGGCGCGGCCTCTCGTCGTACCCGCACCCCTGGCTGATGCCCGACTTTTGGCAGTTCCCGACTGTCTCGATGGGCTTGGGCCCGATCATGTCCATCTATCAAGCCCGCTTTATGCGCTATCTGCACGATCGTGCGCTGGCCGACTCCTCCGGCCGAAAGGTTTGGGCCTTCGTCGGCGACGGCGAGATGGACGAGCCCGAATCGCAAGGTGCGATCTCGCTCGCCGGCCGCGAGAAGCTCGACAACTTGATTTGGGTCGTCAACGCGAACCTGCAGCGGCTCGACGGGCCGGTCCGCGGCAACGGTAAGATCATTCAAGAGCTGGAGGGCAACTTCAAAGGCGCCGGGTGGAACGTCATCAAGGTAATCTGGGGACGCAGTTGGGATCCGCTGTTAGCCACGGATTCCAGCGGGCGACTCGAGCAGCTCATGATGGAATGCGTCGACGGCGACTATCAGACGTTCAAATCGCGCAACGGCAGGTACGTGCGCGACGAGTTCTTCGGCCGCTATCCGGAGACCGCGGCCCTGGTCGCCGATTGGACCGACGACCAGATCTGGGCGCTGCAGCGCGGCGGCCACGATCCAACCAAAGTATACGCCGCCTACAAGGCCGCCTGCGACCATCGCGGCGCGCCGACGGTAATCCTAGCGAAGACCATCAAGGGCTACGGGATGGGCGAAGCCGGCGAGGCGCAGAACATCGCCCACCAAGCCAAAAAGATGGAGCTGGAGGCGATGCGCACCTTCCGCGATCGCTTTGCGCTTCCATTCACCGACGAGCAGATTTCCTACGAGAAGATTCCGTTCTTCAAACCGGCGGAGGATTCGCCGGAGATGCGCTATCTGCGCGAGCGCACCGCGGAGCTGGGCAGCGTCCCGCAGCGGCGGCGCCGTTCGGCCTCGCTAACGGTACCCGAACTCTCGGTCTTCGACGCGCAACTGCAGAGTACGGGCGACCGCAGCATCTCCACGACGATGGCCTTCGTGCGCGTGCTCAACGCCGTGGCCCGCGATCGCGAGATCGGGGCGCGCGTCGTTCCGATCGTCGCCGACGAATCACGGACCTTCGGCATGGAGGGCATGTTCAGGCAGCTCGGGATCTACTCGTCGGTCGGTCAGCTCTATCATCCGCAAGACTCCGAACAGTTGATGTGGTATCGCGAGGACAAGCTCGGCCAGATTTTGCAGGAAGGCATCAACGAGGCCGGTGCGATCTCATCGTGGATCGCTGCGGGAACCTCGTACTCCAATCACGATCTGCCAATGATTCCGTTCTACATCTTCTATTCGATGTTTGGCTTCCAACGGATCGGCGATCTGGCATGGGCTGCCGGCGACAGCCGCACACGCGGCTTTCTGCTCGGCGCAACCTCGGGTCGCACGACGCTCAACGGCGAGGGCCTGCAGCACGAAGACGGCAGCAGTCAAGTCGCGGCATCGTTCATTCCGAACTGCTGCAGCTACGACCCGACGTACGCCTACGAAGTAGCCGTCATCATTCAGGACGGTCTGCGCCGCATGCTGACCGACCAAGAAGACGTGTACTACTACATCACGCTGCTCAACGAGAACTACCCGCATCCGGCGATGCCGCCCGAGGTGCGCGAGGGGATTTTGCGAGGCATGTATCTTCTCCGAGACTCGAGCGCCGCGGCCGGCAAGAAAGAGAAGAAAACGCAGTGCGTGCAGCTCTTTGGTTCCGGTGCGATCCTGCGGGAAGTGGAGGCCGCCGCCGACTTGCTCGCGAGCGACTGGAACGTTCGAAGTGACGTCTGGAGCGTACCCGGCTTCAATCAGCTGCAACGCGACGGCGTTGCCGCGCGCCGCTGGAATATGCTGCACCCCGAGGAGACGCCCCGCCTATCCTATGTCGAGCAGTGTTTGCGCGGACGGCTCGGTCCGGGTATCGCGGCGACGGACTATATCCGCACCTTCGCCGAGCAGATGCGTCCCTTCATGGACCGGCGTTACATCGCGCTGGGCACCGACGGTTATGGACGCAGCGATTTCCGCCGGAAGCTCCGCAGGTTTTTCGAAGTCGATCGTCACTTCGTCACGGTAGCAGCACTACAAGCGCTCGCCGCCGATGGCGCCGTCGAGCGGTCGACGGTCAAGAAAGCGATCGAGAGATACGGAATCGATCCCGACAAGCCCAATCCCATCACGGTGTAGAAGAGCGGCGCATGAGCAGTACGATCGAGGTACGCGTTCCCGATATCGGCGACTACAAAGACGTGCCGGTCATCGAAGTCTTGGTCAAGCCCGGCGATCGCGTGAAGAAGAACGATTCGCT
>PMTY01000088.1 GCA_003167155.1 Candidatus Cybelea tumulisoli
GGATGAGCACGGTGCCGAGTTCGACGATCTCTGAAGCGCGTTCGTTCAGCAGCAACCAGGACGCGAGACCGGGGTTCAGTCCGCCCGCGACGTGCACCGGGTCTGCGCCGGAGGGCAGAGGAAAGCGCACTGAAATAGGCGCTGACATTCGCTCCGCCAGCGTACCGTACGGTGGTTGGATAAACCCCGTATAGATAAGCTCACCGGCGGGCGTGCGCGCTACGGCGTCGACGCCGGGGATTTGCGGCCAATCGCCGGCGCTGCCGTAGTGACGCCCGGCCGCAAGTGAGCGCACGACATTGTGAATTCCCGCCGCCACCAACTCGACGACTTCGTGTCCTTCATCAACTATCGGTTCGGCGAAGTCGCCATATTCGGGCGCGACGTTTGGGGCCTTTACGACAGCGGCTTTCACAGCATCACGCCTTCTAGCAGAGGCAAGTACCCGGTGACGGCTGTCGTTTCCTCGTTGTCGTTTTTACGTCGTTTATGGCGCCAACGCGAAGACCGTTCCGTTCCCGTACGTGCCGCCGGTAGATGTGGTCTCGTAGAATGTGCCATTCACATCGATCAGGCCGCCCGCGGGCTGAGTCGGCTGCGGCGCAGTCCCAGCCGAGCGAGCGTTTAGGAGCCCGCGAACTCGCGCCGGGATAGCGCCGCGGCGCAGCGAACATACTCGGGCGCCGACCGGTGCAAGGCTTCAGGAGGCCCGCCATGAGAACCACACCACTTAAAAGCTCCGCGCTAAGCTGCTGCGTGGCTGCATCATTGCTCGCCGCATGCGGAGGGCAGCCGCCGATTGTTGCGCCGGGCGCGATGCCGCAGCAAAGCCGGACAACTTCAGGGACCTATCAGCAGGTCTTCCGCTTTCACCCCCCGTGGATGGGAGCGCACCCCGCGACGGGCTTGCTTGACCTCAACGGCACGCTGTACGGGACGACCACGGCCGGCGGTCGATCGCACAACGGCGCCGTCTACGGCATGACAACTAGCGGCGTGCAGAAGGTGCTCTACCGTTTTCAAGGCGGATCCGACGGAAGCGATCCGCAATCGGGATTACTCGACGTGAACGGCACGCTCTACGGAACGACGGCGTACGGTGGCTCGTCGCATTATGGAACCGTTTATAGCCTAAGCACTTCCGGTGCAGAAAAAGTGTTGCACTCTTTCAAGAGCGGCTCCGACGGAGCAAATCCGACCGCCGGTTTAATCGATGTAAACGGAACGCTCTACGGCACGACTGTCCGCGGCGGCGGTTCGGAATGCCAAAGCAGTCTTGGTACCGGCTGCGGAACCGTTTTCAGCCTAACGACAAGCGGCAAAGAGACCGTTCTGCACAGCTTCACCCGTGGATCGGACGGTGCGTACCCGTTCGCGGAGTTGCTTGACGTCAAGGGCGTGCTTTATGGCACGACGGCCGAAGGCGGCAATGCTTGTGGGTACAGCGGCACCGGCTGTGGCACCGTTTACAGCATTACGCCGGCAGGCGTGGAAAAAGTGCTCCACGCATTTAAAGACGGCTCGGACGGGAACAATCCGCAGTCGGGCTTGATCGATCTGAACGGTATGCTCTACGGAACAACGGCCGGAGGCGGTCAGGTCGGCTCAAACTGCGAATACGGTAACCTGTGCGGAACTGTTTATCAAATTAGTGCCAAGGGTGCTGAAAAGGTACTCTACCGTTTCGCGGACGGTTCCGACGGGGCAACGCCGGACGCCGGTCTGATCGAGGTGAACGGCGTGATGTACGGCACAACTTCAACTGGCGGCGGTGGGAGCGGCTCGTGCTGGGCGCCCAATGGCAACTGCGGAACGGTTTACAGCATAACTACTGCTGGTGTTGAAACGGTGCTCTACAGCTTTACCGGCGGTAAAGATGGTTTCGACCCCCGTTCACCAGTGACGAACGTGAACGGCACACTGTACGGAACCACTTATTATGGGGGCGATCACGACGTTTGCTGCGTCACCTACGGGTATGGAACGGTCTTCACGCTGTCTCTTTGACGGGCTTACAGGCTGCGGCCACTTCACGCTTAGCTGCAGCCTAGCTGCGGCGCTTATTACAGGTGCGGCGCATTGCAGCCGCCGATCGGCGCGACGCATATAGGGTGACCTTTGCACGCGCTCTTTGCCTCGACGGCCGCTGGTATTTTGACCTCGACCTATGACGGAATTCATTTGAGGGTTAGCTCAAATGGACAGCGCGAAGACTGTCCCGCAGCCGATTTCGCAGGCGGGGTTTCCTCCCACTGCCGTCGTGCCAAAGAGCCGGTGTTTCACGTCGGTCAAGGTCGCAATCGGGTGTGCCCCGTTCGGGACGCCGAGAAAACTATACAGCACCGTTTCCTTGCCGCTCGTCGTAACGCTGAATATGGTTCCGCAGCCGCTTTTCGAGCCTGTGGTGCAGCCTACGCCGCCGTTCAGGGTCGTGCCGTAGAGCACGCCGTTCGCACTCATCAGCCCGCCGAACGGAAAACCGCCGTCGCTACCACCCGTGAAGCTGTACAAACGCTTATAGGCGCCGTTCGTCCCTAATCGGTAAACGGTGCCGCAGCAGGGGCTAAACGTGGACGTGCCGCCCGTCGTGCCGTACAACATTCCGCCGACGTCAACCAAGCCGCCGGTCGGAAAGGGTCCTGAATCATACTTGAACCGGTGAAGCACCCTCTCCGATCCGCTCGCAGTGATGCTATAAACGGTCCCAAATGAATTGCAGCCACTACTCTTGCTACTTCCCTTTCCGCACGTACCACCATCGTATGTGATTCCATACAGCGTTCCGTTGACGTCGATCAAGGCCGATTGCGGGTTGGCCCCATCGGGGACGCCTTGAAAAGCGTGGAGTATCTTCTCGGAACCGCTCGTGCTAAGGCTGAAAACCGTTCCGCAACCGGGACTGTTGCCGGTAATGGAGCATCCAGAAGGCGGCGCAGTACCGCCCAAAACGGTCGTACCGTACAAGGTGCCATTCATTTCGACGAGCCCGTAAGGAAGCGCGCCGTCCTCAGAACCGCCTTTGAAGCTATACAGCACTTTCTCCGAGCCGCTGGTGCTTATGCTATAAACGGTTCCGCAGCCAAGGCCGTGGCATCCCGTACCGCCGCCAGAATAGGTCGTGCCGTACAGCGTGCCGTTCACGTCGATCAGGCCGCCCGGGCTCGGGTTAGCTCCGTCGGACACGCCGCCCTTAAAGTTGTAGAGCAATTTCTTCACGCCGGTTGTGCTAATAGTGAACACCGTGCCGTTTCCGCGGCCGTGATGGCCCTGCCCCGGCCCACGAGTATAGGCCGTTGTACCGTAAAGTATTCCATCGACGTTGACCAAAGCTTGTGGAACGGAGCCGTGGCGGAGGAAGCGATGCAGCACCTGGTAGGATGACGACGACGCATGGGCGATAGCGTGCGCCATTGCGCCCGGCGCACCGATCGGCGGCTGCACGTCAANNTGCGTCGCGGCGCTATCCCAGCGGAGCGAGCTTTTAAGACTCGCCGAGTTCCCGAAATGCCTTATTGACGAGCGATTCACGGAAGGTCTACGTGAGGTGCGCTACGCGGACGTTTAAGCGCTCATTCCGCTGGGATAGCGCCGCGGCGCGGCGAACCAACTGAGCCGCAGGCTTCGGGAGGCACGCCAACCATGAGACTTTCAGGTTTTAGCCGCTCCGCGCTCAGCTGTTGCGCGGTTGCGGCATTGCTCGCCGGCTGCGGCGCCTTGCAGTTGCCGACGGGAACCAGTGGCGCCATGGCATCGGGTCTAGCGAGGCATGTGCGGATGGCTTCCGGCTCCGGGGCTTGCCCCGCGTTGTCCGGAGGCACGGGCATCCTCCCCGATGGTGACTTCTCGCAGCGCACGATTGATTTCATGGGCACCACATCCTGGGCGCGATTACATCCGGCGCATTCTCCACAACGCGGGGG